>JAJDVM010000256.1 GCA_022826125.1 Defluviicoccus sp.
ACGCCGGTCGAGTTCGAGGAGCGGCGCCGGACCGGGGCCGGGTTTCTGACCCGCATCCTGCAAGGGCCGCATATCGTCGTCGCGGGAAACCTCGATGGCGAATGAGCATCTGGACAATCTCGCCGCGCGTGGCCTGTTGAAGACAGAGGCGTCGACACGCGACGAAGTATCGGGACTGATTCGTTCTGGAACCGCCCGACTCGCGGACGCGAAGAATGCGGAGCTCAGCCCCGAGTCACGGTTCGATCTCGCCTACAACGCCGCGCATGCCTTGTCGCTGGCGGCACTGCGGAAAGCCGGTTTTCGGGCCAAGAATCGTTATCTGGTCTTCCAATGCCTGGAGCACACGGTCGGTCTCCCCAACGAGAACTGGCGCGTGCTCGATCAGGCGCATCGCAAAAGGAATCTCGCCGAGTACGAAGGCGTGATCGATGTTGACGAAAACCTGGTGGAAGCGCTGATCCGGGCGGCCGAGGAAGTGGCGTCGCGGGTCGCGCAAATCCATGAGGGACCCGAGCCTGACGGGGTGTGATCCCATCAGATCGGCAGCGCGGCCGGCTCGTTCTCGTAGCCCAGCACGTAGTTCCAGTTGGTGTGGTCCGGGTTGCGGTTGACCAGCGGGCGCGCGAAGAGCGGGTGGGTCATCGAGCGCACCTCGTGCTCCAGCGTGAACAGCACGTCGCCGCTTTCGGGATCGACGATGTCCTTGAAGCGGTACTGGTGCTGCCCGTCCTCCTGGCTGACGAGCCCGCGCTCCATCAGGCGTTCGTAGGGGCCGGAGAAATCGGCGACGTAGACCTGGATGTGGTGGTTGTCGTAATCGGGAATCGGGTCCTCGGTCTCGCGGAAGATCAGCGTCTGGTTGTGCCCGACGGAGACGAACGCGGCCGGCGCGCCGTCCTCTTCCCCGACCGACGCGCGGGTACCGACGATCTCGTCGTAGAAGCGCGCTATGCCGGCGGCGCTGCCGACCGGGACGTCGGGGCGGACATAGGCCATGCCGAGGCGCATCCGTCCGAAACGCTCGTCGGGCTCGTGCAGCCTGATCCGGTTGCCCCACGGGCTGGTCGCGTCGACATGGTCGTTCGCCGGTGTGTAGTCGAACTCGGTGTCCTCGAGCTGATCGCCCACCTTCTTGAGCCGCCGGACCAGCCCTTCGAGATCGGGGATCACCAGCCCGACACGGCCGCGCAGACGCTGCGGCTCGCCGGTCGGCAGATGGAACTGGCTGCGCCCGATATTGACCCACATGTTGTTCGTGCTGGTCATCAGGTAAGGATCGCGGGTGAGCCCGAGCCCGGCGACGTAGAACAGCGTCGACAGGCGCTGGTCCGGTATCTGCACGTTGACGTGTTCGAGCGCGACGATGTTGCCGAGGTCCTCGGTCGAGCGGTCGAGTTTCTGCGCCATGTCTCCCTCCGGGTCGGATCGCGGGCGAAGGCTAACCCGCGCTCCGCCGCAAGAACAGGGGCAATCGGGTCAGGACCCGGCGCGGCCGCGGATCGCCTTCAGCACCGCGCCCGCCTCCGGCCGGTCGCGGTAGCCTTGCGTCGAGAAGCGCTGACGCACCGCGCCGCCGGCATCGATCACCACGATCATGGGTTTGGCGATGCCGTACCACGGGGTCGATCTGGCGGGACCCGGGTCGAGCAGGTCGAACGCCTGGATGATCTTCGATCCCTTGTCGGAAAGGAGGGGATAGCCGATCGCGGACCGGCCGGCGAAGCGTTCGAGCACGGGCACCCCGTCATAGGTGACCGCGGCGAGCCCGTAGCCCAGCGCCTTTACCTCCTCCAGATGCCGGTTCCAGGCGACCGCCTGGTTCTTGCAGAAGGGTCACCAGTCGAAGGAGCGCGAGAACAGGAGGATCAGCCCCTTCTTGCCGCGCAGCGAGCGGAAATCCCTCCGGGTCCCCGCCTGATCGGTGGCGACGACCAGCTCGCCCACCTGCGTACCCACTGCCGGCCCGTCGAGCCGCTCGTCCACGGCGCCCGCCGCGCGCGCGTCCGGGACGAGCGTCGCGGCAAGCAGCGCGAAGGCGAGAAAAGTTGCGATAGCCGGACTGCGCATCGGCCCTCCGATCGATGCCGGTCATTATACGGCTTGCAACGGCCGGGCGGGAGGGTTAACCCCGCCCGGCAATTCTTGGGAGAAGGCCGTGACCGGACGCAACTTCGTCAGCGACAACGTGGCGCCGGTCCACCCGGCCGTGATGGCGGCCATCGCCACGGCCAATAGCGGCCCCGCCGCGTCCTACGGGGAAGACGCGATCTCGGCCAGGCTCGACGAGACATTCGGCCGGGTTTTCGAGGCCGACGTGCGAGTGCTTCCCGTCGCTACCGGCACGGCGGCCAACGCGCTCACCCTCGCCGCGATGGCCGAACCGGGGGCGCGGTTCTACTGCCACGAGCAGGCTCACATCGCGGTCGCGGAGGATGGCGCGCCCGGGTTCTACGTCGCCGGTGGGGAATGCGTCGGCGTCGCCGGCGACCTGGCGCGGATCGACCCCGCCGCGTTGCGCGCGTCGCTTTCGGACGCGAACGGCGGCATCCTCAGTCTTACCCAGGCGACGGAGCGGGGAACGGTGTACACCCCGGCCGCGATCGCCGAGCTCGCTGGCATCGCCCGAAATGCGGGGCTGCGCGTCCAGCTGGACGGGGCGCGGTTCGCCAACGCCGTTACCTGGCTCGGTTGCCACCCGGCCGATATCGCTCAGCGCGCCGGCGTCGACGCGGTGGTCTTCGGAACCTCGAAGAACGGCACCCTGAACGCCGAGGCCATGCTGTTCTTCGATCCGGCGTTCGCGGACGAGCTCTTCCCGATGCGCAAGCGTTCGGGACACGCCTACTCCAAGATGCGCTATCTGAGCGCTCAGCTGGAGGCCTATCTGGCGGGCGGGCTCTGGCTGGAACTTGCCGCCCGCGCCAACGCGATGGCGCGCCGGCTGGCGGACGGGCTCGCCGAACATCCGGACATTTCCGTGCTCGCCCCGGTGGAAGCAAACCTCGTGTTCCTCGACATACCGGAGCAGGTGTTGGAGCAACTCCGCGCCGACGGTTTCGAAATCCACGCCGCGCGCGGCGGCGCATCCGTCCGGCTGGTACCGAGCTACGCGACGACGGAGGACGACATCGACCGGCTGATCGAGGCGGCTCTTCGTCAGTCCTGACCGTCGAGCCAAATCCCACCTTTTCGGCTCACCCGTCCCCGGCCCCTCCCGCCAGCGGGAGGGAGAAGCTGAATGAGGAGCGGGACCACCCGGGTCCCCTCTCCGCCGCCGGGGGAGAGGGTCAGGGTGAGGGAAACACGAGATCTGTACAGACTTGGACAGATTTGCCGCCTAGATGCGGAACGGTAGCGCGCCTTCCATTTCCTGCAACTAACCCCTAACTCACCCTCACCTCGGCATTGCTCCACCGGCCGTTTCCTTTGTCCTGCGGTATATGCGGCGCAACCTCCTCTACCGACTTCACGTGTAACTGTGGAGGCTTCTTCTGCATGTCCCAAATGTGAAAACTATATGCGGCTCCAGCTCTTTCAGCCGTCCTCCACTCGTGTCTCGAGACAACAAAACGCGGTGGTGAGGCGATAGTAGACTTTACCTCAATTAGTCGATTGACAAGGCCTGTCGGCGAGTTTGGGGGCGGTCCCGGGCCGGCTCCAAGGGCAGACGGCGATGCAGATGCCGCATCCCTGGGTGTCGTTGAAATACGGGATGCACTCGTCGAAATCGACATACCAGCGCTCGACGCCGCGCACCCAAACCTTTTCGCGGGAGATCGCGTCGGGCGGGCAGGCATCGGTGCAGACCTGACAGCGCGTGCAGAAATCGTCCGCCCCGAATACGTCCCGTCCGTCGGTGACGAGCGGCAGGTCGGTCAGCACGCCGGCCAGGCGGAAGGACGAGCCGTAGGTCCGGTTGATCATCGAGCCGTGCTTGCCGAGCTCGCCCAGCCCGGCCTCGATGGCGGCGGGGATCAGCGTCACCGGCCCGGCCGCCGGCCCGCCATGGGGCCGCGCGTGGTATCCGGCGGACTGGATGAAATTCGCGACCGAGCGCGCCGCGCGGGTGCCCCGGTTGTACTGCGTCATCGTCTCGACGGCGGCGGGTATCGTCGGCGCCTTGGCAAGCTCGCCATGGTCCATCGCGACTCCGATGACGACGATCCAGGGTTCGGGCGCCTCGTAGCCCTCGAACACCCATTCGGGGTTCACCCGCGCGATCCCGACGAGATCGCCCTCGTTCGCGAGCGCATATTCCTTTACCCGGCGCGACCAGTTCCCGGGCGTATCGGTCTCGGGCGCCTGCGGCTTCTCCGGCGGCTTCCTCTGTCCCCGCCCGCCGTATTTGAGGTGGAAATCCTGTAGCTCGGGGAACGCCTCGAAGCGCTCCATATAGTAATCCTGCAGCGCCTTGTGGGGGATATCGACGCCGTAATGCCAGAACAGCGGGCTCGGCCGGCGGGATTCGCGCTCACCGCGCCCGTTGACTTCGTTGCCGGAAATGTCGGGGAACAGGGCCCGCTGTTCTTCGGGCATCCGGTAAACGGGGAGCTTCCGCATTCTGCCTACTCCTTCGGCGCTCACACGATCGCGCGCCGGATCAAGTTGGCGCCGATCAGGATCAGGAACCCGAACACGCCCTTGGAAAATACCTCTGGAGACAGTTTCTCGCCGATTCTCCGACCGGCCCACATGCCGGCGAAGGACGGCAGCAGCGCGACGGTGCCGATGGCGGCCGCCTCCACGGTGAGCGCGCCCTCGGCGATCAGCGTGCCGCCCCAGGGCAGCGCGGTCAGGAAGAAGGCGAGGCTGACCGCCTGCAGGAACGTGTCGCGGTCGAGACCGAGCGCCTGGAAATAGATCGCGACAGGACCTCCCACGGAGCCGGTCAACCCGGTCAGCAATCCCGAAAGAAGTCCGACGCCGGGCGAATACCAGCGTTCGTGGCTGTCCGGGATGCGGAACCTGATCGCGAAGATGTTGACCAGCGAATAGACGATGATCACGACCCCGAGAAGCGCGCCGACCAAGGCCTCGTCGATGACGAAGAGGAGGACCGTCCCCAACCAGGCGCCGATCCCGAGCAGCACGATCATCGTCCAGAACCGCTCGAACGCCGACACGAGCGATCCGCCCCGGGTCATCTGCCAGGCGTTGGTGATCAATACCGGCACGATGATCAGCGGCACCGCCTCCCTCAGCCCCATCGTAACCGTCAGCACCGCGATCGCCGTCAGGGGCAGGCCGAGTCCGATCACGCCCTTGACTAGGCCGGCGGCGGTGAACGCGACGGCCGCTGTCGCTATCAGCGTCGGGTCCATGCTTGCGCACTCCCAAGGGTTTCATTAGCAATGCCCCGTCGCACCGAGTCTACCCCTCACCCGGAGCAATGCCCCATGGCGATGAGCCCGCCCCTTCGCCACCTGATCGAGTCCGCCGCTCCGCTGTTCGCCGGCGAGGCGGAAGTGGTGCGCACTTACTGGGATTCGCCCGCCCGCACGATCGAGACCGATCTGCGCTGGCTCGAACTGCAGGTGTTCAAGGAGTTCAAGGGCTCCGGCGTCGGCGATTACGACAATCGCGGCGTCATCATGGGGCCGTTGACCGAGGTGCTCGAAGTCCTGCCCAGGATGGATATCGAGGTGTCGCGCCACCGCATCCGCGATCTGCTCGAAGGGCTCTACGAGGAATTCACCCACCTGGTCGCCTTCGCGGACGTATACGACGCGATCCGCCCGGAGGGGACGCCCAGGCTGGACCCGCATCGCTGTCAGGGCTGGGACGAGGACACGGCGCTCACGCAGCTTCGTTACCGGACGCTCGCCGAGCACGGCGAGATCGGCGCCCGGGCGTCGAAGTTCTCCGAGGGCGGCTACTGCACGCTGTTCCGCGAGGGCATGCGCATCGCCGATCGCGGCGGCAACGACGCGCTGATCGCCGATGCCTGCGCCAAGGTCTACGACGACGAGTTCGAGCACATGCTGAGCGGCATCATCGGGCTCGATGCCGAGGGAATGACCGACGCCGAATGGGCCGAGATGGAGACGCTGGTCGGGGAACTGCTCAAGGCCCGCGTGGTGATGCGGAACGGCCAGTTCTCCAACCCGCTATCGCCGGAACGCGTCGCGGAAATCCATGCCGGGAAGATCGACCCCGTCGCGTTCGACTACGACAGGGCCGAAACGCTGATGGCGGCGTAGCGCCGCCCGGCCTCAGTCGATCCCTTCGATTACCCGGAAGTCGCGCTCGACCGCGCCTTCGAGCCTTTCGACCGCGGCCTGGTAGTCCGGACCGTCATGCGTCGCGAGCGCCTGTTCGAAGCTCGGGAATTCGACGACGACGGTGCGTTCCTTGACCCCGGCCTCGAAGGCCTCGATCCGCCCGCCGCGCGCCAGGAACTTGCCGCCGCCGGCCTGGACCGCCGGCCCCGCGAGCTTCGCATATGCTGCCAGCGCGTCGGGGTCCTTGATTTCCCGGTAACAACTCACCCAGTAGCCCTTCGCCATTACATCCTCCTTTCGGCGTTTACTCGTCAGACTAACCCAACCCGTCGTCGACCTCGACGTTCTCCGCCACCAGCGCGTGTCCGGCACCCTCGGCCTCGTGCTGAAGCAGGATAGAAAAATCGATGTCGGTATGTCCCTTACCCACCACCGTGGACAGGATCTCCCGGGTCAGCGCGGTGACCGGCATCGGCACGTCCAACGCACGGCCGAGCGAGAGGCCGAGATCGAGATCCTTGCGCAACAGCGGCGGGGTGAAAGTCGTGGTGTAGTCGAGATTGACCAGGGCCGGCGACTTGTACCGCGTGAAGGTCGATCCCATGACCGATGCGTTCATGAATTCGAGGAAGGCGGATCGCGGCACGCCGGCGCGTTCGGCGAGAACGGTGATCTCGGACAGGCACTGGATCACCACGCCGAGCATCACGTTGTGGCAGATCTTGCAGGTGCGGGCGAGGTCGCCCTCACCGACCCAGGTGACGCCGGACGGCGCCATGACCTCGAGAAAAGGCCGGACGACGTCGAACACGTCCTTGGGTCCGGACGAGACGATGGTGAGCTTGCGTGCCTTGACGACCTTGCCGTTGCCGCTGACCGGCGCGGCCAGGAATTCCGCGCCGCGCTCTGCGAGCGCCCGGCGCACGTCTTCGGAAGCCTCTTCGTCCACCGAGGAGCAATCGACCACGATGCGAGGCGTCGAGGCGGGATTGGCGAGCAAACCCTCCGGGCCCATTACGACGGCGCGCAGATCGTCGGGTCCGGCAACCATGACGAACACCGCGTCACGGTCGGCGAGGTCGGACGGCTTGCCGACGATTTTCGCTCCGAAGGCGGTAAGGGGTTCGGCCTTCGCCGCGGTCCGATTGTAGACCGTCACATCCGCTCCCGCCTTGAGCAGGAGTTCGGCCATGGGAAAGCCCATGCGCCCGGCACCGATCCAGCCGACGGTGTGCTTGTCGAGGGCATCGCTGGTCATGGCGGACTCCTTCGCGTTGGTTGCGGCAAACATGTTGCGCGCCGCGCCGGCTCAGGCAAGCCCCAGCCCTTCGAGCTCGTCGGCGCGGAAATCGGGCGTCGTCGGGCCGAATCCTTCGGGCGCGTCGGATGGCGGGGCAGGCGGCCTGGCGAGCGCCGCCTCGGCGGTCAGGATCATCCCGGCGACGGACGCGGCGTTCCGAAGCGCCGCCTCGATCACGGCCAGCGGATCGCGGATGCCGGCGGCGGTCATATTGCGAATCCGTCCGGCAACCGCGTCGAACCCGAGATCGGCATCGCCGGTCTCCGCAAGCCGGGCGGCGATCGCGCGGCCGTCATGGCCCGCATTGTCGACGATCTGCCTCAGCGGCGCGGCGAGTCCCGCCGCCATCGCCCGGCGGGCGTGGGGATCGCCGACGGCGCGTTCCAAGGCCTGCGCGGCGTGCAACAACGCAGCGCCTCCGCCCGGTACGACGCCGTGCGACAGGGCCGCGCGGGCGGCGCGGGCGGCGGATCGCGCGCGTTCGGACCGGACGGCGATTTCGGCCTCCGAATCGCCTCCGATCCGGATGACCGCGACGCCCCCGGAGAGCCGCGCAAGTCGTTCGGTCAGCAAGGTGCGATCGTAGTCGGTGCCGGCCCCGGCTAAGGCGTTGCGGATCTCGTGCCGACGGTTCTCGATCGCGGTTTCGTCGCCGGCGCCCTCGATGAACAGCGTCTCGCCGCCGGAGATCACCGCGCGGCGAGCGCTCCCGAGGAAGCCGGGGCCGGCGTTCCGCAGGGCGAGCCCCTTGTCCTCGGCTACGACCGTGGCCCCCGTCAGAACCGCGGCATCTTCCAGGGCAGCGCGTCGGCGGTCGCCGAAATGAGGAGCTTTGGCGGCGACGAGACGCAGCCCGCCCCTGACCTTGTTCGTCGTCAGCGTCCGAAGCGCCTCGCCCTCCACCGCCTCCGCCACGATCGCCAGCGGGCGGCGCATCCGAACGGCAGCCTCCAGCAGCCCCAGTAACGGCTCATGACGATCCAGCTTTCCGTCATGGAGGAGAATCAGCGGCTCATCGTAGGTACAAAGCAGGGTTTCGGGATCGGTCATGAAGTAGGGCGACACATAGCCCTGGTCGAAGCGCACGCCGGCGACGATCTCGTATTCGATACCCCGCCCCTGCCCGTCCTCGATATCGACGACACCGTCTTCGCCGGTCGCCGCGACCGCCTCGGCGACGAGCCGGCCGATCCGGGAATCGCCGTTCGCCGCCAGTGTCGCGATCGCCCCCAGCGCCTCTCCGGGCTCCACCGGCCGGGCGGCACGGCGCAGGGTATCGAGAACGGCGGTCGTGCCCTCGTCGATGCCGCGTTTCAGCGCGACAGGATCCGCGCCCGCGGCGACGGCCCTGATTCCTCCCTCGATCAGCGCCACCGCGATGACCGTCGTGGCGGTCCGCCCGTCTCCCGCCTCCTCGGCGGTGCGCGCGGCGGCGCCGCGGACCAGCCGCGCGCCCATGTCGGCGAACCGGTCGGCGAGCTCGACGGACTGCGCCACGCGAGCTCCGTCCGTCGTCACGCGAGCCGGTTTCCCGCCCTCCCCGATCAGGACCGCGCGTCCCGCGGGACCGAGGGTCACGCGCACCGCGTCGGCGAGCACCTTCACCCCGGCGAAGAGCGCCTTGCGGCTGTCGAGGCCGAAGGCCGGATATGAGGTTGTCACCTTCTCCTGCCGTTGTTCGGCGTCCCGGGCCGCCTCAGACCATCAGCGCCAGCTCGTCGAGCAGATAGCCGCGGAAGAGTTCGTAATTCTCGACCATCGGGAAGTGGCCGATCCCCTTCATGACGGTAAAGCGGCAACCGGGAATCGAATCGGCCGCTTCGCGCGTCATCTCCGGCGTCGCGGAATAGTCGTACTCGCCGGTCAGCAGCGAGACCTTGCAGCGGTTCGTGTCGATCCGCGTGATGTCCTCGCGCGCGTCCCAATCCTCGCAGTAATACCAGACGTCGCCCTTGTAGACCCCGGGACCGGACTGGCTGTAATACCACCAGTTCTCGCGGCAGCCGGCTTCGGGCGAGTCCGGGCCGTTGAGCCCGTAGGTGTAGCAGGCCGCGAGCTCGCCGCCGTGGATCGCCGGGTGGTGCAGGAAGTCGTTGTCGCGGCCCTCGGCGAAGGCGGTGCTTTCCAGCCCGACGATGCCGGTGATCTCGTCCTGGTGGTCGGCAGCGACCTTGAGCACGATCGCACCGCCCATCGAGCACCCCATGACCACCGGACGCTTCAGCTCGAGCGTGCGCCAGAAATCGCGGATCAGGCCGAGATAGACGTCCGTGGTGAGACGGTATTTTTCGAGCCACCATTCGTCGGGCGGGTTGGAGCGCCCGTGGAACGGCAGGTCGAAGGCGAGCACCCGAAACCGCCCGGTGATCTCTTCGTCGTTGAGCACATGGCGGAACTGCCGGCTGTCGGCGCCGGCGGTATGGAGGCAGATCAGCGGTCTCCCCTGTCCCGCTTCCTCGTAGAAGATCCGGTAGCGGCGCCCGCCGCTGTCGAGATTGAGATAGCGGCCGACCACGGGCTCAAGCTCGGCCATCGAGCGGCTCCATCGTCTTGAGGATGTTCATCATGCGGTGCAGCGCCCGGGCGTTCTGCATCGCGGCGAGCGAATCGCCGTCGATCTCGAACTCCGGCACCCGCATCAGCATGGCGAAGAAGTCGTGATAGAGCGGCTCCGGATCGGGCCGGATGAACTTCCGCCAGACGCGCAGCGGGGCGGAAATCGTGAATCGCGACGGCCGGTCGAAGCGCGGGTTGTGGACGATGCCGGCGATTTGCCCCTCGCGCACCGAGAGCAGCCAGGTATTGCCTTCGAAGGACAGCTTGAAGTCGAGCGAGAACCAGTCGCCGACGACCCGCATCTCGGGATCGGAATTGACCCGCTCGCGGTAGCGTTCCATCCACTCCGGGCTCGGCAGCGCGCTCATCGTGGCCTCAGGCGGCGAGCCCGTGTCGGGCGAGGAAGGTTTCCATCGCCTCGACGCAGGCCTCCGGTGCTTCGAGCTGCAGCATGTGGCCCGTGCCCGGGATCGCGACATAGTCGTAGCCGCCCTCCTCCGCCATCGCCTTGTTGGTAATCGCGGTGGGCGAGGGCCGTTCGACATCGGGATCGGCGCCGACGAGCAGCACCGGGCCGCCGAATTCGGACGCCTTGGGCCAGAGATTCATCGGGATGTTGGCGACGTAGGTCTCGGCCTCGATCTCGCCGGGATAGCAAAGCTCCCAGCCATCACCGGCTGGACGCAGGATCGACCGCGCCATCAGCCCATGCGTGCCCGCCACCCATTTGGCGGCCGCACGCCCCTTGGCGTATTCCGCCTCCTGCCCGGACGGATCGGCGAAGCGCGACGGCCGGGATTTCGCCCAGTCGGCGAGCCGGTATTCGAACTTCACCATCATGTCGAACAGCTTGTGACCCTCGGGCGGGATGTCGGGCGGGTCGAACAGCACCAGCGCATCCCAGCGCCAGGCGGTCTCCACCGCGTCCTTCATGGCGGCACGGCCCGACATCGAGTGGAAGGCGCCGACCGAGGACTTGGCGCCGAAACGCGCGGACACGCCGGTATGGATCTCGGCCATGTCGCGCGCCATGTGGTCGTAGTCGTGATTGGGCGTCGCGGAGGCCGGATTCCGGCCGTGGTTCCGCATGTCGAACACGACGACGTCGTAGCGCAAGCAAAGGAGTTGCCAGAACGGCAAGTAGCCGTCGATCGCGAACCCGTTGCCGTTGCTCGCGAAGATGCGCACACGGGCATTCGGGTCGCCGTGACGGCGCACCGCGATTTGCGCCCCGTCGGCCATCGTCAGATCGACAACGTCGACGGGCTCGGGAACTACGAGATTGCTCAGCGGACGATACTCCCTGTCCCGCTGGATCTGGCGGGGGAGCCTTCTATACCCAAACGGCGCCCGGCGGCCAAACCGGTCAGGTCGTCACGGAGAGGAAATTCTCGTTGAGCTTCCGGTCGTAGTAGAAGATCGCCCGGCCAATGTCGTCTTCCGTCCAGGTCAGCACCGGCCGGTCCGGGTAGAAGATGTAGCCGCCCGAGAAAGTCTCGTTGCGGTTGCCGGAGGGATCGAAGAAATAGATCGTCCCGCCGCGCGTGATCCCGTGCCTCGTCGGGCCGATATCGAGCGGCACCCGGTGCTTGGCGATGATGTCGGCGCAGACCTGGATGTCGTGCCAGGATTCGACGAAGAACGAGGCGTGGTGGAACCGGTCCTTCTCCGGCGAGCGGATGAACGCCACGTCGTGCGGCTTGGTCGCGGCGGTCAGGAACGCGCCGATCATGGTCTTTCGATCCGGCGTCACGACCTGCTCGGCGATGTCGAGACCGAGCACCTCGGTGAACAGCCGGACCGTGCCATCGATATCGTCACCGTAGAGCAGGCAGTGGTCGAAGCGGGTGGGCTTCATGCCCTTCAGGTTGTCGGGCCAGACCTCCGGGTTGTCGAGCGACATCCCGTTGCCGACCTGCTCCATCTCGGCATAGAGCTCGACGGTGTGGCCGGTGGGCACGACGAATTGCAGGCGCTCGCCCGTCGCCTCGTCCTGGCCGTCGGGGATGCGGGTCACCGTGACGCCGGAGTCCTCCAGGCGCCGCTCGAAATCGTCGAGCGCGTCGTTGTCGGACACCTTGAACCCCATATGGTCCATCCCGGCGTTCTCGGCCTCGCGCAGGACGACGCTGTGATGGTCGTGCTCGTCCCACGCCTTGAGGTAGACCCGGCCGTCCACCCCCTCGGCGGTCTGCAACAGGCCCAGGACATCCCTGTAGTGATGCAGCGCGGGACCCATATCCGTGACCCGAATCTGCACCGTACCGGCACGCATTACCCCGGTGATCGCCATTTTTTCCTCCCTGCAATCGGCCCGTTTTCGGTTCCTCTTCTTTCGTTCCGATACTTTCGACCCCGGCCGGGGCGACCGTCAAGGCGAACTCCGGGTTTGGAATACCATTTGCCAAGAGCCGCGGGGCGGAAGGATATTCCCGACCTTCTACCGGCTGGACCGAAGCGAATGTCGAGACGCATCCTCCTGGCGGCGATCTGTGCCGTGGCGGTCTGCACGATCGCCGCGCCCCGCGCCCGGGCCGCTCCGGAGATCCTGGTCTTCGCCGCCGCGAGCCTGAAGACCGCGCTCGACGACGTGGCTCGCCAGTGGCTCGCGAAGACCGGTACCATGCCGACCGTCTCCTACGCCGCGACGTCGACCCTCGCACGCCAGATCCAACGCGGCGCGCCGGCCGACATATTCGTCTCCGCCAACCGGGACTGGATGGACGTGCTGGAAAAGGACGGCTCGATCCGGCCGGAATCCCGCCGAAACCTGCTCGGAAACCGGCTGGTGCTGATCGGTTATGGCCGAAGCCGTCCCGCGATCAGGATCGGGGATTTGCCCGCCCGTCTCGACGGCGGACGATTGGCGATGGCGCTGGTAGACTCCGTGCCGGCCGGCATATACGGCAAGCAGGCCCTGGAGTCGCTCGGCGTCTGGGACGAAGTGGCGCGGCGGGTGGTGCAGGCCGATAACGTGCGGGCCGCGCTCGCCTTCGTCGCGCGAGGCGAAGCGCCCCTGGGCATCGTCTATGCGACGGACGCGGCGGCATCCGACAGGGTGAGCGTCGTCGCCGCGTTTCCGGCGTCGAGCCACCGGCCGATCGCCTATCCCGCCGCGTTGACCGCCGGGCCGGCGAACCGGAAAGCGGGCGCGTTCTACGCGCATCTGTTCTCGGCCGCGGCCAGGCCGCTCTTCGAACGCCAGGGCTTCACGGTCGTCGAGTAGGGTGACAATGATCGATTGGCTGTCAGCGGAGGAATGGACGGCGGTGCGGCTGTCGATCCGGGTCGCGTTCTGGGCCACGGTGGCGAGCCTCCCCTTTGGCGTCGCGACGGCGCTGTTGCTCGCGCGGGGCCGGTTCTGGGGACGACAGATTCTCAACCTCCTCGTCCACTTGCCGCTGGTCATACCGCCCGTCGCCACGGGCTACCTCCTGCTGATCCTGTTCGGACGCCAGGGGGCCCTCGGTAGTTTTCTTGCCGAGGATCTGGGGATCGTTTTCGCCTTCCGATGGACAGGCGCGGCGCTCGCGGCCGCGATCATGGCCTTTCCGCTGATGGTTCGCGCGATCTGGCTTGCGATGGAGGCCGTGGACTCTCGGCTCGAGGAAGCCGCCGCTACGCTCGGCGCCAGCCGGGCGTGGACGTTCGTCGTGGTGACGCTGCCGCTGATCTTGCCGGGGATCGTCGCCGGCGCCATCCTCGCCTTCGCCAAGGCGATGGGCGAGTTCGGCGCCACCATCACCTTCGTCTCCAACATCCCGGGCGAGACCCAGACCCTGCCGTCGGCGATCTACGCCTTTCTCCAGGTGCCGGGCGGGGAATCGTCGGCCGTGCGGCTGGTGATCGTCTCGATCGCTGTCGCCATGGCGGCGCTGCTTGCCTCGGAGTTCGTCTCCCGTCGCATCGCCCGCTGGGTCGCCGCAAGATGAGCCTCGACGTTTCTCTCCGGCACCGTTTCGAGGGGTTCGCGCTCGACGCCGAGTTCTCGGCTCCCGACGGGATCACGGCGTTGTTCGGACGGTCCGGCGCGGGCAAGACCACCGTCGTCGACGCGATCGCCGGTCTGCTGCAACCCGACGAGGGAAAGGTTTCGGCGGACGAGACGGTGCTCCTCGATACGGGCCGCGGGATCGCACTCCCGGCGCACCGCCGGCGGATCGGCTACGTGTTCCAGGAAGGGCGTCTGTTCCCCCACCTCACGGTTCGCCAGAACCTCGCCTTCGGCCGTTGGTTCGCTCCGCGCGGCGCCGGGGGCGAGGACATGGATCACATCGTCGAAATCCTGGGACTCGGGCATCTGCTCGACCGCCGTCCGGGGCGGTTGTCGGGCGGCGAGAAGCAGCGCGTCGCCATCGGGCGGGCGTTCCTGAGCGCCCCCCGAATCCTGTTGATGGACGAGCCGCTGGCCTCCCTGGACCAGCCGCGCAAGGCGGAGATCCTGCCCTATCTCCAGCGCCTCCGTACCGAGACGCGCATACCGATCCTCTATGTCAGCCATTCGGTCGCGGAAATCGTCCATCTCGCGACGACGGTAGTCGCGATGAGCCGGGGCCGCGTCGCCCGCGCGGGACCGGCGGCGGAGGTGCTGTCCGACCCGGAGGCGGTGCCCATTATCGGTATCGACGAAGCTGGCGCGTTGTTGCCGGCGACGATCCTGGGGCACGACGCTTCGACCGGGCTCACCGCGCTGTCGGTAAGCGGAGGGCAGCTCCAACTGCCGCATATCGACGCGGCGGTCGGCACCGTGCTCAGCCTCCGCATCCACGCCGAGGACGTAATCATCGCGACGGAAAAGCCGACCGGGCTGAGCGCGCTCAATATCCTGCCCGCGACGGTGAGCGCGATCCACGAGGGAGAGGGCCCGGGCGCGGCGGTCGGGCTCCGGTCCGGCACCGACCGGCTGCTCGCCCGTGTCACGCGGAGCTCGGTGCGCGCGCTGGGCCTTGCCCCCGGCAAACCGTGCTACGCGATCGTCAACTCGACCGCGGTGGCGCGGAGCGACATCGGCGGTCTGGAAGCGGGAGAAGGTTAAGCCATCTCCTCCCGGTCGCGCGTGCAGGTGTCGATCAGGACGTGCAGGTAGACCCGGGTCAGACGTTCGAGATCGCCGATCCGGCAGGCATCGAACATCGGCGGCCAGTCGGGTTCGGGCTCGGCCATGCCGGGCAGCCCGATCCGAGCGGTCGCGATGCCGGCATTCCTCAGGATCGCCCCGTCCGTGGTGCCGCTGAGCCCGCTGACCACGATCGGCTTCCCTTCCACCGCCTCGATCGCGGCGGACGCCGCGCGCACGATCCAGTTGTCGGGCTCGGTCCGCGACCCCGGCGCCGAGAGCAGCATTTCCGCGCGTATGTCGATGCCCTCGCGCTTGTCGCGGATGTCGTCGATCAGCGCCTCGAACTCGCGCCGCACCTCCAGCGGGCGGGTAACGGCGTTGGTGTGGATGTTGACGTAGAGGACGCAGACGCCCGGGATGAATTCGGGCTTGAACGGCCAGCCCGCCTCGATGCCGCCGACGGTTCCCTGCGGCGCGATCTGGCCCCTGGTGTGGCGCTGCGTGTAATCGGCGATCCAGTCTTCGATCGCCGGGACGACGGCGGCGGCGTCGACGATGGGGTTGCGGTTGGGCTGGATGTGGCGGAGGCCCGAATAGCAGAGCTCGCCCATGATCGTGACCCTGAACCAGCACTCACCCGGCTCTTCCCAGACGATGCCGTAGCCGGGCTTGGTGCTGATGCAGTAATCGGCGGCCAAACCGTGCTTCAGCATGTACTCGCACCCCACGCCGAAGCCCTGGTAGCGGCCGCCGCGATAAGCGTGCATCAGACCCTCGACCGGCCCCTTGTGGATCCCTCCGGCGGCGATCCCGATACTTGCCGCGCCCTTGAGCGGAATGCCGGCCCGCGCCGCCGCGTCGAGCGCGGCGATGGCGCAGACCACACTGCCCTTGGGGTTCTGCACGCCGAGCCCGTAAAGCAGATCGCCCTCGCGCCGCATGCGCGGTTCAAGGTCGGGCCGGGGGCACCCGCCGGTCATCTGGGCGTCCTCGCGCGCATCGGCGGAGAAGGTGGTGTCGAGGTGGCCGTAGAACAGGAGCTCCGCGCCGCCGCCGGAGCCGGCGAGCCGGCCGATGCTGTTGCCTCGGCGTTCGTCGATGGGCTGGTAGAACGCCTCGATCCCGCGCGCGTTCATGGTCCCGGTAAAGAACTCGGCCAGCGCGCGCTCCTCGCCGGTGCGGCTGGGGATCTCCACCGCGCGCTCCAGCGTCTCCAGGAGGAAATCGCGGTCGACGGCCTCGGTCGCCCGGGCGATCCAGACCTCCTGTTCAGCCGACAGCGGCTCCGGCCGGCCGGGCGTCTCGCCCGTCATGGCCGCATGACCGCGAAGCACTTGTTGGAGTTGAGCACGTAGCTTTCCATGTAATCGACGATCTCGACGCCGGCTCCGAGCTCGGTCATGGCGCCGGCGAGGCAGATCCAGTTGCGGAATTCGTGCTGCCCGGCGTCCTCGATCTCCTCATGGGTGAGGTCGCGCCATTCCGCGAACCGACCCGCGCGCAACTCTTCGAGCCGCGTCCGGTCGCCCCCATGGTCGGGATAGATCCAGTGGTTCTTGGCGGTCAGGAAGGCATGCGACCAGCTCGATGATGCGATCAACGCGACCCGCCAGGGCGAATCCGCGAGCGCCCGGGCGATCCCGCGCCCGAGATCGAAGCAGGCACGCGCCGACGGCGCCGGAGGATCGCGGCGGGTGTCCTCCTCGCCGGGCGCCAGATGGCCTCCCCGCGTGCGGATCAATTCGCCGCCGTAGCAGTTCACATGGAACGGAACCAGCGGGTGGGGAAAGCCGGTCCGTTCATGGTCGATGAACAGCAGCGTGTTGATGAACGCATGCGCGAGCCCTTTTCCATGCCGCAGGCGATAGGCATAGGGAATGTCGATACCCTGCTCGCTCAGCTTCCCGACCAGCCAGGCGCCGCCCTCGGGGTGGCCCTTGTGCACGAACTCCTTGTCTTCGGGCTCGTCCCAGGCGTTGGGCGGATCCGACCGGCCGGGGAGGTCGCGGTGGGGGGTCGAGACGAACTCGTCGGCGATATAGGCGCAGAATGGCGGCACTATGTCTTCGACGAAGTTCTCGTACTGGTCGTCGCCCAACATGACGACGAAATCGGGTGCGAACGCATCGAGCTCGTCCTTCATGCGGGTGAAGGCGTCCCAGTGGCGCTTGCGATGCAGGGTCGCCGCTGCGGTGCCCCGGTCGTCGGCCCATTCCTCCCGCATCGGCTCCGGCCAGTTGGCGGGGTCCTTCATCTCGGTCGGGACATCGCTCCCCCTGAGCGTCCGCCTGAGGAAGATGCTCATCTCCTCGTCGACGAAGCGGAGCCCCGTGTAGTGAGTCATGCCAAGGCCGAGGATCTCCGCCATGTCTCTCCTCCCGTGGCGCGCGGCTAATCGGCTGCCGGCGGCTCGCGCGGGTCCGGCATGCCGCGCGCGGTCAACAGCAACCGGCGCCAGCGGATTACCTGGCCGTCGCTGGTCGACAACATCTCGGGCGCGTCATAATCCTGCGACGCCATCACCCGGTAGTCCTGGGTCGAGAAGTTGATGTTGAGCGCCCAGTTGCGGAACAGGTGGTAATAGGCGGCGCGCAACGCGCGGCCGAGCGGGGTCTTCCTGCGCGCGGCATGGATATAGAAGACGCGGGTCGTGCCCGCGTCGATCGGAACGCAGAACCGGGTGAACATCTGACCGCCGAAATCGAAGCGGAACATGCTGGGCAAATGGTGCCCGGCCGAGCGCACGTAGGCGCCATCGACTTTGGTGTGCATGCCCCATTCCTCATTGTCCTCGAGGAAGGGGCGGGAGTTGCGGATGCGCGCGTTGCGCCACGCGAAGATCCAGAGCCACAGCTTGCGCCACTCGGTCCTCGGCCAGTAATCGTCCACGCCGGGATAGAATTCGCGCCCGGTCCTGGGCGGGTCCCTGAGATAGCCCACTGCCGCCCTGCCGTTGACGATGCGCGGCGAGTACCCGGTGCGCCCGAATTGCTGGTAGGGCTCCATCAACTGCAACAGGGCGTTCCGGTGGACGTACATGACATGCGAGTCGAGAGAGTTTTCGAGCGCCACCCGCCAATTCACGTCCCACTGCCGCGCCGAGATGAAGAGCGCGGTCTCGCGCTGCTCGAAGAACTCGGGCGGGATCTCGTCCTCGATCGGGACCGGCTTCCCCTCCCCCATCCAGACGAAAACCAGCCCCTTGTATTCGGCGGCCGGGTAAATCCTGAGCCTCGCCTTGCCCGGCATCGCGCTCTCCGGGCCTTCGGAGAGCACGGCCACACATTCGCCACGCTCGTCGAACACCCAGCCGTGATAGGGGCAGGCGACGGTGCCCTTGTAATGGCAGACCCCGCGCATCAGCGAGCCGCCGCGATGCGGGCAGGTGTTGGACGCGGCCACCACGCGGCCGTCCTTGGCCCGGAACAGGACCAGCTTCTCGCCCAGCATCCGGACGCCGACCGGGCGCCGTTTCACCTTTTTCGCGAGAATCGCCGGGTACCAGTATTCCGTCAGGCCGAGCTCCGGAATCCGGGTCTTGATCGCGGACGAACGGCTCTGGGTATCGCTCATCGTCGGTCTCCGCCCGGCAGTTAACCCGCATTTCTCACCACTGTCACGGTCTGCGTCGCGTCCAGGCGCCCGCCCCGCCAGGAGAGGGCCGAAGAGCGTAGCGGGGACTACGGTCGAGGCCCGCGACGCCGCGGGCGGGCGCCCGGGCGCGACCCTTCGGGCGGGGGGGGGGGGGGGGGGGGGGGGGGGGGGGGGGGGGGGGGCGGGGGGGGCCC
>JAJDVM010000105.1 GCA_022826125.1 Defluviicoccus sp.
ATGACATGATGGCTCTCCTCTTGTCTTGGTGAAGCCAAGAGAGGAGGCCAGAAATATGTTGAGCGATCTAGCCGCCAGAGCAAGCGCTCCGTGGGCTGTCGCCCTGTTCTCACCATATCCATGAAGCCGCGATATTGGGAGTTCGCGAGCAACATCGTCAGGCACCGCAACGGGCTCGACCCGGAGGCCGAGCGGGCGCTCTTCCGCGGCACCGTCGGCGAGGCCGCGGCGGTCGAGTTCGCGGCGTTCCTCAAGGTCTGGCGCGAGCTGCCGCACCCGAGGGCGATCGTCAACGACCCCGAGAACGCGGACATCCCGAAGAACGCGAGCGCGCTGATGGCGCTCTGCGGGGCGCTCTACAAGCTCGCCTCCGACGTCAACTTCGACGCCATCGTCACCTACGCCCAGCGGCTGCGGCGCGAGGTGGGCGAATCGCTCGTCGGCGCGTGTGTGCGCCGCGAGCCCACCCTCCAGCGCTCGCCCGGCTTCATCCGCTGGGCCGCGGCCAAGACCCAGTGAAGGAGGACGCCATGGTCTGGTGGGTCACCCATTACCCGGCCGGCGACGCCCCGTCCCGCGACTACGCGGTGCGGGCACCGAGCCACGAGGCGGCGAAGCGCAAGCTCGCCGCCGCCATCAACGTCCCCGTGTGGACCCTTCGATAGCGGACAGGGAGGACATCATGGATCTCAACCGCGACGCCATGCTGGTCGGTCTCAACATCACCGCCTGGTCGGGCCGCATCTACGACCGCGAGGCGAGCGACCACGTCGCCGCCCACCACGACGCCTCGGCGAGCGCCGGGCGCTACAACAAGCGACTGCTGCCGAAGGCCGCCTTCGCCGCACTCACCTCGACCATGAGCGAGGCAAGGACGAAGCACTACGAGCAGACGCTTCCCTGGGACGACAAGGGCGCACGGCTGCTCACCGTCGCCAACTACGAGCACTACACGGAGCTGATGAACGCGCTCCGCGAACGCGTGGTGCGCCAGCGCGCCCGCTTCATCGAGGACTACGACGACTATGTCGACCAGGCGCGGCTCGACTTGGGCAAGCTCTTCCGCATCGAGGACTACCCCTCCAAGGAAGCGCTGCAGGGCAAGTTCGCCATCCGCTACCGCATCACACCGGTGCCGGACGCGGACCACTTCATCGCGAAGCTCGCCTGCCACGACGCCGACCGGGTGAAGCGCGACATCGAGCGCCACATCGAGGAGCAGCTCCACGATGCGGTGGGCGACCTCTACCGGCGCTTGGGCGATGCGGTCGAGCGGGTCTCGGACCGGTTGCAGGAGGACGAGAACGGCAAGCCGCTCGTCTTCCGCAACTCGATGATCGAGAACATCCGGGACCTGGTCGACGTGGTGCCGCGGCTCAACATTTTCGCCGACGACCAGCTCGCCCGCCTCTGCGAGCAGGTGAAGGAGAAGATCGCGGGCGTCGAACCGGATGCGCTCCGGCCGTCGAAGACCTTCGACCCGGCGGCCCGCGCACAGGTGAAGCGCAATGCGGACGACCTCGCGGAGAAGTTCGCGGGCTACTTCGCGCCCCCGCCCGAGCCCGTGCGGAAGGCCGCGTGATGTCCGCCCGGGTACTGCATGAATCCGCGCTTCGCGTCAGCGATTGCGTGACGGAGCTGCTGCGCAAGCAGCCCTTCTTCGGCAGCCTCGTCTTGAGGCTCCCGCTCCGCCCCGATGCGACGCGCGAGACGCTCGCCACCGACGGGCAAGAGATCCGCTACTCGCCCCGCTGGGTGGCGGAAACCGATTCGCACCTCATCCAGACCGCGATGGCGCGGGTGGTGATGGCCTGCGCCTTGAAGCACCACACGCGCCGGGGCGAACGCGAACCCGAGCGCTGGCAGATGGCTTCGCAGCTCGTCACCCACGCGCTCATTCGCGACGCCGGCTTCACCCTGCCGCCGGACGCCGAGGCGTGGGACGGCCTCACCGTCGAGCAAGCCTACGACCGCCTCCAGGCCGAGGACGGGGAGTCCCCCGACGACGCCGACGCGCCCTCCGGTCTCGGCGCCGCCGCGGCGGGTGCCGCCGAATCCGGGCAATCCCCGCCCGACGACGACCACGACGACACCGGCGATCACGCCGACGGCGCCGATGACGACGGTGACGATCAGGAATCCGGCGGCCAGGACGACGACCTGAAGGGCCAGCACGACGGCGAGAACGGGGACGACAAGGACGGGAGCGGCCAGGGTCAGGACGGAGACGACGAAGACGGTGACGGCGCATCCGATGCGCCGCCGAGCCACGATCCATCCGGCACCGGCGAGGTCATGGACGCGGACGCCCGCGCCGGCGACGGCGGCGAGTCCGCCGAGGCGCCGGTGGACATCACCGCCGAGGAGCAGGCGTGGGACGAGGCCATGCACCAGGCCCTCAACATCGCGAGGGCCGAGGGCAAGGTGCCGGGCCAGGTCGAGGAGACCATCCAGGGCGCGCACGCGAGCACGCTCGACTGGCGCACGCTCTTGCGGCGCTACATGACCGATGCGGCAAGCCACGACTATAGCTGGAGCGTCCCCAACCGGCGCTTCATTGACGGCGGCCTCTATCTCCCCTCGATTCGCTCCGAGGGCATCGAGGCCATCGCCGTCATCGTCGACACCTCGGGCTCGCTGCCCGCAGCGACGCTCGCCGAGTTCTGGGCGGAGCTGCGCGAGGTCGCGGCCGAGATCCGGCCCGAGAGCGTCATCCTGCTCCAAGTCGACGCCGCCGTGCAGGACGCCGCGGAGTACGCGCCGGACGATCTTCCCGACGAGATCGCGATCAAGGGCCGCGGCGGCACCGACTTCCGGCCGGGCTTCGCATGGCTCGACGAGCACGGGATACAGCCGGGCGTGTGCCTCTACTTCACGGACATGGAGTGCTCCGACTACCCCGAGGCCGAGCCCGTGTTTCCCACGGTCTGGGTCAACTATTCGAGCCCGCCGTCGGAGTGGAACCGCGAGCCCTGGGGCGAGCGCATCGACATCGCCCCCGACCGGAGGATGCGGCCATGAGGCGCGCGATCCACGGCGCGCCGGCGGAGGCGCTGAGGCAGGCGCTCAAGGCCCTGGCCGAACTCTCGTTCTGGGTATCGTGGACCGCCGACGCCGACCTCGCGCCCGAACCCGTGGTCAGCGCCCGCTGCATGCGCGACGCCGCGAACGCGCTGCGCAAGGCCGCACGCCTCCTCGACGAAACCGCCGACCGGGCCGACCCGCAGCCGAGCTGAGCAAGCCTGCTCAGTCGGCCCCGAAATCGTCCCCGTAATAGACGTCCTTGAGCGCCTTGATCGTTGGGGGCCGCAGTTTGAACCAAGCGTACTTCAGCACCCTTCGCTGATCTTTCTTGACACTGTTGCCGGGGGTCCAGACGACTCTCCACCCAGGCTCTTCCTCCTTCTCGGTCACGACTATCACGTTCAGCGGAGGAAGCTCGCAGCTCAGACAGTAGTACCCCACGATGCCGAGTTGCCGCCCCAGGGTATGCCCGGCTCTCCGGTCCTTGCCCATCAACTCAGCCAAGTCGCCGTAGCTAATCAGGCCCTTTGGCAACCCATTCAGGCTCTCCTTACCGCGCAACACGGCGTGCGCGGAAAGAATGAGCCAAATCTGTTGTGCCTGCACATACAGGCGGTTTCCTCTTCCGTACTCGCGCAGCATATCAATCTTCCGCTCGTTCGTTATGAACATAATGTTTTTTTATCACATCTTGTTTCAATAGAACACTTTTCTTGGCCTCCTGTCATCATTCGCAGCCCCTTCCGCCGCGCGCCGCCAGGAGGCGGAGCCGAGCCCGGCCCGGGCGGACGCGTGCCGGCCCGAGAGAGCCGTCTCCTGCGCGTCCGTTCATCCATCGACGGAGATCCGAATGAACCACATCGCACCCATGCACGAATCGACGATCCGGGACATCCCGCTCTGCCGGCTCGCGCTTGCGCCCGAGAACGTGCGCAAGACCCCGCCCGACGAGGCGGCCGAGGCCCAGCTCCGGGCGTCCATCGCCGAGCACGACCTGCTGGAGAACCTCGTCGTGCGGCCCGACGAACCGGACGCGGACGGCGCCGAGCGCTTCGCCGTTGTCGCCGGCGGGCGCCGCCTCGCGGCGCTCAAGGCGCTGGCCGAGAACGGCACGCTCCACGCCAACCACCCTGTGCCCTGCAAGATCGCCGCGAACGGCAACGCCGGCGAGCTCTCGCTCGCGGAGAACGTGGTGCGCATCGCGATGCACCCTGCCGACCAGGTGGTCGCCTTCGCCGGCCCCGCCGAGTCCGGCGTCACCCTCGCGGCCATCGCCGCACGCTTCGGCGTCTCCGAGCGTACCGTCGAACAGCGGCTCCGCCTCGGCAACGCGGCGCCCGAGCTGCTGGACGCCTACCGCGCCGAGCAGTTCGACCTCGAGACTCTGATGGCGTTCGCCGTCACCACCGATCACGACCGCCAGCGCGCGGTGTGGGAGCGCGTCTCCGCCCAGGGCTACCGCCCCGCCGCGTGGCAGGTGAAGCGCCTGCTGACCGAGGAGCGGGTGCCCGCCGGTTCCCCGACGGCCCGCTTCGTCGGCGTCGCCGCCTACGAGGCCGCGGGCGGCCCGGTGCTGCGCGACCTCTTCGCCGACGAGTACGAGCACGGGGTCTGGCTGGAGGACCCGGCGCTGCTCGACGAGCTCGCCATGAAGAAGCTCCAGGCGGCCGCGGACGAGCTCGCCACCCGCTGGAAGTGGGCCGAGGCGATGGCCGACGTCGACTGGAGCGCCACCGCGCGGTTCGGGCGCATCCATCCCGAGCCCGGCGAGCCGACCGACGAGGAGAAGGCCGAGATCGAGAAGCTCCGCGCCCGCCACGACGAGCTCGTCAACATGGACGAGGACCAGTGGACGGACGAGCTGGTCGAGGAGGCCGAAGCCATCGAGCCGCGCCTCGACGAGATCGAGGCGCAAGTCGACTCCCGCGCCCGGTTCAAGCGCGAGGACTTCGCGATCGCGGGGTGCATCGCCACCATCGGGCGCGACGGTTCGCTCCAGGTCATCCAGGGGCTGGTAAAGCCGGAAGACATGCCGAAGCCGGCCCAGGCCGCCGGCGCCGCCACCGACGCGCAGCCCGTCGGCGACGGAAGCGATTCCACTACCGATACCGGCCGCATCGCCGGACCCGCGACGTCCACGCCGGCTCAGCCGCCGAGGGACCGGGAGGCCGAGGCGCGCAAGGAGGCCGGCGTCGGCATCGGGCTCGCCGACGACCTCCGCTCGATCCGCACCGCGCTCGTGAAGGCGCATCTCGCGGGGGATTTCGAGGCCGCGTTCGACCTCATGGTGTTCCAGCTCGTGCGCGCGGTGTTCGCAAGGGGCTACACCGCCTCGTACCACGCGCTCGACATCGCCTTCAACGAGACCGCCGACCGGCCCACCAACCGGACGAACGACGACGACTTCACCGCCTGGAATCCGGGCGAGGCGATGCTCGCCGACTGGTCGCACCTGCCGTTCGAGTGGATGGAAGGGGACGACGACGCGGCCTGCTTCGCCGCACTCCGGGCGCTGCCGCGCGCGGACAAGGAAACGCTGTTCGCGGCCGCCGTCGCGAGGACGGTGAAGGGCCAGCTTGCCTTCGAGCACGACGCGCGACCCGAGCTGGAGGCCACGGTCGCCAGGCTCGACATCGACTTCGCGACGCATGTCCGGCCCACCGCCGACATGCTGTGGTCGCGCGTCCGCAAGGACCGCATCCTCGACGTCGCCCGCCAGACCCTCGGAACCGCCTGGGCTTCGGCGCGGTCGAAGTACAAGAAGGCGGATCTGGCCAAGGCGATGGAGGAGGCGTTCGCGGCCGGCACGCCGCCGGTCGGCATCGGCGCCACGGCGCACGCCGCCGCCCTCGCCTGGACCATGCCGGGCTTCGCGGCGTTCGATGCCGGCGGCGCGGACGAGGACGACGCGGCGCAGGCGCCGCTCTCCGACAAGCCCGCGGCCGCTCCGGACGCATCGGGGGATGCCACGGCCGGGGCCGGCGATTCCTCCGCCGCCCCGCGACCGGACGCTGCCGAAGCCGCCGAAGGCCCTGCCGAGGGCAACGGCCATGACGCGTCCACGGTCGCGGAGGGCGAGGCCGGCCCGGAGCCGGTGAACGGGGAAGGCGGGGGCGAGGACCGTCCCGCCGAACCGTCGGCCGCCGACGCCATCGACGCGATGAACCGGGTCCCCACCGCTGACGGCGGGCCCAGGGTGATCGTGCAGACCGTCGGCCCGGTCAACGGACAGGCCCTCGACGAGGACCCGCTGGAGATCCCCGAGTTCCTGCGCCGCGTCCACTGACCGTCCGCTTCAGGACCAGCGCCTCGTCCGGAACGTCTCCGGGCGGGGCGTTTCCTTTTCCGCATCCATCACGGAGAGCGCACATGAACGACACTCCGATCATCCGCGCCCGCATCCACGACAGCGCCATCCGGCGCGTCACGAGGACCTTCGCCGCCGGGCTCGCGGACATCTTCACCGAGACCCTGCAGAACAGCCGCAGGGCCGGTGCCATGCGGGTCCGCGTCGCCGTCGCGGGTCCCGCCGACACCGGCCCGCTCACCGTCACCGTGACCGACGACGGCGCCGGCATCGCCGACCCGGCCGTCCTGCTGTCGTTCGGCGAGAACGGCTGGAGCGAGGACCTCGTGCACCGCGAGGACGCCGCCGGCATGGGCATGCTGAGCCTCGCGCGGCGCGGCTGCGCCGTCTCGTCCCGCCCGCGCGCCACCGACGGCGACCCCGCGCCCGGGTGGCGCGTCGACCTACTGCCGACGAATTTTCTCGGCGAGGCCGACGCCGAGGTTCATCCGGACGATTGCGCCCCGTGGCCGCACGGCACCGCCGTCGCGTTCCGGGCCGCCGAGTCCGAGAACGCCGACCGCATCCGCCGGGCCATCGAGGAAGCCGCCCGGCACTATCCGCTGCCCGTCATCTTCGAGGATGTCCCGAACACCCCGCCCGGCGGCGAGACGCTGGAACGCCGCGCCTTCCTCGACGGCGCGCTCCATGCCGAACGCTGGCGCGGGCTCGTGTTCGGCGCGTTCAAGGACCGCTGGAACGGCTTCGGCATCCACGATCCCGACGTCAACTTCCACGGCCTCACGGTCAGCGCCGGCCTGCCCAGGGTCGAGTCGGTCACCGGCGCGTGCTGGACGGCCGGCGCCGACATCGTGGACTGCCCCGAGCTGGAGCTCGTGCTGCCCGCGCGCAAGGAGCCCGTCGAGACCCCCTTCCTCGAAGAGATGCGCAAAGCCGCGCGGCTCGCCATCTACCGCGCCATGGCCGCCGACCCGGACCCGCGCCCTTCCTTCGCGGACCGCAAGCGCGCGCACGAGGCCGACATCGACATCGCCCCGCCGCTGCCCGAGCTCAGGCCCTGGCGCCCCGGCCTCGCCGACGTCGACGACTGGCGCGAGCCCCCGAGGCTCCGCACCGTCGGCCCCGACGCGCTGCTGATGGAGTGCGACCCGGAGCCGCCCGAGGCGCAGGCCCTGTGGCGGGCCGCCGAGCGGGCCGGCATCTCCGGCCGGCTGTTCGAGCCCGACCGCCGGCTGGAGGGCTATGCCTGGTACGACGCGATCGAGCGCATCGTCAGCATCCGCACCGAGGCGACCGTCGGCCGCCGCCCGTGCGCGCTCGACAGGTATCCCGTGCCGGCGCGCACCGGCGCGCCCGAGGCGCCGCTTGCGCAACGCCCGGACGCGATCCGCATGAGCCTCACCGTCCGGCCCGGCAGCGGCGTGGGACGCATCCTCGACCTCGACACCGACGTGGCCTTCGCCGGCGATGCCTGGTCCTGGGTCGGCGACGCGCTGCCGCTGGTGACCGCCGGCAGCGACATCGAGCCGATCCAGCTCGCGCTGTTGCTCCGGTCGGCGTTCTTCTCGGCCTCCGACGACGCGGACGCCGATTCGTGGGAACGCCAGCGCGACGTCTTCGAGCAGGAAGCCCACCACATCGCGACGCGTCTGCTGGTCTCGGACGACGCCGCAAGGCGAAGCTCCATCGCCGACGCGGTCATGCGCGAGCTCTTCTGGCTCATTCCGCACGACCGCGGGGCGGAGATTTCGGTGCGCGACCGCAAGGTGACGGTCACCCTCGGCGAGCCCGTCGCCGAGGCCGTCGCCGGAGGCTGATCCCGGCCCCGGCCGGCGGGCGCCGCCACGCCATTCACTGCCACCACCAGCCCCCGGCCGCATGGAGCCCGGCCGGCCTTCGTCCGAACGAGCGGGGGGCGGGGCGCGGGAGCGTCCCGTCCCTCCGCGTCCCGTTCCCGTCCCACATGAGGTCCGACCATGAAAGCTCACGCCCGTTCCGCCCCTGCGCCGGCGACCGCCCCGCCGCCGTCCGCCGCCGAGGAAGCGCAGAAGACCGCCATCGCGCAGGCCGTCTGGACCGAGATCCACTGGCTGATGCCGCGCGACCGCACGGTCACCGTCACCGTCGACGGCGACGACATCGCGGTCGAGCTCGGCCCGCCCGCCCGTTCCACGGCCCACTGACCCGGCCGCGCCGTCACCCATTTCACCCGCTCCCCGGAGGGAGCGATCGCCTCCACCTCTTTCCCGCAGAGGAATCCGGCCATGCACCAACCCGCCATTTCCGCCGCATTCGGTCCCGTGATCGACGCCTACACCCGCACCCAGGCGATCGAGGACGGCGTCCTCGTCGACGTCTCCGAAACCGCGCGTGAGGCGGGCTTCAAGATTCCCGTCGCAGTCACGCGAACCCTCTGGACCCGCCTGGTCGCCCTGCCCGAAGGCTACCGCGGCTTCCAGGACGAGCGCGGGCGCCTGTGGGACGTCCTATGGATGGCGCGCCACTACGCGCTCCGCGCCTCCGACCGCGACCGCGTGAGAATGTGCGTACTGGTGCGCGACATCCGCAAGGACCTCCACGACAGCAACCGGCCGCCCCGCAAGCACTTCCCCATCGTGGCAATCGGCGCCGACGACGACGGAGGGCCCGCGATCACCGTGATGTTCCCCGAAGACGACTGAGCGCGCCGCCGCGCTTCTCCACCGTCCGCATCCATGCCAGGGAGCAACGCCCATGCAGACCCTCAGCCCCGAGCAGAAGCTCGAGATCGCGCGCCGCGTCCACGAGACCTTCGACTTTCCGAAGCGCTGGCACCAGGGCGGATGGGGCCGCGACGACGACGGCGACGTCATCGAGTTCGACGGCGGCTTCCACGTCGTCGACAACGACGAGGTCCGCCACCGTCCCGCGTTCCGCCTCGCCACGCCCCAGAGCCCGCGCTGCTTCTGCCTCGGCGCGGCCATCCGGATCCACGCCGGTTCGGTGCTCTGTCACGACCCGTCCCATACCGGGGAGGACATCGAAGCAATCTGCGCCGTCTACACCAGGCTCGCCGGCATCGACACCAGCGCCCGGGAACAGGATGCGGCGGACTTCGAGCCCCACCTCAACGGCCTCATCGAATGGAACGACTCCGACGAGCGTTCCTTCGAGGACATCCGCGCGCTCACCGCCGCCGTGCTGCGCCACCTCGACGCGCAGCGCTGGTAGTTCCGGCCTCCGAAGGCCGCGCCCACGCCCGCCGCCCCAGGCAGAGTCCGGCCAGCCGGCGCCGGCCGGCCGGTGATACGGCGCGGCAGGTCTCGCCGTGCAACCGGCCCCATGCCCTTCCCGCCCGGAGACCGTCCATGCTGCACAGAATCACCGGCCGCGCCGTCAAGTGCGGCCCCGCCGCGATTTCCGCGATCGCCGGCGTGCCGACCCACGAGGCCGCCGCCGTCATCCGCCGCCTTTTCGACCGGCCCGCTGTCAACGGCGTCCACACCGACGAACTCGCGGCCGCCCTCGAAGAGCTCGGCTGGGCCCCCGACTACGCGCTCCGCCACCCCAACTACCGCAACCGCCGCCACGCGCGCCGCGAGCAAGTCTGGAAACGCATCTTCGAGAACGTGCCGTTCGATGTCCGCGCAATCACGCTCGGGACGTTCCTGGACGCCGCGCCCGCGGGAACGTGGGCGATCTCGGCGGGCGGTCATTTCGTGGCGTATGCCGACGGCTTCGTCGCGGACTCCGGTGCGTGGTTCTCGCGCAGGCCCGCCCGCTGGTTCCGCGCCAATCCCGACCACGGCCGCGTCGCCCTGCGGCGCGTCCGCGAGGCCGTCCGGTTCGTCCGCATTGCGCCGGGCCATTTCATCCGCAACCCGCGCCCGGGAAGGAGCTGAGCCATGCCCCGCACCGTCGAGACCGTCGTCTATGCCATCGAGGAATTGTCGGACGCGGCGAAGGAGAGCGCCCGCGCCTGGTTTCGCGCAACCTGCCTCGAACACGAGTGGTACGACGCCGTGTTCGAGGATTTCGAGACGATCTGCCGGATCCTCGGCGTAACGCTCAGGACCAGCCCCGTGAAGCTCATCGGCGGGGGGACCCGGGAGAACCCCCACCTGTTCTTTCGCGGGTTCGCCTCGCAGGGCGACGGGGCCTCGTTCGAGGGCTCCCTCGGATATGCCCCCGGCGGGGCCAGGGCCATCCGCGCCCATGCGCCGAAGGACGAGGAGCTGCACCGCATCGCGGACGAGCTGCAGGCGGCCCAGAAGCGCAACTTCTTCCAGCTCACCGGCTTCATTCGGACGCGCGGCCACTACTGCCACGAATACAGCATGGAGATCGATGTCGAGCGCGACAGCCCGACCTGGCAGCCGATGACCGACGGCGCCGAGGATACCGTCATCGAGGCGATGCGCGATCTTGCGCGCTGGCTCTACCGCCAGCTCGAACGCGAGTACGACTACCTGACCTCCGACGACGCCGTCGACGAGGCGATCACCCTCAACGAATACACGTTCACGGTGGCAGGGGCCCGTTTCGGCTGAGGTGCCTAGCCGTCCCCGGCACGGCGGCCTCGACGGACCTGCCGCGCACACCCTCCCCATAGCACCCCGCCGCGCCCGTACCGCCGGGCGCCCGAGCGCCGCCACCGCCTGAGTCCGCCCGACCCCGGTCCGCGCCATCCCGAGGCGAGGCAGCCGGCCGGGGGCAGGCCCGGCGAAGCGGCGCGGCGGCACCTGCCCCGCGCCGCCCGGCCGGCGGTCCCTCGCATTGCCAATCCGGAGAACGCCATGCTCGACGCCCACCCGGCGCCGGACGCGCCCGCGCGCCCGCCGCTCTCTCCCGTATCCGCTCCGGCCTCCGCCCCGGCGCCGAGCGCACCGAACGGTTCCGCCGCGCTCCTCGACGCCGCCCGGAGCCTGCTCCCGGCGCTCGAAGCCGGCCGGCCCCTCGACGCCTCGACGCTGCGCGACGCCATGACCCGCGCCTATCGCGCGAGCGACGCAGACGGCGCCTGGGTGTGGAAGGACGCCTACGAGGCGGCCGAGGCCGCCGTGGTGCTGTTCGTCCAGCGCTACGGGCGCGCCATGCGCCGGCGTGCGGGCGCCGGTGCGGACGGCCCCCGCACGATGCTGGCTATGCTGGCCGCCGTCGCCGCGCTGGAGCCCTCGCACACCAAGCGCTCCGAGGAGCAGGTCCGGCTCCAGCAGTTCTCGACGCCGCTGCCGCTCGCCTATGCCGCGCTCCGCGCCGCCGCCGTCCGGCCCGGCGACACCGTGCTGGAGCCGTCAGCGGGAACCGGCATGCTCGCCGTGATGGCCGAGTGCGCGCTCGGCAAGGACGCCGCCGGCAGCCTCCACCTCAACGAGATCGCCGCCGTCCGTGCCGGGGTGCTCGCGCGCTTGTTTCCCGGCACCGCCGTCACCCGCCACAACGCCGAGACCATCGCTGACCGTCTGCCCGAAGCGCGCCCCACCGTGGTGCTGATGAACCCGCCGTTCTCCGCCAGCCCCGGCATCGAGCGCATCCGCCACGATGCGGATCTCCGCCACCTCCGCTCGGCCTTCTCGATGCTCCCGCCGGGCGGCCGGCTCGCCGCCGTCACCTCGGCCCACTGCGTGCCCGGCGACGCCGCCTGGACCGGTGCCTTCGCCTCGCTCGACCCCGGAGCGCGCGTGGTGTTCACGATGGCGATCGACGGGCGGGCGTATGCCCGGCGCGGCACCGGCTTCGACACCCGGCTCACCGTCCTCGACCGTAGCGACGCGCCCGGCATCGCCGTCGACCGCCAGGCCAGGGCCACCGATGCCGCCGCGCTCCTCGACGCCGTGCTCGACGCCGTACCGGCCCGGCTGCCCATCACGCCGGTGCCGGGCGCCGACCTCTTCGGCCACACCCCGGCCCAGCGTCCCGCGACCTCCCGGACCGCGCGCAAGCCCGCCGCCCAGCCGGCCGCGAAGCCTGCCCACGACTGGGGCCCGGTCGGCGAGCTCACGGTTGAGAACGGCACGCCAGCGACCGCGCCGGACGCACCGGCCACGTCCACCGCCGGCCCCTACGAGCCGTGGCGGCCGAGCGTCGTCCGCGTGCCGGGCGCGATTCCGCACCCGACGCCGCTGGTGCAGTCCGGCGCCATGGCCGCGGTGCCGCACCCTGTGCCGGCCTACCGCCCGATGCTGCCCGAGCGCGTCGTCACCGACGCACTGCTCTCCGACGCCCAGCTCGAGAGCATCGTATTGGCGGGCGAGGCCCATTCGCGCCACCTCGCCGCCGACTACCGCATCGGCTCGGGCTGGGAGACCGTCCACCGCTGCCGCGAGGACGAGGGCGACGAGGTCGATACCGCCTTCGTCACCGACGACGGAGAAACGCTGTCCGCTCCGGTCCGTTTCCGCAGGGGATGGATGCTGGGCGACGGCACCGGGGCGGGGAAGGGCCGCCAGGTCGCCGCCCTCGTGCTCGACAACTGGCTCCGGGGAAGGAGGCGCGCCCTCTGGCTCTCGCAATCCGACAAGCTCGTCGAGGACGCGCGCCGCGACTGGACGGCGCTCGGGGGACGCGAGGACGACGTCATCCCGCTCGGCAAGTTCCGCCAGGGGGCCGAGATCCCGCTGTCCGAAGGCATCCTCTTCGCCACCTACGCGACGCTGCGCTCGCCGGCCCGGCAGGGCAAGCCCTCGCGGCTCGACCAGATCGTCGGCTGGCTCGCGGGCTCGCTCGACGAGGACGACCGCCACGGCTTCGCGGGCGTCATCGTCTTCGATGAGTCCCATGCGATGGCGAACGCGGCGGGGTCCAACGGCAACCGCGGCGAGGTCGCGCCGTCGCAGCAGGGCCGCTCCGGTCTTCGTCTCCAGAACGCGCTCCCCGACGCGCGCGTCGCCTACGTGTCGGCGACCGGCGCGACCACCGTCCCCGGCCTCGCCTACGCCGGCAGGCTCGGCCTGTGGGCCGCCGGCGAGACCCCGTTCGACACCCGCGTCGAGTTCGTCTCCGCGATGGAGGCGGGCGGCGTCGCGGCGTTGGAGGTGGTCGCGCGCGACCTGAAGGCCCTCGGTCTCTACCAGGCCCGCGCCCTCTCCTACGACGGCGTCGAGGTCGACATCCTGGAGCATCCGCTGAGCGACGCCCAGCGGCGCATCTACGACGCCTATGCCGGCGCCTTCAAGGTCATCCACCACAACATCCAGGAAGCGCTGAAGGCGACCGGCATCACCGAGGGCGATTCCACCCTCAACAAGAACGCCAAGTCCGCCGCGATGTCGGCCTTCGAGGGTGCCAAGCAGCGCTTCTTCGGCCACCTGTTGACGTCGATGAAGTGCCCTTCGCTCATCCGCGCGATCGAGGCCGACCTCGACGCCGGCCGCTCCGCCGTCCTCCAGCTCGTGTCCACCGGCGAGGCGCTGATGGAGCGGCGCATCGCCGAGATCCCCGCGTCCGAATGGGACGACATCAACGTCGACCTCACGCCGCGCGAGACCGTCATCGAGTTCCTGGCCCACGCCTTCCCGGTGCAGCTCCAGGAGCCGTTCACCGACGACAACGACAACGTCCTGTCGCGACCCGTCTTCGACGAGGACGGCAACCCCGTGCTCTGCCAGGAAGCGGTCGCACGGCGCGACGCGCTCATCGAGAAGCTCGCGTCATTGCCGCCGGTGCCGTCCGCGCTCGACCAGATCGTGCAGCACTTCGGACACGACGCGGTGGCGGAGGTGACGGGCCGGTCGCGCCGCGTGTTGAAGATTACCGACGCGCGCGGCGAGCGCCTCGCGCTCCGCAGCCGGCCCGCCTCGGCCAACCTCGCCGAGACCGCCGCTTTCATGGACGGCGAGAAGCGCATCCTCGTGTTCTCGATGGCCGGCGGCACCGGGCGGAGCTATCACGCCGATCTCGCCTGCGGCAACACCGAGCGGCGCATCCACTACCTGCTGGAGCCCGGATGGCGCGCCGACCAGGCCATCCAGGGCTTGGGCCGCACCCACAGGACGCACCAGGCGTCGGCGCCGCTCTTCCGCCCCGTCGCCACCGACGTGAAGGGGGAGAGGAGGTTTATCGCGACGATCGCGCGCAGGCTCGACTCGCTCGGCGCGATCACGCGCGGCCAGCGCGATTCGCAGACCGCGATGGGCGGCGACGCGACGCTCTTCCGCGAGAGCGACAACCTGGAGAGCCTGTATGCCAAGGCCGCGCTGCGGCAGTTCTACATGGCGCTCTGGCGGGGCGCCATCGACGGCTGGTCGCTCGCCGACTTCGAGGAGGCGACGGGCCTGAAGCTCGTCCACGAGGGCACGCTGAAGGAGGAGCTGCCGCCGATGTCGCGGTTCCTCAACCGCCTGCTGGCCCTGCCCATCGACGAGCAGAACGCGCTCTTCGCGGCGCTGGAGACCCGCATCGAGGCCAACATCGAGCAGGCCGTCGAGGCCGGCGTCTTCGAGGTCGGGGTCGAGACCGTGCGCGCCGACTCGCTCATCGCGGCGGACCGCGAGACGCTCTACGCGCATCCCGGCACCGGGGCGGCCACCGAGCTCGTCGAGATCCTGCGACGCGATCGCCTTGCGCCCACCACCGCCGAGACGGCGCTCGCGTTGAGTGAGCACGAGCCCGGGCCCGACGGCAAGCCGAGGCTGGTGGTCAACGCGCGCTCGAAGCGCGCCGCCGTGGTCCTGTCCGCGACGTCGCGCATGCTCGACGACGGCGGGGTGCAGGCGCGCGTGCGCCTGGTGCGCCCCGCCACGCGCGAGTCCATGGCGAAGCACGAGCTCGACGCCTCGCACTGGCAGCCCGCCGACGAGGTGACCTGGCGCGCGCTCTGGGAGCACGAGGTTTCCGAGCTGCCGACGCACCGGGAATCGCGCTTCTGGCTCGCGGCGGGCTTGCTCCTGCCGGTCTGGGACCGGCTGCCGGCGGAGAACATGCGGGTGCGAAGGCTCTCGACCGACGATGGCGACGCCCTCATCGGGCGCGTGCTCGACGCCGAGCAGGTCCGGGCCGTGCGCGGGAGCTTCGGCCTCGACACCGCCTTCGCCATGACCGGCGCGGAAGCCTTCGAGGCGGTCATGGGCCGCGGCGCCGCGCTCGCGCTCGCCAACGGCTGGCGCCTTGCGCGCCGGCGCATCATGGGCGCGGACCGCATCGAGATCGAGGGACCGGCCGACACCGACACCGCGACGCTCCGGCGCATGGGCTGCACCGTCGAGATCGTGTCCTGGCGCGCCCGCGCCTTCGCCCCCGGGGCGCAGGTCCTCGACCGCATCCTCGAGCGCTGGCCGCTCGCCGCATGAGTCCGTACCGCCGGCCTCCCGTTCGCCCGCAGGGGGGCCGGTCCGTCCGCTACCATCCCCCGCGCCGCCGCGCGCGGGGCACGTGCCGCCGGCCCGCCGGCCGCGGGTTCGCTTCCTGCACACACGGAGAGCCGCCATGACCGCCCAGACCCTGCCGGACGACCCCAACTACTGTTTCGTGCCCGCCTACGACGTCGAGGACGAGGTGCAGCAGATCCGCATCGTCATCGAGGGGATGGCGGGCTACGTCCCGACCGCCCTCGTGGCGCTCACCGTCGAGGACGCGGAGCGCCTGTGCGACAAGCTCAACCGCCGCCTCGGTCTCTCTCGCGAGGACTGGACCGCGCTCGCGGCCCGCTCGATGCGCGCCGAGACCCCCGAGCCGGGGGACGTCACCGAGCACTGATCCGCGGGCTTGCTGCGCAGCCGGCCCGCAAAGTGCACTTGTGCAATCCGCAATCGAAACGTTCGAGACCGATATGGCCACCTATTCGCAGATCAAGAAGTGGGTGAGGGAA
>JAJDVM010000278.1 GCA_022826125.1 Defluviicoccus sp.
CCGGATCGCCGGATCGCCGGATCGCCGGATCGCCGGATCGCCGGATCGCCGGATCGCCGGATCGCCGGATCGCCGGATCGCCGGATCGCCGGATCGCCGGATCGCCGGATCGCCCCACCTGCGCGCGCGCGGCGGTCATGACCGGGTCCGCATGGCGTCCTCTTCTTCGACCTTCATCCTGCCCGCCTGAGTCTTCCGCCCGCGCCGCGGCGGGCGTCCGTCGTGCCGTCCGCCGTCCGCGGTGCGGCCTTCCGCCGGCCCTGCTGTGCCTGGCCCTGCTCGCGGGCCTCGCCGCTCCCGCCGCGGCGCAGACGCCCAACGCCGACGGCTCCTGGACGGTGCCCGGGGACTGGGCGCTCAAACCCTCCGGCATTTCGGCCGACGACAAGTTCCGGCTCCTGTTCCTGACCGAGCTGCCGCGCACCGCGACCGCGACCGGCATCGCGACCTACAACGGCTTCGTGCAGACCGCGGCCGCGGGCGGCCATGCGGCCATCCGACCCTACGCCAGCAAGTACAGGGCGGTCGGCTCGACCGCCTCGGTCAGTGCCCGCGACACCACCATGACGACCGGCACCGGCGTGCCCGTCTATTGGCTGAACGGCGCCAGGGTGGCAGACGACTACGGCGACTTCTGGGACGGCACCTGGGACGCGCAGGCGAGTTCCGACACGCGCCTGGCCGGCGGCGTGGCCGAATCCAGCGCCTTCAGGCACTGGACCGGCTCCAACGCGAACGGCACCGCCCGTCCGGATTCGCTGCTGGGGTCGGCCAACGTCCGCTACGGTCAGTGGGGATCGGGCACGAACCCGGTCAGCCAGGGATCGCAGGGCGGCAGCGGCCTGCGGCGCATGCTGGCTCTCTCGCCGGTCTTCAAGGTCGCGGCCGTGGCGAGCTCTTCAGTGCACCGGCATATGCCCGAAACAGGAGACGCGGCATGAAAAAATTGGGGACGAGCCACCGCGCTCAGGAGCGGATAGTCCGCTGGCTGCTCGTCGGTTCCGTCGCGCTGCTCGGGCTGCTGATCGCGGTTGAGTCGGTCGGATCGGCCAAGGCGTCGAGCGGCTTCAACTGCTCGAACCCGACGTACCAGAGCGGCGGCAGTCAGGGTTACAGGAAATGCAACCTGCGCCAGATCGCTATCGATACGGTCATCCACTACTACACGATCAATATGAACCGGCCGGATCGCAACTACGGTTGCAACTGGTATCGCACGCTGCGTGCATTCAACAGCAATGGGCGCTGGAATCGTGCCCATGACAATTCATCGGTCCTGGCGAGCAGCATACTCCCGGCGAACCCCGATCACCCTTCTGTGGACATCATGCAGTCACCGCCAGCCAATTTGGTCGGAAGCGGTTGCAAGGTGAACGTGCCGCTGACAACGGCGGAGGCGCAGGCCAACCGGCGTGCCTGGAGCGGCTGGGGAAAGGTTGCCAGTTGGCTCGGCACGGAGAACGGGCTCGAGAAGACGAAGACCTGCCCCGGTGGCGGCACGATCCTGGCGTCGCAGCAGTGCCCGGAGCCGCCCGAGATGCTGACGTGCTGGGACGGCTCGCAGGTCCGCTACCAACCTGCCGTGTGGAGGGTCGAAGGTGTCTCGGACGAGGCAGCGCGGCAGATGCAACGCCGCGCCGAGTGCCCGCAGGCCGTCAAGCCGACGATCACGCTGACCGTCGGCGCGGACGTAACCGAGGGCAAGGCGCATACCTGGACCCTGCACGCCTCCGAGCCTACGCACGTGGACCTGGAAATCCGCGTGGACTTCCGGGCGGTGAACCAGTTGATGTGCTCGCCCGCGCGTACGCCGTGCCCCTCTGGCAGACATACCAAGGTCTGGGTAGCGCAGTTCGGCAAGGTCGGCCTCAAGCGGCTGGGGAACGGCCTGGCGGAGATATACCAGGGAGGCAAACACTTCACCCTGCCGGCCGGGCATACCAGCGTGTCGTTCACGGGCATGGGGTCGTTGGACGACCTGGACCACACGGACGACGGGACCGTCACCGGCATCGTCATAGACGGGCAGGGCTACGTCCTCGGCACGCCGTCCTCGGTATCAGCCAAGGTGCTGGACGATGACGACGTGGCGGCGGTGTCCACGGTCCCGATCAACATGCCCACGGTGACGGTCCGGGAGGGCAAGTGGGCGACGGTGGGTATCTCCACTCCCTCGCAGGAGGGCGAGCGAAGGTGCGTGACGGGGCGCGTCACCCTGACGCCCGCCTCGGGAGGCCAGCCGGACCGCTCCGACTACCGGACGTACTTCCTCGACAGGGAGGTCACGTTCTGCTCCTCGATCCGCGGGCAGGCGTTCTTCGGCTACGTCCAGGCGTACCGGGACAGCCACAACGACAACGGCGAGCGGCTGATCCTCGGCTTCACGCAGACCGGCGGCGACGGCACGGCGGTCGTGAACGAGGGCTCGATCACCATCACCAATGACGGCCCGCTCCCTCGGGAGTGGATGGCCCGGTTCGGCCACGGCGTGGCCAGCGAGACCGTGGGGGCGGTTTCGCGGCGCGTCGGCGCTTCACGGCGCCATGACACCGAAGGCTCGCTCGGTATCGCCCCCACGGCCCAGGTGCAGACGACCGACCTGCGCGGGCTCGCGGTCGGCTCGTCCGGCTCCGTCACCGTCGATCGGAAAGGGGAGTTCTCGGTCTCGACATGGGGCCGGGTCACCGGGTCGAGCTTCGCCGACGGGTTCGTCGAGTCCGACAACTTGCATGTGCAGGCCGGGGTCGAGCACATGACGGCCCGGAGAACGCTCGGCATCGGGGTCGGTATGCACTCCGGCGACGGGGCGGCGGGCGGCGCCTACGACGTCGACGGCTCTCTCGTTACGGCCTTCCCCTACGCCGTGCTCAATCTCGGCCGCGGCCATGTCTGGGGCCTGGTGGGGATCGGTGCCGGCGAGGTGCAGGTGTCCCACGAGGGCAGGGACCTCGGCACCGCCGATACGGAATGGTTGCTTGCGGCGGCGGGGATCCGCAGGCCGATTCTCGAAGCCGAGGCCGGCGGTCTGGACGCGGTGGGCGACGCCTTCTGGACGCAAACCGAATCGGAGGACGCATCGGGCTTCCGGGCCGAAACGGTCAGCAGCAACCGACAGCGAATCGGCCTCGGCGGGCGGTACGCGGTGGGCGCGCTCGAGCTCGAGCCGCGGCTGCTGCTCGTGCGCGATGCCGGTGACGTCGGAGAGGACTACGGGGTCGAGGCCGGCGGGAGGGTCTCCTATGAGTTCCTCGAACGAATCACCGCGTCGGCCGAGTATTCGCGTGTCCTGGGCGGCGACAACAACTTCCGTTCGTGGTCGCTCGGTCTCGATGCTCGGAACGATTATGGCGGCGCTCTCAGCCTGACCGGGCACCCGGAGCAGGAGAAGGTGCGCCTCGCGTTCCGACAGAGGTTCTAGGGCCGGCGGGGGTAGTGAGTCAGTTTGAAATCCCCCGATTCGTTCAGGCTGACAGCCTGACAGGGCGAGTCTAGAGCATTATCCTATCTAGTTGAATCGATTGTGATTCCCCAAGGTTTTGCGATTCGTGGTTGAGACTGTCTGCCGGGAAGGAGGCCGGCGGACATGTCCAGAGCACTTTCCCTTGACCTTCGCGTTCGTGTCATGTCCTGGTGGCGGTGGCTGACGCGCAAGAAGAAGACCGGCCATGCCAGCGAGCAGGACCGCCCGGACGTGCTGGCCCGGTGCCAGGCCTGGTTCGCTGGTCAGGCCGGGCTCAATCCGGGCCGCCTGGTGTTCATCGACGAGACCTGGGCCAAGACCGACATGGCCCGTGCCTACCGGATGTCGCCGGACGCGGCATGGGTCGCGTTGGGTTTTGCCGGCGGGTCCGGCCGCCGGCTGGCGGTCGCGGCGGCGGGCGGTGCCGGGCCGGGCGGCGCGGGTTCGGGATATCGGGAGGGGATCCGGAAGCGGTCCTGGCGATATCGTTCGCTCCGAGCACGCCGGAGAAACGTTCGGCCTCTCCTTCGCTTCGACTTCGCCGACGGAAACGATGCTGGGGCCATCGGATTCCGTCAATTTATCCGATTCACTGCTAACATGTTGCCGTTTCTGGAGTGCTCATCTCGGACAATCCGTGGTCGACGCCTGAACCTGGAGTACCCGCATGTCGCTGTTGGTAGCTGGCCTCGTGCTGTTCATCGCAATCCACCTGATACCGAGTGCTCCGCGATTGCGCGTTGCCTTGGTGGAACGACTGGGAGCGAAGCCCTATCGCGGTGTGTTCAGCGCGGTCGCGCTGCTCTCTCTGGCAGCCATTGTGTGGGGCTTCTCGCGCTCCCCCATCGAAGAGGTCTACGCGCCCCCGACCTGGGGGCATCAGGTCTCGATGATTCTGGCGCCGATCGCGCTGGTGCTGTTCGCCGCGGCCAACATGCCCACCCGCATACGCGCCATGGTTCGGCATCCGATGCTGCTCGGGCTGTTGCTATGGGCCCTCGCCCACCTTGCCTCAAATGGCGAAGTACACTCCGTCGTGCTGTTCGGTGGCTTCGCATTGTTCGCGCTGGTCCAGATTGTCAGCGCAGTGGCGCGAGGCAAAGGCCCGCCGAAGGAGCCAGTACCTCGTATCGCCATGGACATCGCTGCCGTCATCGGCGGCCTCATTGTCGCCGGGCTCTTGGCGGGTCTCCACGGCACGCTCTTCGGCAAGCCGGTGATGTAATGGCGGAGGTTGAGCGCGCGGTCGGACGGCAGGCGGACGAAGCGCCGGCATCTGAGGCTTGAGGAAGCCGTCATAAGGCCAAGCCCAAATTAGCCGGAAATAGCCAGAATAAGCCGGATCTGAGCCTATATCCGCCTCCAGCGTGCCCCCCGACCGTGGCCGCTCGAAACCGCAAGCCCTCTGGATTTCAGGATGGCCAGATCCTCTCGCACTCGTCGCTTGTCGGCGGTCGGCTCCAACTTGGCGAGGACTTCCCTGAGCGCAAGAGAGCCCTCCGCGCGGTCCAGCACGCCCAGAATCGTTTGTTGCTGTTCGCTCAACTGGAATGCGACTGGCGATCCGGGCGACACGGCGATTCTCAACGGATTCGGGGTCAGTTCATGCCGGAAGCGCACGGTCACGCATCCTCCGGCATCCTCGATTTCGGGTGCCGGCAGACCGGCTTCCTTCGTGAGTTCCGCCATCTTCAGCGTCCCCCGACCCCAGCGCTCGATGATGCCGCGCCGGAAGAAGGCATCGGCGATCAGCGGGTTCCAGGGGAGCGATTCGTGCGGTGAAAACAGCTTCTCCGGCGTCAACCCGAAATGCAGCGAGCCTGACGACGTAATCTCCAGCCGGTCGTCGTAGATCGCCACGCCGACGGAGGCACCGCCGATCGAATAGTCGCGATGGCAGAACGCGTTGGCGAGGGCTTCGCGCGTCGCGAGGGGAGGAAAGAGCGGTTCGTCGATTCGCTCGAAGCGTTCCTCTTCGATGCGACCGGCGATGGGCAGGCTGTCGCGCAGGAACCGTTCGGCCGCCCTGAGCAGGGTAAAGGCGTTGCCGTGGAACTGCCGGTTGTCCAGAAACTCTGTCCGATCCGTCCCTTTGAACCGGGCCACGCGAAGCAGGCATTGCGGAAAATCGGACCCGATCCGTTCCTCATTGCCGAACAGGGCGACCGCCGCGCGCCAGAGGATTCCGTCCCGGAACAGTCCGAGACCGCGAAGCAGGTCCCGGAGATCGCGTGTTCCCGGATCCTCGAGCCGGCCCCGCCGAACGGCTTCCTCGACGGTGGTCCGGATCTCGTTCGCGTCGAGATCGTCGACCGACCATCCGCTCGCCGGCAGGTTCTCCCAACGTTGTTCGCTGTGCATGCGCTCGAAGAGCATTCGCTGATACTCGTCGGCGCGCATCTCGACCGTGGTGTTGCCGACCCGGCGATACGCGCGGCCGCGGTACATGAACGGTCTGGCCTGTCCCTGGATCACGGTGATGGAGACGATGTCGCGGTCGTCGGCCACGGGTATCCGCTCGATCGTCGGGAAGGCGGGCGGGTCGATTCTTGCGAGCTCGTCGCCGATTTCCTCGATGGTGCGGTCGCCGACCTGTTGGCCGACCACCCCGCCATCCGGCGTGACGCCGAACATTACCTGACCGCCCTGTTGGTTCAGCATGGCGCAGACGGTCCGGGCGGCTTCGCGGCGCGTGCCCGTGGTGCTCTTGAACTCCAGCGTCTCGGACTCGCCCGCCGCGACGATTCTGGCGATCCGCTCGGCGCTCACTCGTTCTCTCCGTCCGGCTGGCCTTCCGATTCCGAAAACGCCTTGGGAAGGTCGTCCACGATCCGCGCGGTTTCAACCGAGAGGTGGACGATGCGGCGCACCGCTGTGATGAAGGCGGACTCGTCCGGGAACCAGGCATTCGGGTCGTTGGTGATTCCGCTCTCCTTGTCGGGCGTGACTCGGTAGCGGTCGATGAACCAGCCGAGCGGGGTGCGCCCGTTGACTTCGTAACGATGGGCATCGGCCGGAATGCCGGCAAGGCGGAGGCGGTCGTTGACGACCAGGACGGAATCGCCTTCGCCGGCGAAGCGCATGGCACGGGTCCCGAAGAGGCGGCCGGGCAGGCGATCGGGCGTGGCAGCGTTCTTGATGACCAAGGGATATTCGGGGCAGGTCTCGTAACCCAAGTGAAGCTCGGCCAGGGCCCGCCCGGCTTTGGAGAAAGCACGGAATTCCGGTGCGAAGGGAATGCGCGGCAGGGATTTCGCGAGATCGTCGGCGAAGCGCTCCCGGTAATCGGGAGCGTGCAGGACGCCGTAGACGTAGTCGAAGATCGCGTCCTTGGTGATTTCGGGGTCGCCGAAGCGGGTGCGGAAGACGGCGAGGGTCGTGTCGGAGATGTTGTCGATGCGCTCCAGGCTTGCACCCTCGTCGAGGAGATCGCTCTCCTCCCTGCGCAGATAGCGGTAGCGTGGGAAACACTGGCACGCCTCAACGAAATAAAGATCGGGCATCATGTCTACCATGAGTACCCCGAAAGGTTTTCGTGCACCCACGCCCGGCACGCAGATCGCCCGGTTCTCGGTGTCGGCCGCCGGAAAGATGCTGTCCTGCTGGTACTTGTTGTTCACCAGAGTGTAATCGACATAGCAGTGCTGCTTGACGAATGGCCGGTACTGGGTCCTCCAGATGTTTTCTGCCGAGAAGGAAACCTCCCTCTGGCGTCGTAGATTGTTCTTCAGTTCGCGATCCCACCGGACATGCGATGAATGACGCTCGGCGATGGTATCGATATCCGCGGGATCGTTCCCAACTCCGCTCCAGTCCCGCAGCGCGTCGCGGTAGTTCTCCACCACCCTGCACGAGTTCTCCGCGCAGGCATCGCGAGAGAAGTTGTAGAGGTACGCGTCACGGCTGGTCTTGTAGCCGTTGCTGAACAACCTGAAGATTGCTTCGTCGGCCCGCCCTGCCTTGGCCTCCTTCGTACCCACCGGATAAAACGTCTCGAAGGCTTCATCGCGCTGACCGATCCAGTCGTCGTGCCGGTCGGGCTCGACCCGCTGCCAGCCGTCGATGCCGGTGATCGAGCCCGCTTCGCGCAGCGTTCCGAGCTTGCGCTCTCGCGAGAGATAGTCCCCGATATCGTGGTAGCGGATCAGGCAGCCTTCTTGGTCGGCGTCGGGGTTGCGGGCCAATACCGAAATCGCCACCGGCGCGCGCGAGCCTTGGCCGAATATCTTGCCGCCCTCGCGACGGGATCGTTCGCCCTGGGTGCGCTGATTGCCCCTCAGGTTCAGCACGTGAACCGAGCTGAACTCCTCGGCGAGGCAGGCGCGGATGCCGGAGTCCACATTGCTGTAGAGCCAATAGCCGTTCGTGACGAAAGCGACGACGCCTCGATCACCGATCCGGTCGGAAGCCCAGCGGATCGCCATTTTGTATGAATCGTACAGGCCGCTCTTCAAGGTAGCGCTGGACTTTGCCGCATAGCTCTCCGCGATGCGCCCTTCGAGCCGGGGATAGCTGGCGTTTCGGTTGTTGTCGGCCGAACTCCGCTGGCCTACAGACCACGGCGGATTGCCCACGATGACGCGGATATCGAGCTCTTTCTGGCGCGTGCGACGCTCCGAGTTGTCGGGGAATAGCGCCTGAAGCTCGTCGTCGTTCTCGTTGAGCGCGAAGGTATCGGTGAGGCAGATACCGTCGAACGGCCGGTAGTCGGCGCCCGTCGCGCCCTGAAACGCGGTCTCGATGTTCACCGAGGCGATATAATAGGCCAGCAGCACGATCTCGTTGGCGTGCAGCTCGGGTGTCTGGCCGTCGCTCCCGTATTTTCGGAGGACTTGCTCCGGCGTGAGCAACCCGGACTGCATCATCCGTGCGATGAAGGTTCCGGTGCCGGTGAAGGGATCGAGGATGTGCACGCCGGGCTCGCCGAGGGCGCTCCCGAACTCTTCCGCGAGCACGTCCTGCACGGAGCGGAGGATGAAGTCCACGATCTCGACCGGCGTGTAGACGATGCCGAGCCGTTCCGTGACACGCGGGAAGGCCTTGCGGAAGAACTTGTCGTAGAGCTCGACCACGATCGCCTGCCGGGCTTCGGTGGAGGAGGCGCCCTGCACGCGCCGGCGGACCGAGTCGTAGAAGGGATCGAGGCTCTCCGCCTCGACATCGATCTGTGCCGGCCGCAGCACCTCGAGGACGGTCTCCATGCCCTGGCTCACCGTGTTGCGGCGCGCGGCCGCGGCCTCGCCGAACAGCGCGTCGAAGACCGGCTGCGTGACCATGTGCTGCGCCAGCATCTCGATGGCGTCCTCTTCCGAGACTCCCGGATTGAGGTCGTCTCGAAGCTCGGTCAGGAACTCCTCGAATATCTCCCGCTCGGCCTCGCCGGATTCGACAATCGCCTTGATGCGCTCGATATGGGCGCGGGCGATCCGGGCCACGTCGCCCGCCCAATCCTCCCAGTAGCGCCGATTGCCGCACTTCTCGACGATCCGGGTGCGGATCGCTTCGGGCAGGCCCTCGAATACCATCTGGCTCTGATGCGGCGCGGGAGGGTCGGGAGTGTTCGGGTCCGAAGCGGGCCGGTTATCGTCATTCGCATCGTCGGAAGGCGGACGCCAGTCGGCAAGCGCGATGATCGAGATGCGGTCCCCGGCCTCGCCCATCTCCAGCCGGTTGAGCATCCCCTCGAAACGTTCGTCATGGCTGCGGATCGCGTTGAGCATCTGCCAGACGGTCTGCCACCGCTTGTCGTCGGCAAGCGCCTGTTCGGGCGAGGCCGCGGAGGGAACCACGACCGGCAGGATCACGTATCCCAGCTTCTTGCCGGGCGCCTTGCGCATGACTCGGCCGACCGCCTGAACGACCTCGATCTGGCTCTTGCGCGGGTGCATGAACAGGATGCCGTCGAGCGCCGGGACATCCACGCCCTCGGTGAGGCATCGGGCGTTGGTCAGGATTCGCGTCTCGTCCTCCGGCGCCTCTTCGAGAAACGCCAGGGCTTCGCCGCGCGCCGTCGCGTTGAAGGTTCCGTCTACATGGCGGGCGCTGACGGCGGGAGCGTGTCCGTTCCCGTACGTTTCCGCGTATGCCTCGGCGACATCCTCGATACGGCCTTCCAGCCGCTGCGAGGATTTGACGAGATTGCAGAACGCGATCGCGCGGCGCATCGGCGTCCGGTCGTCCTCGGGGAACTGATCGGCGTCGGTCTTGGCGAGAGCCCGCAGGCAGCCGATCATCTTGCCCTGTTCGTCCAGCGTAAGCTGCGCGCCGTCTTCGAACTCCCGGATGCGGATACCCGCGGCGAGCGACTCCGGGACGGTCAGCACGATCACCCGGTAGTCCGACAGCAGGTCCCGGTCCACGGCGTCGCCGAACCGGGTCTCGTGCAGCACCGGGCCGTAGCGGTCATCGTCATCCATCGAGCAAAGCGTAGTCGCGAGCTCGCCGGCCCGGTTGCGGGCGCTGGCGGCATAGACCTTGGGCGTGGCGGTCATGTAGAGGCGCCGGTCGGCGCGGATCGCCTCTTCGTCGTGGATCCGCACGAATGGCGAGGGGTCCTCGCCCGGTATCAGGGCGCCGGCGGTCCGGTGGGCTTCGTCGGCTATCGCGAGATCGAAAGCGGGCAGTCCGCGATCCAGCTGGGCTGCCGAGACGATGCCCGAGGACTGGTAGGTCGCGAAGATCACGGTCATCGCGTCAGGCGCGTCCGGTAGGGCGCGAGCGGCCAGCGCGGCCGCATCGGTGGTCGCCGGCCAGGCGAGATCGAGCACGTCCATGTCGGCCGTGTCGGCGGCGCTCCGGCGCGGCCGGCCGGTCTGGCTGTCGGAGCAGACCGCGAAGGCGCGAACCGGCAGAGTGGCGTCGTCGAGCCAGGCCCGCAGGGTCTGCGAGAGGAGCGCCAGGCTTGGCATCAGCACGAGCACGCGCCCGCCCTTGCCCGCGATCCCCTCGGCGACCCGGAGCCCGACGAGCGTCTTACCGGTGCCGCAGGCCATCAGCAGCTTGCCGCGCGTGCCGGCGGCGGCGAGATGCGCGAGCGCGCTGTCGATCGCGTCCCGCTGGTGCGGCCGCGGGGTCTTGGGCGGCTCGCGTTCGTCGACCGCGCCGGAAGCGACATAGGCGGCCCAGTCGATGGGGCTCGCCTTGAGATAGTGGAGGCCGATCCGCTGCACCGGCTTGTCCTGCACCCTCAGGGTCTCTTCCGCATTGCGCGACCAGGGACGCCCGGTGGTGTCGATCCAGACGCGGCGGCGGAACTCCGAACGTCCGGACGCGGAGAGGAAGGAGTCGATTTCCTTTTTCGGAATGCTCCCTCCGGTCTCCAGGAACTTGCACTGGATCGCGGCGAAATGCCCGGGATCATCGTGCAGCTCCGCCACCAGGTCGATGCCGATATCGGTTGCCGGAAGGCCCCGCTCGTTCGCCCAGTCGGCATAGCGGCGCACATCCCGAAACTGCCCCGCCTGCACCGGGTCGTGGGTCAGGAAGGCGGCGCAGAGATCCTCGAACGCCGTCCCCATCGCCCGGGTTCGGCTGAACAGAGGTTCGGCAGCCTTTTGCCGCCAGCCGTCGAGAATCGCGTCGAGCGGGTGCATGTCAGCGTTCCGTCAACTCCACCCTCGCAGGCGGGACCGATCGGTAAAGCCCGCTTCCGGAAGGCTGTGCCGTTCCAACATACGGAAATGCGCACGAATGCCGATCCGTGAACATCTTGCACGCCAACCCGAACAGCGCGTCGATTATCGCGCGCGCGATCGCCTCGGTAGTGCCGGTCACCGCCTGCCCTCCGACCTCGCGATGCGCTGGACCTCGGCGCGCTGGAGGCAAAACTGTCGGGCGATCGCAGCCGGTTTCACGCCTGCCTCCAGCGCCGCCCGAACGATTCGTTCAAGACCGGGAGAGATTGCACTCGCCGTGTTCCCGGCGGATGGGCCGGAATCGCTCATCGATACCGCGTCTCTCCGATATCCGCGACCTCGGCCAGTTTCATCTGTCGTCAAGCCGCGCCGGCGCGCTTCCGCCGTTGCCGTGCGCAGCAGCTCCTCCAGTTGCGCGTCGTCGAGATGGCGGAGCGACCGCGCAAGATTTCCCGGCAGGGCGAGCCTGGGCGGATCCATGTCGGTCGGCCCGCTTCCCGATCACCAGTTCATGCCGAGCCTGCCCTGGTCCCCACCGGTCTCCGGTTCCCCGGATGCGGCATTTCCGTCCGGTGTTTCGCCGGTCGGCACACTCGCCGCCCCGTCCGGTTCACGGGACGGATCGGTTTCAGAAGGGGAGCTGTCGCCGGAAGTGCCTTCCAAGAGGGTGTCAGCCAGCGCGGGGGACGCATCGGACGGGCCGTCGTCGACCGCCGTGGCGGACGCCGCCGGCGACCAGCGACCGTCCCTCGATTCGTACCGGCCCTGCCGCCGTCCCGTGTGCAGCTCGACCCGGATCGAGGTCAGCTTGACCAGCCTTTCCGCATCGGTCGCGGCGCGGTCCAGGATTTCCCGCGCCGTCAGCCCCGGCTGGTCGCGCAATGCCCTCTCGACCAGGGCGCGGACCGTGCCGCGCGGCGCGCGCTTGCCCCCGCTGGCCGGTGGCTTGCGCGCCGACCGTGCCACGGAAGTCCTTTCCCGTCTCGATCGAGGCTTCGATTCTCCGCCGGCCCCGAGCGCCGTCAGCATTTCCTTCCGGACATCGGCTCGACCGCGTGCGTAAGCCTCCGCTTCGATCTCCATCACCAGCGCCGAAAGCCTGCTCGCGGCGTTTTTTCGGTCTTTCGCCATCGATGCCTCCCCTTCATGGCTGCCGCCACGCCGCGTTGCGCGGCATTCCGTAGCGATAGCGGCCCGCAACGCCCGTCGCAACCGCGATCGACGACGGAGCCGGAGTTCCGGTATGGCGATGCGGCGCTCGGAGCGGACCGCGCTGAAGAAAATAAGACGGATAGCAAGAGCACGTGACGCAACCCGGATTCGGGAAACGGTGACCCTGACCAGGACCGACAAGACCGGGTCGAAACAGTATTGCCGCGAGTACCAGCAAAAGATAACCGTCGGCGAAAATACAGAGCGGGCTCACGGGCGCGCCTGCCGCCAGCCGGACGGGCAATGGCGGATCGTCGACTGCCGAGACATGCTGGCCAGCTCCAGGGTATTGCCATCGACAACCAGGGCCGGTTCGGTCCAGGGCTCGTTTTTTGTCCGCCCGGCGAGCGGCGTGAGGTGATCGCGGCGCTGGTCATTTCGTTTTCGCTGTGGCAGTGTACCGGCCATGGCGACGTTGCCGGGCCTGGATTCGTCCATTGATCTGCGTGCGGTCACGGTGCGCCCGACCTGGGGCGCGCGGGAGCACCGGCGCTGGGACCGGCTGGTGGAGGAGCACCACTACCTGC
>JAJDVM010000377.1 GCA_022826125.1 Defluviicoccus sp.
TGGATCGCCGTGCCCAGACCCTTCTCCGGCACGTCCTTCGGCCCGACGGCCGCGCGCAGGATCAGCCGCGCTTCCTCTTCCATGGAACGGCCATTATCCGCTGCGCGCACGTGCAACCGGGTTTTCACGTCGTCGTCGAGATTGCGGATTGTGATGCTGGCCATGGTCGTGCGCTCCCGGATCCGGACGTGCAAATTAGACCGTGATTGCGATGCAATCAAGCCAATGTGATCGAACGCGCGGACCCTGCTGTTCCGTGCTGATCCCATTTCGCCCATGTGGACACGATCTTCGACCGCGTCTTCGGGGCGGACTAGCTCTCGCTTTCGATCTGCTCGGCGGCGATCGGCATCAGGCGGTCCATCTCGCGGCGGACCTCGGCGGCGGTAACGCCCTTGCCGTCGAGGTCCTCGGCCACCTTGCGGAGCACGTCCTCGTCGCCCGGCTCCTCGAAATCCGCGACCACGACTTCCTTGGCATAGGCGTCCGCGTCGCCGCCCGAGAGGCCGAGCCTTTCGGCGGCCCAGAGTCCGAGCAGCTTGTTGCGCCGGGCGGTGGCCTTGAACTGGAATTCCTGATCGCGCTTGAACTTGGCCTCGTAACCCTTCTCGCGCTCCTCGAAGGTCGTCATCGCCTTCACTCTCCTCTCGGACCCGACAGCGGCCCCCGGAGGGCCGACCCGCCTTATATAGTGCCCCCCGTGCCGCCCGCAACGACACGGAACGACCGATGTGCACGTTCGTCATCCTGAGGAGGCCCCGCCACGACTGGCCGGTGCTGATCGCCGCGAACCGGGACGAGAACGCGGAACGGCCGTGGCGGGCGCCGGGGCGGCACTGGCCGGACCGCCCGGAGGTGGTCGCGGGGATGGATGAGCTGGCCGGCGGGACGTGGCTCGGGATCAACGATCACGGCGTGGTCGCGGGCGTCCTCAACCGGCCCGATTCGCTCGGCCCCGACCCCCGGCTGCGGTCGCGCGGCGAGCTGGTGCTCGAAGCCCTCGATCACGCCGATGCCGTTGCCGCGGCGGGCGCGCTTTCCGCCATCGACGGGCGCAGCTACCGGAGCTTCAACCTCGTGATCGCCGACAACCGGGACGCCTGGTGGCTCCGGGGGTTCGGCCCGGACGGCGATGCGCGGCCCGCGCTGCGCGAGATCGGCGAAGGGTTGTCCATGATCACCGCCCACGACCCGAACGACGAGGCGGGTTCCGCCCGGACCCGGCTCTACCTGCCGCGCTTCCGCTCCGCCGCTCCGCCCGACCCGGCGTCGGGCGACTGGGACTCGTGGACCCGGATACTCGCCGCGCGCGACAGCCTGCCCGGAACCGGCCCGGGAGAAGCGATGACGGTCGTGACCGGCACCCCGTTCGGAACCCTTTCGAGCTCCCTGATCGGCCTGGCGGCGGCGCATGTCGACGGCGGCAGAACGGTCTTCCTGTCGGCGTCGGGCCGGCCGGGAGAGGCGCCCTACCTGCCCGTCGAATGACGATTCCACGCGATTCGGCCCCGCGACCCATCGCCGCCATTGTTAGAAGCCGCACAAATTGTTATATGAATCGCGCGGCCGCGAACGCGCGCCGCTTCCCTTTTCCTGACTTCGAGCGCAAGCCATGGCCCGCCGCAGACGGATTTACGAGGGCAAGGCCAAGGTCCTCTTCGAAGGGCCCGAACCCGGCACCCTCGTCCAGTATTTCAAGGACGACGCCAGCGCCTTCAACAACGCCAAGACGGGCACGATCACCGGCAAGGGCGTCCTGAACAACCGGATCTCCGAGTATCTGATGCTCAAGCTCGCCGAGATCGGGATCCCGACCCATTTCGTGCGCCGGCTCAACATGCGCGAGCAGCTGATCCGCGAGGTCGAGATCATTCCGGTCGAGATCGTCGTGCGCAACGTCGCCGCCGGCTCGATTTGCGAGCGCTTCGGCATCGCCGAGGGCACGCCGCTGCCCCGCTCGATCGTCGAGTACTACTACAAGGCCGACGATCTCAACGATCCGCTGGTCGCCGAGGAGCACATCACCGCCTTCGGCTGGTCGACGCCGCAGGAGCTCGACGAGATCATGCACATGTCGCTCCGGGTGAACGACTTCCTGACCGGGCTGCTGGTGACGGTCGGCATCCGGCTGGTCGACTTCAAGCTCGAATACGGGCGGCTCTGGAACAACGACGAGATGCGCATCGTGCTCGCCGACGAGATCAGCCCCGACAATTGCCGGCTGTGGGACCTCAAGACCAACGAGAAGATGGACAAGGACCGTTTCCGGCGCGATCTCGGCGGTGTCGAGGAAGCCTATCAGGAGGTCGCGCGCCGTCTCGGCATCCTGCCCGAAAGCGCCCCCGGCGACCTGAAGGGTCCGGCGGTGATGCAATAGCGCCCCGGTGAGGGCGCGGATCCATATCACGCTCAAGCAAGGCGTGCTCGACCCCCAGGGGAAGGCGGTCGGCCAGGCGCTGGCGGCGCTCGGCTTCGCCGGCGTGGGCGAGGTCCGCCAGGGCAAGGTGATCGACATCGAGCTTGCCGAGACCGACCCCGACCGCGCCCGCGAGAGCCTCCGGGAGATGTGCGAGCGCCTGCTCGCCAACACGGTGATCGAGGACTACGAGATCGACCTGGCGGGATGATGCGCGCGCCCGCCACCCTCCCCCGGCCCCTCCCGCGAGCGGGAGGGGGGAAAGCAAGGATGAAGGGCCGGCCATGAACCCGTCCGTGGGACCGGCGGCGTGAAGACCGCCGTCATCGTCTTCCCCGGGTCCAACTGCGACCGCGACAGCGCGGTGGTCGTCGAGGCGGTCACGGGGCGGACTCCGGCGATGGTGTGGCACGGCGACGCCGCGCTGCCTCCGGTCGACCTGATCGTGATCCCGGGCGGCTTCGCCTATGGCGACTATCTGCGGTCGGGCGCGATGGCGGCGCATTCCCCGGTGATGCGCGAGGTCGCGGCGAAGGCCCGCGCGGGCGTCGCGATACTCGGCATCTGCAACGGGTTCCAGGTGCTGACCGAGGCGGGGCTGCTCCCCGGCGCGCTGATGCGGAACGCCGGGCTGCGCTTCATCTGCCGGGACGTGGCGCTTTCGGTCGAGCGCGACGACACGATCTTTACCCGCCGCTACCGGGCCGGCGCGACCGCCGTCATGCCGGTGGCCCATAACGACGGGAACTACGTCGCCGATCCCGAGACCGTCGCGCGGCTGGAGGGGGAGGGTTTGATCGCCTTCCGCTACCGCGAGAACCCCAACGGCTCGACCGCCGCGATCGCCGGCATCTTCGATCCCGCCCGGCGCATCCTCGGCATGATGCCGCACCCCGAGCGCGCCGCCGAAGCCGTCCTCGGCGGGACCGACGGCCGCGCGCTGTTCGAGGGTCTGGCGGAAGGCCTGGCCGCCTGACATGGCCTTCGTTCCGATCAACGACGAGAACCCGCGGATCTGGATCCGCTACCACTTCGTGACGATGGCCCTGATCGCGGCCTGCGTGCTGACCTTCCTGTGGCAGCTCGGCCTGTCGTCGCGGGAGCACGACATGGCGTTCTTCCGCTACGGCGTCATCCCGGCCGTGCTCTGGGGGAACGCGGCGCTCCCGGCCGAGGCCGCCGTCGTGCCGTCGCCGGTGACGCTGTTCACCAGCATGTTCCTGCACGGCGGCTGGCTGCATCTGATCGGCAACATGCTGTTCCTCTGGGTGTTCGGCGACAATGTCGAGGACGCGATGGGCCACCGACGGTTCATCGTCTTCTATCTCCTGTGCGGCGCCGTTGGCGGGCTCGCCCATGCCGCCAGCGTTCCCGGATCGACGATACCGACGGTCGGGGCGAGCGGCGCCATCGCCGGCGTGCTCGGCGCCTATTTCGTGCTCCACCCCAAGGTCGGCATCTGGGGGCTCCTGTTCGGGATCATTCCGATCAAGCTGCCCACCGTCATCGTGCTGGGGAGCTGGATCGGGCTCGAAGTCCTCAACGCGCTCACCGTCAGGAGCGAAGGCGCCGGCATCGCCTGGTGGGCCCATGTCGGCGGTTTCGTCGCGGGCGCCGTGCTGATCTTCTTCTTCCGCCAGTCCCATGTCGTGCTGTGGGACAGCCGGCCCGGCGCACGCATACGCCGGCCGATCTCCTTCGCTTCCCGGCGGGGGCCGTGGGGCCGCCGGTGATAACGCCGGAAATCGTCGCCGAGCACGGACTCAGCGGGGACGAGTACGCGCGCCTTCTCGACATCCTCGGGCGCGAACCGAACATGGTCGAGCTCGGCATCGCCTCGGCGATGTGGTCCGAGCACTGCTCCTACAAGTCGTCCCGGGCGTGGCTCGCGACGCTGCCGACCGAGGCGCCCTGGGTGATCTGCGGACCCGGCGAGAACGCGGGCGTCGTCGACATCGAAGACGGCAAGGCCGCGGTCTTCAAGATCGAGAGCCACAACCACCCCTCCTTCATCGAGCCCTATCAGGGCGCCGCGACCGGCGTCGGCGGCATCCTGCGCGACGTGTTCACCATGGGCGCCCGACCGGTCGCGGTGCTGAACGCGCTCCGCTTCGGCAGCCCGGATCACCCCCGGACCCGCCATCTCGTCTCGGGCGTGGTGTCCGGGATCGGCGGCTACGGCAACTGCATCGGCATCCCGACCGTGGGCGGCGAGACGGAATTCGATCCGGCCTATGACGGCAACATCCTGGTCAACGCGATGGCGGTCGGCATCGCGGACGCGGACAGGATCTTCTATGCCCGGGCGACCGGCATCGGCAACGCCGTGGTCTATGTCGGATCGAAGACTGGGCGCGACGGCATCCACGGCGCGACCATGGCGTCGGCGACGTTCGACGCGGACGCCGAAGCGAAGCGGCCGACCGTTCAGGTCGGCGATCCGTTCACCGAGAAGCTGTTGCTGGAAGCCTGCCTGGAGTTGATGGCGACCGACGCGATCGTCGCGATCCAGGACATGGGCGCGGCCGGGCTGACATCGTCGGCGCTCGAAATGGCGTCGAAGGGCGGTGTCGGGATCGCGCTCGATCTCGATCTCGTGCCGACCCGGGAGGCCGGCATGAACGCCTACGAGATCATGCTTTCGGAGAGCCAGGAACGGATGCTGATGGTGCTCCGTCCCGACGCCGAGGACGCGGCCGAGCGCATATTCCGCAAATGGGGTCTCGATTTCGCGGTCATCGGCAGGCTGACCGACACCGGCCGCGTCGTGCTCCGCCATGGCGGTGAGACCGCCGCCGACATTCCCGTGGACCCGCTGGTCGAGGCGGCGCCCCGCTATCGGCGGCCCCATGTGCCCACCCCGCCGCCCGCGATGCCGGGGGTCGAAACGGCCGGGCTCGCGCTCCTCGACGCGCTCGAACGGCTCATGGGCGCGCCGCATCTGGCGTCGCGGCGCTGGATCTGGGAGCAGTACGACCACATGGTGATGGGCGACACGGTCGTCCGGCCGGGCGGCGACGCGGCGGTCGTCCGTATCCACGGCACGTCGCGGGGGATCGCGCTGACCACCGATTGCACGCCGCGCTATTGCGCCGCCGATCCGCGCGAGGGCGGCCGTCAGGCGGTCGCCGAGGCGTGGCGCAACCTCGTGGCGGCGGGCGCGCGGCCGCTGGCGCTGACCGACAACCTCAATTTCGGCGATCCCGAACGGCCCGAGATCATGGGTCAGCTGGTCGGCTGCATCGAAGGGATCGGCGAGGCCTGCCGCGCCCTCGACTTCCCGGTCGTCTCGGGCAACGTCTCGCTCTACAACGAGACCGACGGGCGGGCGATCCTGCCGACGCCGGCGATCGGCGGGCTCGGCCTCCTCGACGACCTTTCCCGCCGCACGAGCGTCGGCTTCGCCGCCGCCGGCCACGAGATCGTCGCGATCGGCGGGACGGCGGGGCATCTCGGCCAGTCGCTTCTGCTGCGCGACGTGCTGGAAACCCCGGGCGGGCCGCCGCCGCCGGTGGATCTCGAGGCCGAGCGGCGCAACGGCCTGCTGGTGCGGGGGTTGATCGAGGACGGTGTCGTCGCGGTCTGCCACGACGTTTCCGACGGCGGGCTGCTGGTCGCGGTCGCCGAGATGGCGCTCGCCTCCGGGATCGGCGCGGAGATCGCGCCGCCGCCGGAGACCGATCCGCCAGCCTGGCTGTTCGGCGAGGATCAGGGGCGCTATCTCGTCGCCGTCGCCGACCCGGCCCCGGTGCTGGACGCCGCCGCCTCTTCCGGCGTGCCGGCCGCGCCGATCGGCCGGACCGGAGGCGCGGCGTTGACTGTCTCCGGCCACGGCCATATATCCTTGGCCAGGCTCAGGGAGGCCCATGAAGCGTGGTTCCCGCGCTTCATGGCGGGGCCTTGACCCCGCGGAGAGACAATCGAGGATCGCAGCCGTGCCCATGGACCCGGGCGATATCGAGCGCCTGATCAAGGAAAGCCTTCCCGACGCGGTGGTCAGCATCCAGGACCTCGCCGGCGACGGCGACCATTACGCGGCGCATGTCGTCTCCGGGGCCTTCAAGGGCAAGACGAGAGTCCAGCAACACCAGATGGTCTACCAGGCGCTCCAGGGCCGGATGGGCGGCGAGCTTCACGCGCTCGCGCTCCAGACCGCGGTCCCGGAAGACGCCTGACGCATTCATCGCAACAGGAGCCCGAGATGAGCGAACCCGCCGTGTTCGAACGAATCCGCGACGATATCGGGGAGACCGACGTCGTACTGTTCATGAAGGGAACGCCCGTCTTCCCGCAATGCGGGTTCTCCTCCATGGTGGTTCAGGCGCTGAGCAATCTCGGCGTGCAGTTCCGGGGCATCGACGTGCTTCAGGACCCCGAGCTCCGCGAGGGCATCAAGCACTTCTCAAGCTGGCCTACCATCCCCCAGCTCTACGTCAAGGGCGAGTTCGTCGGCGGCTGCGACATCGTGCGCGAGATGTACGAGTCCGGCGAGCTGATGGAGCTGTTCTCGACCCGCGGGATCGACATCCAGCTCGCCAACCCCGAATAGGGCGACCGGCCGGCGCCGGTATCCCCCCTCACCCTGACCCTCTCCCCGGTGGGGAGAGGGGACTCGCCCGCCGTCTCCTCCTGCTTACCTTCTCCCCTCCCGCTTGCGGGAGGGGCCGGGGGAGGGTGGCCGGCCCACGCTCTACCGCGAGTAGTACTCGATGACCAGGTTGGGTTCCATCTGGACCGGGTAGGGGATCTCGGCGAGTTGCGGGACGCGCAGCATCCGGCCGATCATCTTGTTGTAGTCGACCTCGAAATAGTCCGGCACGTCGCGCTCGGGCGAGTCCATCGCTTCCAGGACCAGCCCCAGATTGCGCGAGCGCTCGCGCACCTCCACCTCGTCGCCCACCTGGACGCGGTATGACGGGATGGTCACCCGGCGCCCGTTGACCAGCACGTGGCCGTGGCTGATGAACTGGCGCGAGGCGAAGACGGTGGGCACGAACTTGAGCCGGTAGACGACGGCGTCGAGCCGCTGCTCCAGCAGCCCGACGAGGTTCTCCACCGTGTCGCCGCGCCGCCGGACCGCCTCGTGGTAGAGCCTGCGGAACTGCTTTTCCGTGATGTTGCCGTAATAGCCGCGCAGCTTCTGCTTGGCCTGAAGCTGGATGCCGAAATCGGACACCTTGCGGCGGCGCTGCCCGTGCTCGCCCGGCGGGTAGTCCCGCTTGTTGACCGGGCTCTTCGGCCGGCCCCAGAGATTGACGCGGAGCCTGCGGTTGATCTTGTACTTCGAGCGTACGCGCTTCGTCATTGTCGGTTCCTTGTTCGGTTGTTTTTTGTCCCGGTAGGTCCGCCGCCCGCGCGGAGGACGGAGCGTTTCCGCCCGCGTTCCCGGGAAGAGCGCGGAGTATAGGCGCCGCGAATGGAGTGTCAAACGGGCAGGAATCCGGCCGTTTCGGAAGGGTCTCCGCGGGGTCCGGAGACATGCGCCTTGTTTGTTGCGGCGTCCGGGGCCGTGCCCTATTCTCCCGCGCCAACAAGCCGGGGGAGGGTCGGTGGCGAAGCGGGTCAGGCTGCCGAAAGGGTACCGTCCGCGCGAGGACGAACCCTTCATGAACGCGAGGCAGCGCGAGTATTTTCGCAACAAGCTGCTGGCCTGGCGGGACGACCTGCTTCAGGAAAGCTCGACCACGCTGGAGAACCTCCAGGAGGACCATGCGCCCGCCGCCGATCTCGCCGACCGGGCGACCATCGAGACCGACCGCTCCATCGAGCTCCGGACCCGCGACCGGGAGCGCAAGCTGATCGCCAAGATCGACGAGGCGCTCTCGCGGATCGAGGAGGGCACCTACGGCTATTGCGAGGAGACCGAGGAGCCGATCGGGATCAAGCGGCTCGAGGCGCGCCCCATCGCGACCCTTTCGATCGAGGCCCAGGAGCGCCACGAGCGCCGCGAGCGCACCTATCGCGACGACTGAACGATTCTCCTCCGGTTCCGGGAACGGGAGCCGATGAAGCCGCAAGCTCCGGTCGTCAGGGATCTCGTGCTCATAGGCGGCGGTCATAGCCATGTCGCGGTGCTCAAGGCCTTCGCCATGAAGCCGCTGCCGGGCGTCAGGACGACGCTGGTCACGCGCGACGTGCACACGCCCTATTCCGGCATGCTGCCGGGCCACATAGCCGGGCATTACGGCCTCGACGAGTGCCATATCGACCTCCGCCCGCTCGCCAACCTGGCCGGCGCGCGCATCTACCATGAGGCGGTCACCGGCATCGATCCCGACGCCAGGACGGTGTATTGCGAGGGCCGCCCGCCGATCCCCTATGACGCGGTTTCCATCGACATCGGCTCGGCCCCCCGCACCGCCGACGTGCCGGGCGCGGCGGAGCACGCGGTGCCGGTCAAGCCGATCGGCCGTTTCGTCGCGCGCTGGGAGGCGCTGGCCGAGCGCGTGAGCCGGCGCGACGGGCCGGTGCGGATCGCCGTGGTCGGCGGCGGCGCCGGCGGGGTCGAGCTCGCGCTTTCGGCGCAGCACCGCCTGTCGCGGGGAACCGGCGCCGTCGCGATGACCGTCGTCGACGCCTCGGACGTCCTGCTGCCGGCCCACAACGCGGCGGCCCGCGCCCGGTTCGCGAGGATCCTCGCCGCGCGCGGGATCGAGACGGTGCTCGGCCGCGCCGCGGTCCGGGTCGAGCCGGGCAGGGTCGCGCTCGAGGACGGCGCCTCGGTCGAGGCCGACGAGATCCTCTGGGTGACCAGCGCCTCGGTCGAGGTTTGGCCCGCCGCCGCCGGACTCGACGTCGACGGGGACGGCTTCATCCGCGTCGACGATTTCCTGCGCTCGACCTCCCATCCGGACGTGTTCGCCTGCGGCGACGTGGCGACGATGGTCAATTACCAGCGGCCCAAGGCCGGCGTCTTCGCGGTGCGGCAGGGGCCGCCTTTGGCCGAGAACCTGCGCCGGGCGCTGACCGGGCGGCCGCTCCGTCCCTACCGGCCGCAGCGCGCCTATCTTAGCCTGATCTCCACCGGCGACGCATACGCCGTCGCCTCGCGCGGCCGTTTCGCGGTCGAGGGGCGCTGGGTGTGGCGGCTGAAGGACTGGATCGACCGGCGCTGGATGCGGAAATACACCGACCTGCCCGAGATGACGCCGGAACCCGCGCCCGCGCCGGCGCCCGGCCTGCCCCGGGTCGAGGAACCCGAGATGCGCTGCGGCGGCTGCGGCGCCAAGGTGGGGCAGGACGTGCTCGAGCGCGCGATCGGCGGCATCGCGCCGCGCGACCGCGACGACGTGCTGATCGGGCTCGGCGATCCCGACGACGCGGCGGTGGTTCGCGTGGCGCCCGGCGTCGCCCAGGTCCAGACGGTCGACCATTTCCGCTCGTTCGTCGACGACCCCTACCTGTTCGGCCGCATCGCGGCCAACCACGCGCTCGGCGACATTTACGCGATGGGGGCGGAACCGCGGACCGCGCTCGCCATCGTCACGGTGCCCCACGGGCCCGAAGAGAAGATCGCGACCGAGATCGCCGACATGATGCAGGGCGTGAACGAGGTCCTGGCGGAGGCCGGCGCGGCGCTGGTCGGCGGCCATACCGGGGAAGGGGCCGAGCGCGCGCTGGGCCTCGCGGTTACCGGACAGGCCGACCCGGCGCGCGTGCTGCGCAAGGCCGGCATGCGGCCCGGCGACCGGCTGATCCTCACCAAGGCGCTCGGCACCGGCGCGCTGTTCGCCGCCGACATGCGGTGCAAAGCGAAGGGGCGGTGGATCGACCGCGCGCTCGCCTCG
>JAJDVM010000038.1 GCA_022826125.1 Defluviicoccus sp.
TCCATTCCAGACCGATGCGCCGGGCAATCTCCTGGATGATCCACCAGTCCTGGCGCGCATCGCCCGGCGTGTCCAGCGCGATCCGTCCCATCTGCACCTGTCGGTTGGTGTTGGTGACGGTGCCGTCCTTCTCCGGCCACGCGGAGGCGGGCAGCACGACATCGGCGTGGAACGCGGTCTCGGTGAGAAAGATGTCCTGCACCACGAGGTGCTCGAGCTTCGCCAGGCCCTCCCGCGCGTGCTCCACGTCCGGGTCCGACATCGCGGGGTTCTCGCCCATCACGTACATCGCCTTGATCACCCCGTCGTGCACCGCATCCATGATCTCCACCACGGTGAGGCCGCGTTCGGGATCCAGCGGCGTGCCCCAGGCGTCGCGGAAGCGCGCCTGAACCTCCTCCGACTCCACGGACTGGTAGTCGGGGTACACCATGGGGATGAGTCCCGCATCGGAGGCGCCCTGCACGTTGTTCTGCCCGCGCAGCGGATGGAGCCCGGTCCCGGGGCGGCCGACGTGTCCGGTCACCATCGAAAGGGCGATGAGGCAGCGTGCGTTGTCGGTGCCGTGCACCGACTGCGAGATCCCCATGCCCCAGAAGATGATGCCGCGCTCCGCGCCCGCATAGCAGCGCGCCACCTCGCGCAGGGTCTCCGCGTCGATCCCGCATACCGGGGCCATCGCCTCGGGCGTGAAGTCCCGGATGTGGCGCTTCAGGTTCTCGAAGCCCTCGGTGTTCGCCTCGACGTACTGGCGGTCGTAGAGATCCTCGCTGACGATCACGTTGAGAAGCGCGTTCAGCAGGGCGACATCGGAGCCCGGCGTGAACTGGAGCATGTGGGTCGCGTACTTGCGCAGCGCCTGACCGCGGGGATCCATGACGATCAGGGTCTTGCCCGCGCGCGCGGCCTGCTTGAAGAAGGTCGCGGCAACCGGATGATTCTCGGTGGGGTTGGCGCCGGTCACGATGATCACGTCGGCGTCCGCGCAGGCGGTGAAGGGAGCGGTCACCGCCCCGGAGCCGATGCCCTCGAGGAGCGCCACCACCGAAGAGGCGTGACACAGGCGAGTGCAGTGATCGACGTTGTTGGTGCCGAAACCGGTGCGAATCAGCTTCTGCACCAGGTAGGCCTCTTCGTTCGAGCCCTTCGCGGAGCCGAATCCGGCCATCGCCCGCGCCCCGTCCCGATCCCGCACCCGGCGAAGGCCCGCCGCGGCGACATCGAGCGCCTCCTCCCAGGACGCCTCCCGGAAGTGGGTCCCGGGGTTCGCGGGATCGACTTCGCACTCGGCGTGCCTGGGTGCATCCTCCCGGCGGATCAGGGGACGGGTCAGGCGATGAGGATGCGCCACGTAGTCGAAGCCGAAGCGCCCCTTGACGCAGAGGCGCTGCTGGTTGGCAGGCCCGTCGCGGCCCTGCACCGCGACGATGTGGTTGTCGTCGACCTGGTAGGTAATCTGGCAGCCGACCCCGCAGTAGGGACAGACGCTGTCCACTTCCCGGAGAGGGACGCTCCGTCCCACTCCGTTCTCGTCCACACGGGCCTCTTCCATGAGCGCGCCGGTGGGACAGGCCTGGACGCACTCCCCGCACGCGACGCAGGTGCTCGCACCCATCGGATCATCGAAATCGAACACGATCTTCGAGCCGTGCCCGCGATAGGCGAGACCGATCACGTCGTTGACCTGCACTTCCCGGCAGGCGCGCACGCAGAGATTGCAATGGATGCAGGCGTCGAGATTGACCGCCATGGCCGGATGGCTCGCATCTTCCGACGGCGCCTCGCGGCCGGGCAGCCGCCCGGCTTCGAGGCCCGCATCGGCGATCCAGTGCCCGAGGCGAGACGCCGGGTCATGGACCTCCGCCGGCTGGTCCGCCAGCAGCAGTTCCAGCACCATGCGCCGGGCGCGTTCCGGCCGGTCGCCCGCGCTGTTCACGGCCATGCCCGCCTCGGGATGGCGCAGGCAGGACGGCGCAAGCGCCCGCTCGCCCTCGATCTCCACCATGCAGGCGCGGCAATTGCCGTCGGCGCGGTAGCCGGGCTCCGGCGCATAGCAGAGATGCGGCAGCACCGTGCCGAGGCGCGCCGCGGCCTGCCAGATGGTCTCCCCCGGCAGCGCCGTCACCTCGCGGCCGTCCAGAGTGAAAGGGACAGGCTGATCGGTCGTATCGGGAATATCGGTCATGGGCTGCGCTTGCACTCCCTCTCCCGTCTCCCATATACCAATGCGCCCGGATGCCGCAATGCTCGGGTCCGGCCGATGCGCGTCTCGCTTGGTATTGAGGAGAAGCAGCGCCATGTCGCGAATGCCGGTTTTCAACAGCCCGCTGCTGCTGGGATTCGACCGCCTGGAGCAGATGCTGGACTCGGTGTCGAAGGCGTCGGCAGACGGCTATCCGCCCTACAATATTGAGCGGACGGGCGCTGACAGGCTGCGCATTTCGCTGGCGGTAGCGGGCTTCGCCCGCGATGACCTCACGATTTCGGTCGAGGACCGGCAGCTGATCGTGCGCGGCCGCCAGGGCGAGGAACCGGACGGGCGGGTCTTCCTGCACCGGGGCATCGCGGCGCGCCAGTTCCAGCGCCGGTTCGTGCTGGCCGAGGGCATCGAGGTGCAGAAGGCGCATACAGAAAACGGCCTTCTGCATATAGACCTCGTGCGCCCGGAGCCGGAGGTCCGCACCCGCAGCATCGAGATCGACGCGGGCCCGTAGTCGGGGCCGCTCCGTCAGCGCTGGGCCGTCCGCCAGTCGGGCGCCGTGTAGAAGGAGGCGCCGGAGGGCGGCAGGGGCGGCCGGCCGCGGATCATGTCCGCCGCCTTCTCCGCAATCATGATCGTCGGCGCGTTGAGATTGCCGGTCGTGATCGCCGGCATGATCGAGCTGTCCACGACCCGCAGGCGCTCCATGCCGCGAACCCGCAGTTCCGGATCGACGACGGCCATGTCGTCCGCGCCCATCCGGCAGGTACCGCAAGGGTGGTAGGCGCTCTGGACGGTTTCGCGCACGAAGGCGTCGATCTCTTCGTCGCTCTGCGCCTCATCGCCGGGCGCAAGCTCCCGGCCGCGCCAGGGGTCGAAGGCCGGTTGGGCGAAGACTTCCCGGGTGAGGCGGACGCAGGCGCGCATTTCCAGCCAGTCGTCCGCATGGCTCATATAGTTGAACTGCACGCGCGGCGGCTCCAGCGGGTCGGTGGAGGCGAGCCGGACCTCGCCGCGCGATTTCGAGCGCATCGGGCCGGCATGGGCCTGGTAGCCGTGGCAGCGGACCCGCTCGCTCATGTCGTAGGACGCCGCAAGCGGCAGGAAATGATACTGGATGTCCGGCCAGCGCACGCCGGCGCGCGAGCGGATGAAGCCGCCGGCCTCGAAATGGTTGGTGGCGCCGAGGCCCGACCGGAACAGCATCCAGCGGGCGCCGATCAGCGCCTTCCGCAGGAGGCCCGTCGCGGAATAGAGCGTGATCGGGCGAATGCACTCCTGCTGGACATAGAGCTCCAGATGGTCCTGGAGGTTGCGACCGACGCCGGGCAGGTCCAGGGCGACCGCGATGCCGTGCTCCGCCAGATGCGCGGCCGGGCCGATGCCGGAGAGCATCAGCAGTTGCGGCGCGTTGATCGGACCGCCCGACAGGATGACTTCGCGCCGCGCCTGCACGGTGCGGACGGCGGCGCCCTGCCGGTATTCGACGCCCGCGGCGCGGCGCCCGTCCAGCAGGATGCGGGTTGCGAGCGCGCCCGTCTCCACGGCGAGGCCGGGCCTTCCGGCGGCCGGCCTGAGATAGGCATTCGCCGTGCTCCAGCGCCGGCCCCGGTGGACGGTCATGTCCATCGGCCCGAAGCCCTCCTGCCGGTAGCCGTTCATGTCCGCGGTGCGCGCGTAGCCGGCCTGCCCGCCCGCCTCGATGAACGCGGCGTAGAGCGGGTTCGCCATCCGACCGCGCGAGGTGTTGAGCGGCCCCGTATCGCCGCGCCACTCGTCGCCGCCTTCGCTGAAGCTTTCCGCCCTGCGGAAATAGGGCAGCGCCTCGCCATAGGACCAGCCGGACGCGCCGCCTTCCGCCCAGCCGTCGAAATCCAACGGGTTTCCGCGCACATAGGCCATGCCGTTGACGGAGGACGAGCCGCCGAGCACGCGCCCGCGCGGGCAGTGCAGGCGCCGGCCGCCCAGATGCGGCTCGGGCTCGGTCCAGTAGTGCCAGCCATAACGCCTGTGGCCCATGGCGACGGCGAGCGCGGACGGCATCTGCAGGAAGATGCTGCGGTCGCTGCCGCCGGCCTCCAGCAGCAGCACGGTCGCCTGGCCGTCCTCGGTCAGCCGGTTGGCCAGCACGCAGCCCGCCGACCCGGCGCCGACCACGACATAATCGAAGATCCGGCCTTCGCTCATCGCCCTGTCCCGCCGCTTCTTTCCTTGCGGCCCGGTCATGGTAGCCGTACCATGCCCCGCTTTGCAGACAAAGGGATGCAGGCGGAAACCGGAACAGGAGGACAAGGCGATGAAGAAGCGCGTGCAACTGGCGGCAATCGGAATCGTCTCCGCCTTGACGGTGTCTTCCGCCGGCTGGGCGGCCGACCCGGACTCCTGCAAGGCGGTCCGTTTCTCCGATGTCGGCTGGACCGACATCACCTCCACCACCGCCGCTACCTCGGCCGTGCTCACGGGCCTCGGCTACGAGCCGAGCGCGACCGTGCTCTCGGTCCCGGTCACCTATACCAGCCTCAAGAACGGCGATATCGACGTCTTCCTCGGCAACTGGATGCCGACCATGGAAGCCGACATCGCGCCCTATCGCGAGGACGGGTCGGTCGAGACCGTGGGCATGAACCTGACCGGCGCCAAATACACGCTCGCCGTCAACAAGCCGGCGGCCGACGGCGGCATCAAGAGCTTCGCCGACATCGCCGGGCACCGGGACATGCTGGAGGGCAAGATCTACGGCATCGAGCCCGGCAATGACGGCAACCGGCTGATCCAGAGCATGATCGACAAGAACGCCTTCGGGCTCGAAGGCTTCGAAGTGGTCGAGTCGAGCGAGCAGGGCATGCTGGCCCAGGTGGCGCGCGCCAACCGGAAGGGCGAGTGGATCGTCTTCCTCGGCTGGGAGCCGCACCCGATGAACGCCAATTTCGAGCTGACCTACCTCGCCGACGGCGACGACTGGTTCGGCCCGAATTTCGGCGGCGCGGAGGTGTTCACCAATGTCCGGCGCGGCTACGCCGCCGAGTGCCCCAATGTCGGCAGGCTGCTGGCCAACCTGAAGTTCACGCTGGCGATGGAAAACGAGATCATGACGGCGATCCTCGACGAGCAGAAGGAGCCGGACAAGGCGGCGACGGCGTGGCTCAAGGCCAATCCCGGCGTGCTGGACGGCTGGCTCGACGGCGTGACGACCATGGACGGCGGCGACGGCATGGCGGCCGTCAAGGCGCATCTCGGGCTTTGATCGCCTCGCCGGCCGGAGCGGCCGGGAACGCTGCGGGGTAGAGCTTGGACTGGCTGACGGACCATAAGATCCCGCTCGGCAAGTGGATCGCGTCCTTCGTGGACCTGCTGCTCGACCATGCAGCCTGGTTCTTCGACTACCTGTCCGAGGTGCTGAAGTTCCTGATCGAGGGACTGACCGACCTTGCGCTGGCGCTTCCGCCGCTCGTCCTCGTGGCGGCCATTGCCGCGCTCGCCTTCTGGCTGCACCGGTCCTGGAAGCTGGTCGCCGCCGTGGTGCTGACGCTGCTGCTGGTCGTCAATCTCGGCTACTGGGAGACGACGGTCCAGACGCTGACCCTCATCCTGTTCTCGACCGCGATCTGCATTGCCGTCGGCGTGCCCGTCGGCATCGCGGCCGCGCACCGGCCCTGGCTCTACAACGCCATCCGCCCGGTGCTCGACCTGATGCAGACCATCCCGACCTTCGTCTATCTGATCCCGACCATGATCATGTTCGGGCTCGGTGTCGTGCCCGGCCTGATCTCGACCGTGATCTTCGCCATCCCGGCCCCGATCCGGCTCACCCATCTCGGCATTTCCGGCGTGCCCCGCCCGCTGGTCGAGGCCGGCGAAGCCTTCGGCGCAACCCGCCGCCAGCTGCTCTGGAAGGTGGAGCTGCCGCACGCCATGCCCACCATCATGGCGGGCGTGACGCAGTGCATCATGCTGAGCCTCTCCATGGTCGTCATCGCGGCGATGGTGGGCGCGCCGGGGCTCGGCGTGCCGGTGCTGCGCGCGCTCAACACGGTCAACATCGCCAAGGGCTTCGAGGCCGGGCTCGCCATCGTCATCGTCGCCATCCTGCTGGACCGCATCTGCAAGCAGCGCGGCGGCGGCAGGGACCGGGGCTGAGCCATTCCCGCGATCGAACTCAAGGACGTGGACATCCTGTTCGGCGGCGACAGGCGCGCCGCACTGGACCTGCTCGACCGGGGCGCGGACCGCCAGGAAATCCACGACGCCGCCGGCGCGGTGGTGGGCGTGGCCGGGGCGTCGCTCGCCGTCCGGCAGGGCGAGATCTGCGTGCTGATGGGCCTGTCCGGCTCCGGCAAATCGACGCTGCTCCGCGCCGTCAACGGCCTCTGTCCGGTGACGCGCGGGCAGGTGCTGGTGCAGGACGGCGAGGCCGCGCTCGACATCGCCGGCTGCGACGCCGCC
>JAJDVM010000014.1 GCA_022826125.1 Defluviicoccus sp.
ACGGCGAAGGTAAACGGGCGTTCGGACGTTGTCGCCTGGTCGAGGATCGCATCCTGCGCGGCGCCGCCGTCGAGCCAGGCGGGATTCGGAGCAGGTTCGGGATCGGCAAGCGTCGTTCGCGGGGCGCGTTGCATGGCGCCGTGGAACGTGCCGAGCGTGTAGCCGTCCGGCAATGCGTTCGGGTCGACGCCGGTTTCGCCGGACGCGGCCTCCGGCGGGGCAACGTCCTGCCGCGCGGCATTTGCCGGCCGCGACTCATCGACTGAAGGCGGCGCTTCGCTGGCCGGTTCCTCGACGCCCGATTGGCTTTCCCGCAGGGTGCGTTCGAGCGTGCGCTCGATGGCCGTCCGTTCGGGATCGATCGCGTCGGTCTGCCCGGCGGATTCGTCGGGCAGGTCGAAGGTCCGCCAAACGGCCGCCGCGAGCGCGAGAACCGCCAGAGCGGCGAGCAGAGTGATTGTTTTCCTGCCATCCATTCCGTTGAGTCTGACGTCTACGACGGGTGCGGGCGACAAGGCATAACCGGACGAGCCCGGACAGCTATCGTTCCAGGTGTCGCCGGCGACAGTGCGTTAGCCATCGAACGCGAAGGGATCGATCAGATCGACAAGGCAATGTTCGAAGTCGGCGATGTCATGAATTCGGACACGACGTTGGTGTCCAGTAAATACATCACTGTTTCCCGACCGCCGCCAAGACTGCGCAGGGACGCGCCCAATGTCCGTAAGATGTTGTAAATTCTCTATAAATTCTTCATCTCCCCGGAATGCTACCTCTTGAAATCCCGCCTCCAGTACGCTTTAATGTGCCCCGATTTCCGGCCGGTCGCTTTCGGTACGCTTACGCAAGCGGACGCGACGCGAACCGGCCGGAACGCTCCTATCGACCGGCGAAGCCATGCCCGAACGCCAAACCCGAAAACTCACCAAGCGCGTCGTGGACCGCCTTTCGGTCCACGGCAAGGATACCGTGTTCTGGGACCGGGACCTGCCCGGCTTCGGGGTTCGCGTGTATCCATCGGGACGCAAGGTGTACGTCGTGCAGTCCCGGGCGGGCGGCAAGTCCCGGCGCGCGACCGTGGGCCGCCACGGGGCGATCGCCCCCGACCGGGCCCGCAAGGAGGCCGCGAGGCTGATCGCGCGCATCAAGGCGGGACAGCCCCTTGCCGAGGCGGCGCCCGAGGCCCCGCCCACCGTCGCCGATCTGGCCGGGCGCTACCTGCGCGAGCACGTCGCGATGCACTGCAAGCCCAACACCGTCAAGCACTACGGCCTGATGGTGCGCAAGCACATCGTGCCGGGCCTGGGGGAGCTGCGCGTGTCGGAGGCGCGGCGCAAGCACATCCTCGAGTTCCAGTACGGGCTGAGCGACATGCCCACGGTCGCGAACCGTTGCGTGGACATTCTCGTGAAGATGTTCAACCTGGCGGAACTGTGGGAGATGCGCCCGCCGGGCCGCAACCCCTGCCGCTCGGTGCGCCGCTACAAGGTGAATGGGCGCAAGGAGCGTTTCCTCACGCCGCAGGAGCTTGCCCGCCTCGGCCGGACGCTCGACATCGCGCCCGCGGAACGGCTGGCCTCCCGGCACGCCGCCGCGGCGATCCGGCTGCTGATCCTGACCGGGTGCCGGCGCAACGAGATCATGGGCCTGGCCTGGGACGATCTCGACTTCGAGGCGGGCGAGATGCGTCTGGCCGACAGCAAGACGGGCGCGCGCATCGTTCCGCTGCCGCCGGCCGCCGTCGACGTGCTGAAGGACCTGCCGCGTGTCGCCGGCAATCCGTGGGTGTTTCCCGGCAAGAGGAAGGGCACGCATCAGGTCAACATCAACGACTCCTGGAACCGGGTGCGCGAACGCGCGGGACTGGACGGCGTGCGCCTGCACGATCTGCGCCACACCTTCGCCTCCCGCGCCCTGGCCATCGGCGAGGGCCTGCCGATGATCGGCGAGCTGCTCGGCCACCGGAAGATCGACACCACGGCCCGCTACGCGCACCTGGCCCGGGAGTCGATCCAGGCATCGACCGCCAAGGTCGCCGAGAGCATCGGCGCGGACATTCTGGCGGCGTAGCGCGATGGCGAAGCTCGCGAGCGCGACGATCTCCAGGCGCACCGTCGAGGCGCTGCCCGTGGGCGAACGCGAGGCGGTGTTCTGGGACACCGAGCTTTCCGGCTTCGGGGTGCGCGTCTATCCCTCGGGATCGAAGGTCTATCTCGTGCAGACGCGCGCCGGCGGGAAATCCAGGCGGCTGACCGTCGGGCGGCACGGGCTGATCTCGGCGGAACAGGCGCGGCGCAAGGCGGCGCAACTCATCGCGGACATCAAGGCCGGCAACGAGCCGGCCGCCGCCAACGGGGCCGCCCGGCCCGATACGGGGCCCACCGTCGCGGAGGTGGCGGAGCGCTTCATGCGGGAACACGCGGCCGTGCGCTGCAAGCCGGCCACGATCCGGCACTGCCGGCACACGCTCGACCGCCATCTCCTTCCGGCCCTGGGCGACGCGCGGCTCGGGGAGATCGGGCGCGAGCGGGTCGCGGCCCTGCAGTACAGCCTGCACGAGACGCCGTTCATGGCGAACAAGGTCGTGGACATGCTCTCGCGGCTGTTCAACATGGCCGAGCAGTGGGGCTGCGCCCCGGAGGGCGGCAATCCCTGCCGGTTCGTCCGCAAGTACAAGGAGCCGCTGCGGGAGCGGTTTCTGTCCGACGGGGAGTTCCGGCGGCTCGGCCGCGTGCTCGGCGAGGTCGAGGCCGAAGGCAGGGTGCATCCGAGCGCCGTGGCGGCGTTCCGGCTGCTGATGCTGACCGGGTGCCGGAAATCGGAGATTCTGACGCTGCGCTGGGAGGACGTGGATATCGACGCGGGCGAACTGCGGCTGCGCGACGCCAAGACCGGCGCGCGGTCGGTCGCCATCTCCCCATCGGCCCGGCAGGTGCTCTCCGGCCTGCCGCGCCTGCCCGGCAATCCCTGGGTCATCACGGGGACGAGGCCGGGCCAACGCTTCGCGAACCTCAATGGCGCCTGGCTTGCCGTCCGGGCGCGGGCCGGCCTGAACGACGTGCGCATTCACGACCTGCGCCATTCGTTCGCGTCCCGGGCGCTTGCGCTGGGCGAGAGCCTGCCGATGATCGGCAAGCTGCTCGGCCACCGGAAGGTACAGACCACCGCGCGCTACGCGCATCTCGCCCGCGATTCCGTGAAGGCCGCCGCGGGCCGCGTCGCCGAGAGCCTGCGGGCGGACCTGGACGGCGAAACCAACGGTTCCCGCGTCCCGCAATAGCCCTCTCGCCCAACCGCCGGCGCATCCGGCGGTCGCATCGTTCCGGCCGGTAGGCCGCCCGCCCGAACCTTCCCGCCCACCCGGCTGACCGGGTTCTCCCTGGCGGGCTGCGCCCGCGCGCCGCCGCCGGATCGGACGCCTCCGAGAGTCCGAGGCCGGCCCCGGCGGGTCGGGTTCCGGGGCGTGGCGAGCGTTCGCGTGCTCCGGTTCCGCCCGATCGTTTCGCCCTGCGCCTGTCCCGCCCGCTCGAGGAGTCCGCCCCCCATGCCCGCATCGAATACCGTTCCCGCAACCGGCGACCGTTTCGGGTCGTTGACGCCCGCCTCGCTGTCGCCCGGGGAGAAGTCCTCCGTCGTGGCGCTCGCGCTCAAGGTGCTGTCGCAGCGCTGCAGGCGCGGCCGCGCCTTCAACCGCCCCGCGGACTTCGAGGCGTTCCTGCGCCTCAAGCTCGCCGGCCGGCGCAACGAGGTCTTCGGTGTCATCTATCTCGACACGCGGAACCGGCTCATCGAGATCGAGGAGCTTTTCCGGGGCACCGTGAACGGATCGGTCGTGTACCCCCGCGTCGTCGTGCAGCGGGCGCTGGAGAAGAACGCCGCCGCCGCGGTGATCTTCCACAACCACCCCTCGCAGGTCGCCGAGCCGTCGGAAGCCGACCGCGTCATCACCGAGAAGCTCGCCACCGCGCTCGCGCTCATCGATGTGCGGCTGCTCGATCATCTCGTCGTCACCGACGGCCATTACGTCTCCCTGGCCGAAAGGGGTTGGTTGTGAGCGCCGCGCCGTGGCGGCTTGACCTCCCCGAGTTCTTCGTTCCGCCCGAGTGCCGCGAGATGATCCGCGCCGGCGCGCTGGTCGCCGTCAGCCACTCCGGCGGCAAGGACAGCCAGGCCATGACGATCCTGCTTTCGCGGTTCGTGCCCCACGGCCAGCTTCTGTTCGTCCACGCCCCGCTCGGCGAGGTCGAGTGGCCCGGCACGATCGAGCACATCGAGGCGACGATCCCGCCCGGCGCGCCGCTGATCCTCGCCCCTGTCGCCTCGGGCAAGACCCTGCTCGAACGCGTCGAGGCGCGGGGCCGGTGGCCTTCCGCCGGAGTGCGCTGGTGCACGTCGGACTTCAAGAGAACGCCCATCGAGCGCGAGCTGCGCCGCTACCTGAAGGCGCACCCGCGCTTCGGCGGGCGCATCGTCAGCGCCATGGGGATGCGGGCGGCCGAGAGTCCGGCGCGTGCGAAGCGGGAGGCATGGAACCGCAACGCGCGCAACAGCCGGGCCGGCCGGCAGTGGTTCGACTGGCTGCCGATCCACGGCCTCTCGACCGCCGAGGTGTTCCGCGTCATCGCCGGTGCCGGCCAGACGCCCCACTGGGCCTACGCATCCGGCATGTCGAGGCTGAGCTGTTCGTTCTGCATCCTCGCGTCCCGCGCCGATCTGCGCCGCGCCGCCGAGCTTCGTCCCGGCCTCTACCGCGACTACGCCGCGCTTGAGCGGCGCATCGGCCACACGCTCTCGCCGTCGCGCGTTCCCCTGCCGGCGCTGACCGGCGTCCCGGTCCCGCCGTCCGCCGCCGAGACCGGCGTGTAGCAGTCCGGCCGGACCGGACCCGAACGTTCCTTTCCTGCCTTCCCCGCGTGGAGCCGATCGCCCCGTGCCCTTCCGTTGCGTTTGCCGGGCGCGTGGCGGAGTGAGAGAGTGACTTGAGAGTTGGTACTTTTCAAGAGGGGACTTATACTTGCGTGATATGGCTCATGCGTTGCGCCGCTTCCCGTCGGGATCTGGAATCCGATTCGTGATGGCATGGTGAGCGGATCGAGTCATTCCGGGCCGGGCGAGGCCTCGTTCAACGAGCCCACCAGCCCGAAGGCGGTCGATCTGCAAGCCGCGAGTTGCCGGTTGCACGCCGATGCCGGAATCGATGAGAGGAGGAAACCATGGCGGCGAGAACTATTGAACTGATTGCGCGGTTTGTTCGCGAAACCCGCGGATTTCCCTTGACATCCGAAAACGGCCATCCTGATATAGTAATCTGCCGAGCCGAGCCGAGCCGAGCCGAGCCGAGCCGAGCCGAGCCGAGCCGAGCCGAGCCGAGCCGAGCCGGTCTTTTTCGCCATGAACGCGTCTTCATGGCGCGGTCGCCGAAGGCTATCTGCCTCTCCCCCTGAACTTTCCGCCGCTGCCGGCTGCCGCTTCGGCGCTGGCCGTTCCACTTTCCGTTTCGACCCCGCTTTCGCCCGCGTCGTTGCCGGCGTTCGTCAGGCATCCCGAAGCCTGGTGCGTGGCCTGCTGCCGGCCCTTCTCCTGCCTCTGCTGTTCGCCCTGGCGGCTCCGGCCGCCGCGCAGATCGCCATCGATTCCGCATCGATCACCGAGGGCGAAACCAAGACTTTCACGGTGTCGAACGTTCCGTCGGACTGGACCGGGACACCAACCTTGGCGGCCCGGCCAAGTAACAACCCTCTGGCCGTCGGCGGCTGCATCTCAAGCGTGTTCGCCCTTCAGCCCGCCTGGGACTTTTGCCACCCGACTAGCGTAACGTGGGATTCGCAGGCGCGCACGGCCACTTTCCAAGCGCAGGCGCACCTGGACGCGCTGTCCGAAGGTACGGAGACCGTTCGAATGCGCATGCGCGATCCCGACGATCACTCCAGGGAATTCCTCTTCGAAATCGACATCATCGACGTCCCCCCGCCGAGCGTGTCCGTGCACCCCTCCGATGCGATCGGCATTGAAGGCGGCAGTAACTGGGCGATGTTGGAGCTGCGCCTGGTGCGCGCCCTGGAATCGGGCGAGACCCTGACGGTCGACTACAGCATCGACATTGATCTCGACAGAGTGAACGAATTTCACGATGGCGTGTCGCTCACCCGCGCGGTGTCCAGCGGCGTCACGAGCGGCACGGTGACGATCGCCGGCCCGAACGCCCCGCAAAACATCACTCTCCGGCTGAGGCCCGCGGCCAACAGCGTGGACCGCACGGTGTCGGGCGTCCGCGCGGCCGAGTTCAAACTGACGGGCGTCTCGGGCGTGGCCGGCGCCGAAGCGGTGGCGGGCGCGGACAGCACGAAGGTCTTCGTGAACGACAGCGCGGCCAGCCGCTCCACCTACCTGAACGTGTCGGGCACATCGACCAATGCCACGACCACCCGTGTGGTCAATGGCACGACGATCGTACGGCTGGACGGCAGTATCGTCGAGGAGGGGAGCAAGGTGTTGGTGCTGCTGGACGGCAAGGCGGGGAGAGAGAAGGTACGGAATCATCCGAAGGATGCGAGGCGCTACGACCGGTACAGCGCCACCGTCGGCGTGCAGCACCTCACCACCGACTTCGACGACCTCGGCGAAGCCTACGCCGGCCACGATGCGTGGGTCAGTCACCTGAGGCGCGATGAGGCCACGAAAACCGACTACTACAACGTGAGTGTGCTCGGCATGGGCTTCTCCGCCGAGATGTGGATTCCGGTCAATGCCGATGCCGCGGCCGAGGGCGACGAGCGCTTCCGGGCGTTCATCGCCAAAACGCCCGGCTACATGGGCGTGGAGGGCGCCTACAACGCGACGGACGACAGGGCGCCGGGCGTCGATTTCACGATCAGGGGCCAGCCGGGCGGCGGCCAGCGGGCCGAGGAGCAGCAGGCCCCACCCTCACCGCCTGCGCCCACGCAGGCCGTATCCAACGTCCAGGTGACGGCGGTGGACGCCGCCAACGCGAAAGTGACTTGGGATGCGGTGGAGCACGCCACGAGCTACGAGGTGGAATACGAGACCACCAGCACCCTGGTGGATGAAGACAACTACGTGCAGGGCGTCGCGTTGGACTGGACGGACACCGAGTGGACCTTCCAGCACGACGCCGCCGAGGCCATGACCCTTACCGTCACCGTCACCCCCGCCTACGAGGACGGGAACGGCGACACGCAAGTACTCGACAACCTGGCCGGCGCCGCCACCATCGACGTGGCTCCGGCGGGCGGCGGCGATTCCATCGGCAATGGCGGTTCCACGGACACGACGCTGCAGCAACCGGACTACAGCGCCCTGAAGGCCACGGTGCGGGGGTATGCGGAAGAAACCCAGCACGGACAGGCCCACGTGGACCGCTGGAAGCGCGCGCTGGCCGCCTTGGGCGATGAAGACGCCCTCGCCGAAGGCTATGCGCCCATGACCGCCGCCGAGGCCCAGGACATGGCGGACACCTATTCCGCCAGCCGCTGGGACCCGGTCGTGGAGGCCCTGACCGAACTGGAGTCGAGGGAAACCACGGAGCCCGAACCCGAACCGGACCCCATCCCCGAACTGAGCCTGTCGGGCGGTAGCGCCGTGGATGAAGGCGCAAGCGCATCGTTCACGATCCATGCGGCCCCGGCGCCGGCTTCCGGCGTGACGGTGAGCGTGACCGTAAGCCAGTCCGGCGATTATCTGGATGCGCCCGG
>JAJDVM010000157.1 GCA_022826125.1 Defluviicoccus sp.
GTGGTCGAAGAAGACGCCGGGCGAGCGGTGCATCTGGGAAACGATCACGCGCTCGGTGCCGTTGACGACGAAGGTGCCGTTGTCCGTCATCAGCGGCATGTCGCCCATATAGACGTCCTGTTCCTTGATATCGCGGACCGAACGGGCGCCGGTGTCCTCGTCGATATCGAACACGACCAGCCTCAGGGTCACCTTGAGCGGCGCGGCGTAGGTCATGTCGCGCTGCTGGCATTCGTCGACGTCGTATTTGGGCGGCTCGAGCTCGTACTTCACGAACTCCAGCGTGCCGTTCTCGGAGAAGTCCTTGATCGGGAAGACCGAGCCGAAGACTTCCTGCAGCCCGCTCTCGCTGCGCGCCTCGGCGTCGGCATCCATCTGCAGGAACTTGTCGTAGGACGTCTTCTGAACCTCGATGAGGTTCGGCATGGCGGCCGCGGCCTGGAGGCGACCGAACTCCTTGCGAATACGTTTCCGACCGGTAAGGGACTGTGCCATTGCCACCTCTTCAAGCGCGCGCGACGAAGCGGCGACGGCCGCCTCGCAATGCGCAGCGATATGTCAGACTTATCGGAATGCCGCCGGGCGGGCGCAGGCCCGGGCACGCCGCGCCGGAATCGGCGCGGCGCCCGGAAATCGCGCCTGCCCGCAGTTGACTCGCGGCCAACTACTTGACCTCGACGGTCGCTCCGGCTTCCTCGAGTTTCGCCTTGATCTCTTCGATTTCGTCCTTGGACGCGGCCTCCTTGACCGGGTTCGGCACGCCCTCGACGAGATCTTTCGCTTCCTTGAGCCCGAGCCCCGTGATCGCCCGGACCTCCTTGATCACGTTGATCTTCTTCTCGCCGAAGCTGACCAGGATGAGATCGAACTCGGTCTTCTCCTCCTCGACCGCGGCGCCTTCGGCCGGGGCCGCGGCGGCGACGGCGACCGGCGCCGCGGCGCTCACGCCCCACTTGTCCTCAAGCAGCTTGGACAGCTCGGCGGCCTCGATGACCGTCAGCTGCGACAGGTCCTCGACCAGTTGTTCAAGATTGGCAGCCATGTTTCCGTTCTCCTCTTCGATACGTCCGGCGGCCGGTCAGGCCGCGTCCTTGTTCGCATAGGCGCCGAATACGCGGGCCACCTGACCCGCCGGCGCCTGCAGCACGCCGGCGATCCTGGTCGCCGGCGTCTGGATCGTTCCCACCAGCCGGCCTCTCAACTCGTCGAGCGAGGGCAGACGGGCCAGCGCGGTCACCTGGGCGGCGTCGAGCACCTGCTCGCCGAGACCCCCGCCCATGATGTCGAGCGCGTCGTTCTTCTCCGCGAAGTCGACCGCGACGCGCGCCGCCGCGACCGGATCGTCGGAATACGCGATCGCGGTCGGGCCCATGAAGAGCCCGTCCAGCCCCTCGAAGGCCGTGCCCTTGAGCGCCAGCTTGGTCAGCCGGTTCTTGGTGACCTTGAAGCGTGCGCCGGCATCCCGCATTTGCCGGCGCAGATCGGTCGCCTGCGCGACCGTAAGGCCGACCGGCCTCGTCACCACCACCAGGGTTGTCGCGCCGAACAGCGCGTTGAGCGCGGCGACCTGTTCCTCCTTTTGCGTCCGGTTCAACGATCGTCTCTCCTCTCGGACCGGCACCGCGAAACCGCCGGTCGGGTTGCGACTGGACCTCCTTCCGGAGATCCGGCTTCCTGTCCCAGAAGCCCGAGCCGCCCGCGCCCGGAACGAGCGCAACCGATGAACTCGCGACCCCTGTCTGTGCGGGTCTTACCCGCCGGTTCCCCGGCGGCGCCTGCAGTCTCGGACAGGTCTCCTCCCGAGCCTGGGCCCGGGTCGGAATACGCCGCGCCGGCGAACGGCGCGGCAAAACAGATCGGCCCTACGCGCCGCCGATCACGCTCTGGACGTCGAGCTTGATGCCCGGGCCCATCGACGAGCTCAGCGCGGCGCGCTTGACGTAGGTTCCCTTCGCGCCGCTCGGCTTGGCCTTGACCACGGCATCCGCCAGCGCGCGGATGTTCTCCTTGATATCGTCCTCGGCGAAGCTCGCCTTGCCGACCCCGGCGTGGATGATGCCGGCTTTCTCGACGCGGAACTCGACCTGACCGCCCTTGGCGGCGCGAACGGCGTCGGCGACGTCCTGCGTGACGGTGCCGAGCTTGGGGTTGGGCATCAGCCCGCGCGGGCCGAGGATCTTCCCGAGCCGGCCCACCACGGACATCATGTCCGGCGTCGCCACGCAGCGGTCGAAATCGATCGTGCCGCCCTGGACGCTCTCGGCAAGCTCCTCGGCGCCGACCAGGTCCGCCCCGGCTTCGCGCGCCTCGTCGGCCTTGTCGCCGCGCGCGAAGACCGCCACCCGCACCGACTTGCCGGTGCCCTTGGGCAGCGAGACGACGCCGCGCACCATCTGGTCGGCATGGCGCGGGTCGACTCCGAGGTTCATGGAGAATTCCAGCGTCTCGTCGAACTTCGTGCCGGAGCGCTCCTTGATGAGGCCGACCGCCTCGTCCAGCCCGTAGAGCCGGTCGCGGTCGATTCCCTCATAGGCCTTGGCCAGACGTTTTCCCTTCTTCGCCATCGGCTTACTCCATCACCTGCACGCCCATCGACCGCGCGGTGCCGGCGAGCATCCGGCACGCGGCCTCGATGTCGTTGGCGTTGAGGTCGACCATCTTCTTCTCGGCGATCTCGCGGAGCTGCGACATGCGGACCGCGCCCACCATCTCGTGCCCGGGCTCCTGCGATCCCGATTCCAGCCGCGCCGCCTGCTTGATGAAATAGGACGCCGGCGGGGTCTTGGTCTCGAACGAGAACGACCGGTCGGCATAGACGGTGATCACGGTCGGGATCGGCACGCCCTGTTCCTGGTTCTGCGTGTGCGCGTTGAACGCCTTGCAGAACTCCATGATGTTGACGCCCTGCTGACCGAGCGCGGGCCCGATCGGCGGCGAGGGGTTCGCCTGCCCGGCCGGAACCTGCAACTTGATGAAACCTGCAACCTTTTTCGCCATCTTTCGCCCGCCCCCTCAGAAATCCACCTGCCGCCCCGCCGTCAGAGCTTCTCGACCTGCGCGTATTCGAGCTCGACCGGGGTCGAGCGACCGAAAATCGAGACCGCCACCTTGAGCCTGGCGCGCTCCTCGTCGATCTCCTCCACCGTCCCGTTGAAGGAGGTGAAGGGGCCGTCGCTGACCCGGACCTGCTCGCCCACGTCGAAGGTGATCGACGGCTTGGGCCGCTCGACCCCTTCCTGGACCTGGCGCAGGATGCGCTGCGTCTCGGCCTCGGAGATCGGCGAGGGCTTGCCGCGCCCGCCGGTGCCGAGGAAGCCGGTGACCTTGGGCGTGTCCTTGACCAGATGCCAGGTCTCGTCGGTCAGATCCATCTTGATCAGCACGTAACCCGGGAAGAACTTGCGGTCCGCGCGCACCTTGGCGCCGCGACGCATCCGCACGACTTCCTCGGTCGGCACCAGGACCTCCTCGAACATGTCGCCCAGATGCTTCTGGACGGCCTGCTCGCGGATCGACTGGGCGACCTTGTTCTCGAAGCCCGAATAGACATGGATCACGTACCAGCGCGCCGTCATCCATTAGCCTCCGAGACCGAGCACCGCGCGGACCGCGACCGACAGGATCTGGTCCACCACGAAGAAGAACAGCGCCGCGATGGCGACGAAGATGAACACCATGACCGTGGTGGTCGCGGTCTCACGCCGGCTCGGCCAGGTCACACGGGCGACCTCGCGCCGAACCTGCTGTACGAACTCGATGGGGCTGATTTTCGCCATCTTTCCTCGACCGACCGCCCGTTACCCGCAGACGCCGCACCGGCTGGCAGGAGTGGAGGGACTCGAACCCACAACCCCCGGTTTTGGAGACCGGTGCTCTGCCAATTGAGCTACACTCCTAGCTAGGGCCGCGCCCGCTGTCTCCGGGTCAATACCCGCTTACTCGATGATCTGCGCGACGACGCCAGCGCCGACGGTTCGCCCGCCCTCGCGGATCGCGAACCGAAGACCCTCGTCCATCGCTATCGGTACGATCAGCTCAACGTCCATCGACACATTGTCCCCGGGCATCACCATCTCCGTACCCTCCGGCAACGCGACCTGGCCCGT
>JAJDVM010000035.1 GCA_022826125.1 Defluviicoccus sp.
ATGGGGTGAAAATCGACAATCCGGATCGTTCGTCGCGCCGGACCCCGCGGAAATCAGCCACGCCGCTGGGGTAAGAAAAATCTCAACCCGTCCGGAAGACCTTGCTCAGCAAGGAACTCCGAACAACGCACACGCCTCAGAAAAGCGGCGGGCCGGAGGGTCGGACCTCGCGGCGGCGGTTGCGATCCCGAACCGCAGCCAATAGATATAGCCGCATACGCCGTCCGCCGCCGGCACGGCCGACCAGAGCAGGAACCCGCACCATGCTTCAGGCAATGAAGAGTAAGGCCGCGACCTGGGTGGTACGGGTGCTCGCGGTTCTCCTCATCATCAGCTTCGCTGCCTGGGGAATCGAGGACATGCTCAGGGCGCCGGGGCTTTCGACCGATGTGGCGGAGGTGGGTGGAACCAAGATAACCGCCAACGAGTTCGGCGCGGCCTTCCGCCGCCAGGTCGAAATGCTGAGCGGGACGCTCGGACGCGAGCTCGATTCCGAGCAGGCGCGGGATCTGGGCGTGGCGGAGACCACGCTGGACGGGCTGATCTCGCAGCGCCTTCTGGACCTCTACGCCGAAGAGAACGGGATTATCGTGGGCGACGACCAGGTCGTCCTGCGGCTGCGCGCGGAGCCCGCCTTCCACGGTCCGGGCGGCGGTTTCGACCGGGCGATGTTCCATAGCGCGCTTTCCCGGCTCGGGATCACCGAGCAGCGCTATGTGGAAGACTTGCGGCAGGAGATCCAGTTGTCGCATCTGACGGGGGTGCTGCGCTCCGCCAGCGTGGCTCCGGATCCGCTCGTCAGATCGCTCTACCACTATCGCAACGACAAGCGCGTCGCGCGCTTCGTGGAAATCCCCCGGCCGTCGGAAAGCACGCTATCGCCGCCGGGCGACAGTACGCTGACGGACTATCACAAGGAGAACGCGGCGGCTTTCACGGCGCCGGAGCGCCGGGATCTGACGGCGCTCCACCTCGATCCGAAGGATGTGGCGGCGGAAATCGAACCCTCGGAAGGAGAGCTGCGCGACGAATACGAGAACCGGCTCCAGCAGCTCGTCATCCCCGAGCGCCGCAATATCGGCCAGATCGTCGTCGGCGACGAAGCCGCCGCGCGGCGCGCGCTGGAGGCGCTGAGAAGCGGCCGCGCGATCGCCGACGTTGCCAAGGCGGTCGCCGGAATGGACGAGGACGCCGTCTCGCTGGGCCTTCTGGCAAGAGAGGACCTGCCCCAGGAGATCGCCGACGCGGCATTCGCGCTTCAGGCGAATATCCCGAGCGAGCCGGTGCGTTCTCCCGTCGGTTGGCACATTCTCCTGGTCGACCGGATCGAGCCCGGCCGGACGCCGAGCTTCGCCGAGACCCGCGCGAAAATCCGCGAGGACCTCGCCCGCGAGCAAGCGGTGGACACCGTCGTCAAGCTTGCCAATCAGGTCGAGGATGCGCTGGCGGGAGGCGCCGCGCTCGAGGAGGCGGCTAGTCAAGTCAACGCGAAGCTGCTGCGGTTTCGAAGCGTCGAGCGGAGCGGCAGGTCGGCCGATGGCGATCCGGAAGACGGGCTTCTCGTGCTGCGCCGCTTCCTCAAGTCGGCCTTCGAGACCAACGCCGCGGAGGTCAGCGACCTGATCGACACCGCGCTCGGAGGTTACTTTATCGTCCGGGTCGACCGGGTAGTCCCGCCGGCGCTGGAACCCTTCGACAAGGTCAGGAAAGAGGTTGCCGCCGCATGGCGACTGGATCGTTTGAATGCCGCCGCGAAGCGGAAGGCCGAAAAGCTGCTGGGTGAGGTCAAGTCGGGTCGCAGCTTCGACACCGCCGCTCGGGAGTTGAAGTTGACGGTGAAGACCTCTTCCCCCTTCACGCGGTTCGACCAGAGCGGCGACGTCCCCCTGCCTTCGTCGCTCGCCGCCGAGCTGTTCCGGGCCAAGCAGGGCCAGGCGGCGCTCGGCGCGACCGGGGCCGGCTACGCCGTTGCCGTTATGCATCGGGTGGAGCCGGCCAACGTCTTGTCCGACAAGGATGCGTTCGACGAGATGCGTGGCGAGGTCGCGGCGGCGATGGGAGCGGATCTGCTTTCGCAATATACCGCTGCGCTGCGCGAGGTTTACCCGGTGTCGGTTAACGCGGGGGCTCTCGAGCGCCTGTTCGACGAGGGCGCGATCCGCCGCTGAGTATCCGGTCCGGGCGATTCGCGCGGCGAAACCGGGTGCCGTACCCGCCGGCTATGATGCGGGACGCGTCGCTGCTATAAGGGGCGGTGCCAGTTGCGGCAGGACTTTAGAAGAGACATGTAAGTTTCTATTCTTTTTGTTTTTTTGAAAGCGAATTCTCGACTATGAGTGAAGATTTCGACGCCTTCAAGGGCGTGCTCGGCCGTGTCGCCGACGGTTATCGGTTGAGCGAGCAGGAGGCCGAGAGCGCGTTCGACACGATCATGACCGGCAACGCGACGCCGGCACAGATCGGCGCGTTCCTGATGGCGCTTCGGCTGCGCGGAGAAACGGTCGACGAGATCACCGGGGCGGCACGAACCATGCGTGCCAAGGCGGCCCGGATCGAGGCCCCCGCGAACGCGATCGACGTCGTCGGCACCGGCGGCGACGGCGCCGGCACCCTGAACATTTCGACCGCGGCGGCGTTGATCGTGGCTGGCTGCGGAATACCGGTCGCGAAGCATGGGAACCGCGCGCTTTCGTCGAGAGCGGGGGCGGCGGACGTCCTGACCGCCCTTGGGGTCGACATCGAGGCTTCCTTTCCGCTGATCGAGAAGTCGATCCGCGAGGCGGGGATCGGGTTCATGATGGCGCCGCGCCATCACAGCGCGACCCGCCATGTGGCGGGTCCGCGGGTCGAGCTTGCGGTCAGGACCGTCTTCAACCTTCTCGGGCCGGTTTCCAACCCCGCCTTCGTACGCAGGCTGCTGGTCGGCGTGTTCGCTCCGGAGTGGCTTGAGCCGCTGGCGGAAGTGCTGGGCCGCCTTGGTTCCGAGCGTGCCTGGGTGGTGCACGGCGCGGGCGGCCTCGACGAGTTGACCTCCTTCGGCGAGACGATGGTGGCCGAGTGGTCCGGGGGCACGGTGCGGAGCTTCACGGTAACGGCCGCGGACGCAGGCCTTTCGGAAGGTGGTTTCGAGGATCTCAAGGGCGGTACCGGAACCTACAACGCAAAGCGGCTTCGGGCGTTGCTTGACGGCGAGCCCGGCACTTACCGGGACAGCGCCGTCATGACCGCCGCCGGCTCGTTAATCGTGGCGGGTGTGGCGGAAAACCTGACGGAAGGCGCGGCGCTCGCCGCGCGCTCGATCGACGAGGGTCGCGCGCGGGCGGTCCTCGCGCGCATGGTGGAAATCTCGAACGAAGGCACCCCGCCAACGGGCGGTCCGGAGAGCGGAGGCGGATGACGGACGTCCTGCAAGAGATCTGTGCCACCAAACTGGAGCACGTCGCGGAGTGCAAGCGGCGGCGGTCGATGGATTCGGTCCTCGATGCCGCGAAGACGGCCGCCGCGCCACGCGGTTTTGCGGCGAGACTGAGACGCGCGCGGGCGGAAGGACGCTACGGCCTTATCGCGGAAATCAAGCGAGCATCGCCCAGCAGGGGCTTGATTCGAAAAGATTTCGACCCGGAACGCCTTGCCCGGCAATATGAGGCCGGGGGTGCGACCTGCCTTTCGGTGCTTACCGATTCACCCTATTTCCGGGGGGCGGACGAGCACCTGTCCGCGGCGCGCGGAGCGGTCGGTCTGCCGGTTCTGCGCAAGGACTTCACTCTCGATCCCTATCAAGTGGCCGAGGCGCGGGCGATCGGGGCCGATTGCATCCTGTTGATCGTGGCCGCTCTCGAAGACGACCGGGCCAGGGAGCTCGCCGCCCTCGCGAGGGAACTCGGGATGGACGTGCTTGTCGAGGTCCACGACGAGGAAGAGCTCGGGCGCGCGCTGGCGATCGACGACGGGCTGATCGGGATCAACAACCGCAACCTCAAGACCCTCAGGACGGACATCGAGACCACGCGCCGGCTGGCACCCCAGGTTCCGGGGGACAGGCTGACGGTCGGTGAGAGCGGGCTGTCGAGCCCGGCCGACCTTGCGTCGATGGAGGCGGCGGGCGTCACGACCTTTCTGATTGGGGAGGCGTTGATGAGCCAGAGCGACGTCAAGGCTGCCACCGAGGCCCTGCTGCGCCGCGAGGCGGCCTGACACGATGGCCGAATTCAGCCATCTCGACTCCGAAGGCAAGGCCGTGATGGTCGATGTCTCGGACAAGGACGTCACCGAGCGTACGGCGACGGCACGGGGCACGGTATCGATGTCGCCCGAGACCGTTGGGAAGATCGTCGCCGGCGGCGTCGCCAAGGGGGATGTGCTCACCGTCGCCCGGCTTGCCGGCATCATGGCCGCCAAGCGGACCGCCGAGTTGATCCCGCTTTGCCATCCCCTGGCGCTCACGGCGATCGATGTCGACCTGCGCTGCGACGACGAGCGCGGCGTTGTCGATATCGAGGCGACGTGCCGGCTCGCCGGACGGACGGGCGTGGAGATGGAGGCGTTGACGGCGGTGAGCGTCGCCGCGCTGACCGTCTACGACATGTGCAAGGCCGTAGACCGCGGAATGCGGATCGGCGATATCCGCCTCGTCCGCAAGTCGGGCGGGCGGTCCGGCACGTTCGAAGCCTGCTGATGATCTCGGTCGCCGAAGCGCGCGAACGTATCCTGGCCGCGCTCGAGCCGATGCCGGCGGAGCAGGTCGGGCTTGGCTCGGCGCTGGGGCGCGTTCTCGCCGAGGATGTGGCGGCGCGGCGTACCCAGCCGCCCCTCGCCGTCTCCGCGATGGACGGCTACGCGGTGCGCGCGGACGATGTCGGCACCCTCCCTGCCCGGCTCGAGGTCGTCGGCTACGCACCCGCGGGCCGCGCGTTCGAAGGCGCGGTGGGAACCGGGGAAGCGGTCCGCATCTTCACAGGCGCGCCGGTGCCGGATGGCGCGGATACCATCGTGATCCAGGAAAACACCAGGAAAGCGGACGGCGGCTGCATCGAAGTCGTCGACGGTCAGGCTCCCCGGGGGCGCTATGTGCGTCCCGCCGGCCTGGATTTTTCCGAGGGCGATGTGCTGCTGAAGGCGGGCCGGGTATTGACGGCGCGCGATGTCGGGCTGGCGGCCGGAATGAACCTTCCGTGGCTCAAGGTGCGCCGCAAGCCCCGGGTGGCGATCCTCGCGACGGGCGACGAGATCGTCATGCCGGGCGAACCGATCGGGCGCGACCAGATCGTGAGCTCGAACGCGTTGGCGCTGGCCGGGTTCGTCACCGTCCTCGGCGGCGTTCCCGTGGATCTCGGCATCGCGCCCGATTCGGCGGAGTCGCTGAGGACGATGGCCGAGGGCGCGCGCGGCAACGATCTCGTGCTGACCACCGGCGGCGCCTCCGTCGGCGACCACGACCTGGTGCGGAGCGTCCTCGGCGAGGCCGGTCTCCGGGTCGATTTCTGGCGCATCGCGATGCGGCCCGGGAAACCCCTGATTTTCGGCCGCCTCGACAACATCCCGCTGCTCGGTCTTCCCGGCAACCCGGTCTCGTCTATGGTCTGCGCGATGATTTTTCTCCGGCCGGCGCTGCGAGCGCTGCTGGCGGTCGAGCCCGTGCCGGACGACAGCGAGCCCGCGCGGCTCGGCGCCGATCTCGGCACGAACGATGAGCGCGAGGACTATCTGAGGGCCTCGCTCGCGGCGGATGAGCAGGGCGGGCTTACGGCCACGCCGTTCGACATACAGGACAGTTCGATGTTCGCGAACATGGCCCGCGCGGACTGTCTGATCGTCCGCGAACCCTTCGCGCCCGCCGCGCCGAAAGGCGCGCCGATCCGCATTCTGCGGCTGCACGGCGGCGTCCTGGGCGTCTGATCGGCGAATCGGGAACCGCATCCGGCGGTTGACCGGCAACGAGAACTTTACTAGAACATGTGCATGTGTTTATGTTTCGTTCCATATCTGGTAGCGATCCAGCCGAACGGTGACCCATGCTGACGCCCAAGCAATACGAGCTCCTGGCCTATATCGACACCTTCATCGGCCAGCACGGGGTTTCGCCCTCCTTCGACGAGATGAAGGAGGCGCTCGACCTCAAATCCAAGTCGGGCATCCATCGCCTGATCGTCGCCCTCGAGGAGCGCGGCTTCATCCGCCGCCTGCCCCACCGAGCGCGCGCGCTGGAAGTGCTGCGCCGGCCTGAGACGATGAAGGAGTCGGCCCCCAAGCGGAGCGGTATGTTCGCGCCCCGGGTGATCGAGGGCGATTTCGCCAACGAGCTTGGCGGAACCAGCGGCCGCGACGGCCAGAAGCTGATCGAAATGCCGCTCTACGGGCGAATCGCCGCGGGTGTTCCGATCGAGGCGCTGCGCGACAACACGCGCAGCTTCACGATGCCGCAATCGCTGCTGGGTTCCGGGGAGCACTACGCGCTCGAGGTGGAGGGCGACTCGATGATCGAGGCCGGCATCCACGATGGCGACGTCGCGGTGATCCGGCGCGGCGACACGGCGGAGAACGGCAACATCGTCGTCGCGCTTCTGGGCGACGAGGAGGTCACGCTCAAGCGGTTCCGCCGCCGAGGCGACTCGATCGCCCTCGAACCCGCCAACCCGAAGCACGAAACCCGGATCTTCGGTCCTGACCAGGTGAAGGTTCAGGGACGCTTGGTCAGCCTCTTCCGCCAGTACTGAGCCACCCACGGGCGCTCGCCGCGGACCTGGCGTGCGCTCAGGACCCGCGGCCCGTCCTGCTCGAGCCAGATCGCGAGCGCGCCTTCGCGCCGCCGCTGACGCAGGTCGATCAGGGTGCCGGGTGTGCGGCATCTCTTCCGGGCAACCCGGACCGAGGCGATCAGCAGGGTCGCCTTGTGGCAGTCCTCCATGAGGGCGGCGCGGTCCAGGGCGATCGCTACCGAGTTCGGGCCGCGGCGCAGGAAGCATCCGATCCCGTCGCAGGCGAGCGCAGAGGACGTTGCTGCGCGTCCGTCGGGCCATGGGGCGGGCTCGCCGAACCCGGCGCTCCTGAGCCAGTACTCTCGGGTAAAGCGGCGCGTTCCGGGAGCGATGGCGAGACCGTCCGCCAGCCGCACCGCGATGGCGCCGGGATCCAGCCCCGTCAGGATATCGGGCGGCCTTTCGCGCGCTCCCGTCAGCACGGCGGCCAGGATCGGGATCACGCCGAGCACCCTCAAGCGGCCACGCCAGAGGCAAAGCCAGAGTCCGCCGCAGGTCGCCAGGGCAAGGAACGCGGCGGGCATCGCGGGGACGAGGAGCACGGCGGAAGGCCAGGACGATACGGTTTTCGCGACGGCAACCACCGCGGCGATCCCCCACCCCATGGGTTGCAGCGCCAGCGCCTCGAGCTCCAACGGCATCAGAAGGAACGCCAGGATGGCGCAGGGCATGATCCAGAGCCCGGTGATCGGGACAGCGAGGACGTTGGCGACGATTCCGAACACGGCGAACCGGTTGAAGTGGTATATCGCGTAGGGTCCCGTCGCGAGACCGGCGATCAACGTCGTCAGCCCCACGCCCAGCGCATAGAGCGCGATGCGCCGCGCAAGACCGGCATCCGCGCGCCAGCCGGCGAGACGGCCGCTGACCGTCTCGTAGAACGCGACCAGAGCGATCACGGCCGCGAACGACATCTGAAAGCTTGCGCCCAACAGGCTTTCCGGCGCGATCAGGAGGACCGCTGCCGCCGCGAAGGCGACCAGCCTCATTGAAATCGCGGCGCGGTCGAGCATGACGGCGAGCAGGACCACGGAGAGCATGATGAACGCGCGCTGGGTGGGAATGGAGGCTCCCGAAATCAGCAGATAGACCAATGCGCCGCCGAGCGCTCCCGCCGCCGCCCATTTCTTGATCGGGAAGCGCAGCGCAATGAAGGGAACCGCCGCGAGCGCCGCCCTGAGCCCGCCGAACAGGAGGGCCGCCACGAGGGAGAAATGAAGACCCGAGATCGCGAGCAGGTGAGCGAGCCCGGCGTCGCGCATCGCGATCAGGACCGTTTCCGGAATGGCGCCGCGCTCTCCCGTGGTCAGCGCGGCGGCGATGGCCCCTTCCTCGCCCGGCAGTACGTTCGCAATCCGTTGAACGATCCTTTGGCGCAAAAGATCGATGCGGGCGCGCGGACCGGGCGGATCGCGGGCCGGCGCGATCGTCGGGCGCGATACGGCGAAACCCACCGCGCCCAGCTGCCGGTACCAGGCCCGCCGCGCGAAATCGAACCCGCCCGGGATGACCGGCGCGAGCGGAGGCTGGAGAATTGCCCGAACCGAGAATATTCGGCCCGGCTGAAGCCCGGCGTCGGAGGAACGAACGCCGATGCGAATGCGCCGGGGGGTCAGTTCAGGCGGAACACCCGAAATCCGCGCCTGGGAGATCGTTATCCGCCATGTACCGCGCCGGTTCAGCGAAGCGGTTTCGATGGTCCCGCTCACCGTTACCGGTCCCATGCGGCGTTCGAGCACCGGTGCCTCCACCGCGATCGTCCGGATCTGGGCGAGAGAGAATCCTCCGGCCAGGGCAGCGAGCCCGATCAGGACGGGACCCCAGGGTTGGCGCCTGAGAACCAACGCCGCGGCGAGCAGTACCGGGGACGCAACGGCAAGCCACGGTGGCGGCTCGTGAGGCAGCGAGAAATAGCCGGCGATCCCGAGCCCGAGGGCGACGGGAAGCCACAGAACCCAGCGGTCCCGCTCGGCGGCGATGGCGGAGGGCAGGCCGGACGAGGCGCCGGTCGACACGCCCGCGTTGCCAAGCACTCGGTTCATCGTGTAAGCGCTGGCCTGCGCCAGGCTTCCCGCGCCGCGGCGCCGACAAGCCGGCTTGCAGAGGATCCGCCATGACGGTCGTGACCCGCTTCGCCCCTTCGCCGACGGGATTTCTCCACATAGGCGGCGCGAGGACGGCGCTGTTCAACTGGCTGTTTGCGCGCCACCACGGCGGCCGCTTCCTGCTGAGGATCGAGGATACCGACCGCCGCCGTTCCACCGAGGAGGCGGTCTCCGCGATCCTCGATGGCCTCTCTTGGCTCGGGCTCGACTGGGACGATGAGCCGGTGAGCCAGTTCTCGCGTCGCTCCCGCCATGTCGAGGCGGCGCATCGCCTGCTCGACGAAGGAAAGGCCTATCGCTGTTACGCCACCCAGGAAGAGCTCGCGGAGATGCGCGAGCGGGCCAAGGCGGAAGGTCGCGGGATGCTCTATGACGGGCGCTGGCGCGACCGCGATCCCGGCGATGCGCCTCCCGGCGTCGAGCCGGTCATCCGCTTCAAGGCGCCCCGCGAAGGCGAGACCGTCATCGAGGATACCGTGCAAGGTACCGTTCGGGTGGCGAACGGCCAACTCGACGACATGGTGTTGCTGAGGAGCGATGAAACGCCGACCTACATGCTGGCCGTCGTCGTCGACGATCACGATATGGGGATCACCCACGCGATCCGAGGCGACGATCATCTCAGCAACGCCTTTCGCCAGACCCAGCTCTTTCGCGCCTTCGGCTGGGAGGCCCCGGCCTATGCTCATATTCCCCTGATCCACGGTGCTGACGGGGCCAGGCTGTCCAAGCGACACGGTGCGCTGGGGGTCGATGCCTATCGCGATATGGGCATTCTTCCCGATGCGCTGGTGAACGGGTTGCTGCGTCTCGGATGGAGCCACGGGGACGAGGAGATAATCGCACGGGACCAGGCAATCGAGTGGTTCGGCCTCGACCGTGTCGGGCGCGGTGCGGCGCGGTTCGACCTCGACAAATTGCTTAGCCTCAACGCGCATTACATCCATCGGACTGAGCCGGACGCGCTCGTGGAGATGATCCGTCCGGATCTTGAGCGGGCCGTCGGAACGGACCTCGATCCCGACAAGACCGATCGGCTGATACGCGCAATGCCGGAGCTCAAGCCGCGCGCGAACAACCTGGTCGCCCTGGCGGAGAGTGCCGCCTTCTATGTCGCCGAACGGCCCATCGCCATCGACGCGAAAGCGGCGAAACTGCTCGGAGAGGACGCCCGGTCGGCGCTCGCCGGATTGCTGGACGCGCTCGGAGCGCTCGAGTCCTGGGAACAGGAGGAGATCGAGCGGGCGATTCGGGGCTTCGCACACGGCCGGGATACCAAGTTGGGAGCCGTTGCACAACCTTTGCGAGCATGTCTTGCCGGCACGACCGTCTCACCCGGGATATTCGAGGTCGCCGCCGTTCTCGGGCGGGAGGAGACGCTCGGCCGTATCGAGGACGCCATCGGCGCCGGCGACCGAGAGGCGCGCGACCCGTGAATTTGATCTGAGGGTGCGAAATCCTTAAAGTCCGGCCCCGGCGCGCCGCCGGCATTTCTCGTCAACAGGGGGCTTTGGAGATGGGCAACGACGCGATTCGTGGCGACACCGCGCCGGAGGACAGCATCACGATTGTCAACAACGCCTCCGGCGACAAGGTCACGTTCCCCATCCTGCAAGGCAGCTGCGGCCCCAGGGTGATCGACATCCGCAAGCTCTACGGCGCGACGGATATGTTCACCTACGACCCGGGTTTCACGGCCACCGGGAGTTGCGAATCCAAGATCACTTTCATCGACGGCGAGGCCGGCATCCTGCTGCATCGCGGCTATCCGATCGAAGAGCTGGCCGCGCACAGCGACTTCATGGAGGTCTGCTACCTCCTGCTCTACGGCGAACTGCCGACCGCCGGGCAGAAGGACAAATTCGTGCACGCCATCACCCATCACACGATGGTGCACGAGCAGTTGCACAAGTTCATCGACGGGTTCCGGCGCGACGCGCATCCGATGGCCATCATGTGCGGCGTGGTCGGCGCGCTGTCGGCTTTCTATCACGACAGCACCGATATTTCCGATCCTTACCAGCGCATGGTCGCGTCCTACCGGATGATCGCCAAGATGCCGACCATCGCCGCCTGGGCATTCAAGTATTCGCTCGGCCAGCCGTTCATCTACCCGCGCAACAACCTGAATTACGCCGAGAACTTCATCCACATGATGTTCGCGACACCGGCGGAGGATTACGAGATCAGCCCGGTGATCGCCCGGGCGCTCGACCGCATCCTGATACTCCACGCCGATCACGAGCAGAACGCCTCGACCTCCACCGTGCGGCTGGCCGGATCGAGCGGCGCCAACCCGTTCGCCTGCATAGCGGCCGGAATCGCAAGCCTGTGGGGCCCCGCGCACGGCGGCGCCAACGAGGCGGTGCTGAACATGCTCAACGAGATCGGCAGTCCCAACCGGATCGGCGAGTTCGTCGAAAAGGCAAAGAAACCCGACGATCCGTTCCGTCTGATGGGTTTCGGGCACCGGGTCTACAAGAATTTCGATCCGCGCGCGCGGCTGATGCGGGAATCCTGCCACGAGGTGCTCAACGAGCTCGGGGTCGAAAACGAACCGCTGCTCGAGCTGGCGATGGAGCTCGAGCGCATCGCGCTGGAGGACGAATACTTCGTCCAACGCCGGCTCTATCCCAATGTCGACTTCTATTCGGGCATCATCTTCAAGGCGATCGGCATCCCGGTCAGCATGTTTACCGTGCTGTTCGCCGTAGCCCGGACGGTGGGCTGGGTCGCCCAGTGGAACGAGATGGTCGAAGACCCGAACCAGAAGATCGGCCGTCCGCGCCAGCTCTACACGGGATACGAGCAGCGCGCCTATGTGCCGCTCGCGGAACGTGGCTGACGGCAGCGGCTCTCAGGATCGCTGGATCAACTCGACCCGGTAGCCGTCCGGGTCCTCGATGAACGCCATGTGGGTCTGGCTGCCGCCAAACTTCATCGGGCCCGGTGGCCGCGGGATAGCGACCCCCTCCTTCTCCAGCGCTTCGCACGTCTCGTAGACGTCCGGCACCGCGACCGCGAGATGGCCGAAGGCCGAGCCCAGGTCGTAGGCGTCTTCCTGGTCCCAGTTGTGGGTCAGCTCGATCACAGTGTTGTCGGTCTCCTCGCCATAGCCGACGAAGGCCAACGTGAAACGGCCGTCGGGGAATTCGCGCCGCCGCAGGAGATTCATACCGAGGTGGCGGGTGTAGAAGTCGAGCGACTTATCGAGGTCCCTCACCCTGATCATCGTATGCAGAAAACGATAGCTCGACTTGTCCGCGGCAACGGTCATCGGAAGGCTCCCTGTTCGATCCTGGCGCCGGACCTCCGGCGCACGACATCCAGTATCACTTCGGCCGCCCGGACGCTTGGGCTTTTTCCCTGTGGCCGAAGTGCGGCAAGCGCGGTTGCGGCCGCCTCGCGCTGTGTCCGGCGCGCGTCGGCGTCCAGCAAGAGCCGCAAAGCCGGCTCGGCGAGGCGGTCGCCGGTGCACCTCTCCTGAAAAAACTCGGGGATCGCCGGCCGGTCAAGATCAGGTTGACGATCGTGAAAGTGGCGGATGCTGATCATACGGCGCATGATCGACACGGTAAGGGGGTTGAGCCTGTAGGCCACGATTATCGGCACCCCAGCGAGCGCGAGGTCGAGCGTTACCGTGCCGGATGACCGACGAAGGTGCAGTCGAGCCCTTCCGCCTCGCAGTAGGGCGGCTCGAAAGGAAACAGGGCCAGCAGATGGTCGATTCTTGCCGCGAGTTTGCGTGCTCTTCCCGCGCGCCAGGCCCAGATCGTCGGCGCCAGCGGAGCATCGACGCCTCCCAGGCGGCACCAGACGCCGTTCGCGAATGCCGGTGCGTTGATCGTTACGACCGCATCGGGAGACAGGCGCCGGATCGCTTCGGCGGTCTCCGACATCCGCCGCATGATGGAGAGCGCCCGGGGCCAGAACTTCCACCAGCCCCATGACGGACGGTTCCTCGATGGGGAACAGGGTCCGGAGGCCCCGGGAGGTCATGGCCTTGCCACCGATGCCCGCAAAGCGCACATCCTCGCCGGCTACCGTCCGCAACGCGCTCATCAATCTGCCGCCGATCTCATCGCCGGAGGGTTCGCCGGCGACGAGGAAGATCAGAGGCGAAGTGTCGGCCTGCATGGTTGCGCACTGCGCGTCGTTCGGGTTCTTCGACGACGAAGAGTCCGGCGTCGGCGGACTTGAGAAGCCGGACTCCCTTTCCGGCCTGGCCGAATCGGATCCAGGCGTCGGGAGGATGGGAAAACGACGCCGGATCGGCCTGATCCTCGAGCCCGATGACATAGGGGTTCCGTCCGGAGTTCCTGCAGGCGGCGATAACCCGTTCGGGCATGTTGCCCGCGCCGGCACGCCGATCCTAGGGGGCATTGCCCGCCGTGGGCTGGCAAATCGCGCGGGTGGTGTCGGCGCGCATGAAAGCCACGATGTCCATCACCGCGGCACTGTCGGAGTACATCTCGGCGACGTCCTCGATACGCTCGGACAGAGTGCCCTCTTCCGCGAACAACAAACGATAGGCGGTCCGCAGCGCTTGTATGTCCGCCCGCGAGAATTCCCGCCGCCGGAGACCCACGATATTGAGCCCGACAAGCCGGGCGCGGTCTCCCGAGGCCGAACCGTAGGGGATGACGTCCTGCACCACGGACGACATGGCGCCGACGAAGGAATGCGCGCCGATGCGGCAGAACTGGTGAACCCCGGCGAGACCGCCGAGGATCGCGTAATCGTCCACCACGACATGCCCGCCAAGCGAGGCGTTGTTGGCAAGGACGACGTGGTCGCCCACCGTGCAGTCATGGGCCACGTGCGTGCCCGCCATGAACAGTCCGTTGTCGCCGACCCGGGTCAGCATTCCGCCGCCTTGGGTCCCCGGGGTCATGGTCGCATGTTCGCGGATGACGTTATCGGCGCCTATTTCCAGACGGGACGGCTCTCCCTTGTATTTGAGATCCTGCGGCGGCATGCCGATGGACGCGAACGGATAGATGGTCGTCCGCGGGCCGATTGTCGTCCGTCCTGCGACGACGACATGGGAGATCAGCCCGACACCCTCCTCCAGCACGACATCGGGACCCACGGTGCAGTAAGGGCCGACGACGACGCCTTGCCCCAACCGGGCCCCCGATTCGACGATCGCGGTCGCGTGAACCTCGGCCACGCGGGCTAGCTGTCCCGGATCATTGCGGCGTATTTGGCCTCCGCGACCACGGAGCCGTCGACGACTGCTCTGCCGCCGAACTTCCAGACATTGCCTCGACGATGGAGCTTTTCTACCTCGACCAGAACGGAATCGCCGGGTACGACCGGTTTGCGGAACCGCGCACCGTCCACCGACATGAAATAAACCAGCTTGCCCTCCGATTCGGGTCCCAGCGTATGAACGACCAGGACGGCCGCCGTCTGTGCCATCGCTTCGATCAGCAGCACGCCCGGCATGACCTTGTCGTTCTGAAAATGGCCCTGAAAATGCGCCTCGTTGATGGAGACGTTCTTGAGCCCGGTCGCCCGCACGTCGGGGACGACCTCCAGTATGCGGTCGATCATCAGGAACGGATAACGGTGCGGGATCATTTCCATCACCCGCTCGATACCGATGTCGGCGATAGCGGCTTCCGTGCTTACGGTGTCCATGCCCAACGGTTATTCCCGTTCCGACAGCCGTTTCAGGCTAGCGATGCCGCGAAAAAACTGCTTGATCGGCATCGCGGGTGCCCCCGCGACAGTTTCTCCGTCGGCGACGTCGCGCATGGCGCCGGACATCGCGGCCACTCTTCCCCTGACGCCAACCTTGATATGTCCGGCAACGCCGCTCTGAGCGGCAAGAACGGCGAAATCCCCGAGTTCGGCGCTTCCTGCGACGCCAGCCTGGGCGACGATAATGCAGCCGCGTCCGAGGACGACATTGTGTCCGATCTGGACCAGATTATCAATTCTGGTTCCCTGGCCGATAACCGTGTCCGGACCCGCGCCCCGGTCGATCGTGGAATTGGCCCCGACCGCTACATCGTCTTCGATGACGACGCGGCCGATCTGGGGAATGTCGACATGGATGCCGGACTCGCGTTCGGTCGCGAAACCGAATCCGTCCTCGCCGATCCGGACGCCCGCGAAAAGGCGCACCCGCGAGCCCACGATGCAGTGGCCGAGACTGCACCCTGCCCCTATGCGCGAATCCTCGCCGATCGAAACACCTTTTCCGATCACGGCTTGAGGACCGATGTGGCATCGCGCGCCGATGGAAACGTTCGCCTCGATCACCGCGAAATGGTCGACACGGCAGTCCGGTCCGATCGCGGCCGTCGGATCGATCGCCGCCGTCGGGGCAATACCGGGTTCCATCGCTGGAACGGGGTAGAACGCCCGGCTGACGCGGGCGAAAGACAGATACGGCGCTTCCGTGACCAGCAGCGCCATGCCGGGCGGCGCTTTTCCCGTATCGGACGGTCGGATCAGGCAGGAGCCCGCCGTACTGACGCCGAGGCTGTCGGCGTATCGCCGGTTGTCGAAGAAGCTGACGTCGCGCGGACCGGCCGATTGGAGCGGCGCCACGTCGGTCATCTCGCGTCCCGGGTCGGCGTTCGCCCCTAGCGTCGCGTCCGCGAGCTCCGCGACGACGCCGAGAGGAAATGGACCGGCACGATCGAAGAAACGAGGATCCGCCATACTCAGTTGGTCGACCTCGGCGCCTTGCTTTCCGCTGGCTTAGCCGTCTCCAGCTTGACCGATGGCAGGCTCTCGTCGATCCGACGGAGAACCTCGCCGGTGATGTCGAGTTTCTGATCTGCGAGCAAGACAAGGGACTTCGGCAGGACGATATCGAAGTTGCGTTCCTCCGCGATCTTCGCGGCGGCTACCACCATGGATTTCTGAATGACCCGCATAGCCGCGCCATAGGCGTTGTCGATTCGCCGCTTGCGTTGCTGAAAGTCGACCTGGGCTTTGCGCGCCATCTCCTCGTAATCGTTCCTTCGCTTGGCGAAGGCCTGGGAAGACAGGATCGCGCGCTGTCGCTGCAGTTCCTGGCTCGCTTTTCGCAACTCCGTTTCGCGTTTTCGGACGGAGGTCTGGTAATTTTGTCTCAGTTTCTCGATCTGCGGACGCAGACTCCTGGAGGCCTGCGAGTCGCGCAGAATTTTCTGGACGTCGACGATACCGATCGAGGGCAGTCTGTCTTGTGCCGTCGCGAACGACGACGCTCCGATCGATAGAACGGCGGCTGCGATCCCCAAAAGGATCGCGGAACGACAGAATGCGTTGTCGGACCGCATGACGGCGCTAGAACCTGGTACCGAAGGTGAACCGGACGAGCTGCGTTTCGTCGTAACTCTCCTTTTGGATCGGCCATCCCAGATCGATGTTCATCGGACCGATCAACGACGCCCATGTCAGACCCAACCCGGCGGACGCCCGCAGGCTCGAGCGATCCAGAATGCCCGGCGTGCTGTCGTCGGTGATACCGGTGCTTCCATAGTCCAGGAAGGTGCGGGCCCTTATGCCCGCCTCGTTCGGCAGTCCGAGCGGAAAGGACACCCCGAACGTCCCGGCGTAATACCAGTTCCCGCCCACCGCATCGTCGGTCGCCCGATCGCGCGGACTGGCGCCGGCGGCGGCAAATCCCCTGAGCTCCCGGGCCCCAAGGGAGAAGCGGTCCAGAATTCGGACGTCCTTGCCGAGCCCTTCCACATAGCCTCCGCCCAGGCCTGCATTGCCGGTGATGTCATCCGTCACCGGAATGAAGATCGATCCCCTGGCATCGGTCTTGAGGAAGCGCACCGAACCGCCCAACCCCGCGAGTTCGTGCTCCATGCTGGCGATCAGACCCTCCCGGGGCGAAAATCGGCTATCCCTGGTGTCATATACGATCGTGTGCCCGACGGAGGAGATCATGGAATCCCCTTCCTGTTCGATGATCGCCGCCGCGGCATTGGCGGGAACATCCGCGATCTTGTCCCGACGTAACGTGTAGCGCCATCTCTGGGCCAGGTCTTCCGCAAGCGGGTAGCCCGCGCGCAGGGAGAAGCCGACGGTTTGCTGGTCGAAGGAGCTCTCCCTTTGATAGTCCCGCGCTGTGGTGAAGACGTCGAAACCGGCGGCGAGCTTCCGGTCGAGGAAATAGGGCTCGGTGAAGTTCAGCTCGATTTGCTGTTCCCTTTGGGCGATTTGTCCGCGTAGCCTTAAATCCTGACCCCTGCCGATCAGGTTGCGCTCGCGCAGCCCGATTTCCGCGAGTCCGCCCACCGAGGTCGAATAGCCGGCGCCGAACGTGATCTCTCCCGTCGACCGCTCCTTGACGGTGGTCTCGATCACGGTTTGATCCGGAGCGGAGCCGGGGGCATTCTTGATTTCCACTTCCTCGAAGAAACCCAAATTGCGCAGGTCGCGCCTCGCGCGACGGATTAAGTCGGTGTTGAACACATCGCCTTCCACGAGCCTGAACTCGCGGCGGATCACCTCGTCCTCCGTACGGAGGTTGCCGCGGATGTCGAGTCGCTCGACGAAGACACGCGGTCCTTCCTTGATTTCGAAGGTGACGTCTATAAGGCGGTTCGCCCGATCCGGTTCGGTCTTCGATTTCACGTCGACGAACGCGTATCCGGCGCGTCCCGCGGCGTCGGTAAGGGCGCTTACCGTCTCTTCCACGTCCTTGGCGCTGTAAAGATCGCCCTCTTCGATCCCGACTTCCCGCGTCACGGCGGCGAGGTCGAGATCGCGCAACTCGGAAGTGACCGCGATCTTGCCGAACCGGTACGTCTTGCCTTCCTCCAGGGTAAAGGTGATGAAGAAAGCGTCCCTGTCGGGCGTCAGTTCCGCGACGGCCGAGACCACGCGAAAATCGGCGTAGCCGGAATTCAGATACTTGCGGCGGAGCAATTCCTGGTCGAATGCCAGGCGGTCGGGATCGTAGACGTCGCCGCCGCTGAAAAATGCGAAAAACCCGGTTTCCTTGGTCTGGATGACGTCTCTCAACTCCCCGTCGCTGAACCTTGAATTGCCGATGAAGGTAATCCGGCGGACGTCCGTGGGGCTTCCTTCATGGATCTCGAAGATCAGGTTCACGCGATTCTGGGGCAATTGGACGACCTTGGGAACGACGCGCGCCGCGAAACGGCCGGTGCGGCGATAGATTTCGATGATCCGAAGCATGTCGCTCTGCACGCGCGAACGCGTGTACACCACGCGGGGACGCAGAGTGATTTCGTCGCGCAGGATATCGTCTTCGATTCGAAGATTACCTTCGAACGCGATCCGGTTGATGATCGGGTTCTCGACGATCTTTACCACGACCCGATTTCCGTCCCGCCGCAATACCACATCGGCGAACAAACCGGTTTCGAACAAACGCTTGAGGGACTCATCGAGATCGACGTCGGTGACCGGATTGCCGGCCTTGAACGTCAGATATGAGCGGACGGTATCGGCTTCGATCCGCTGGACGCCCTCGACCTGGATCTCCCCGATCGGACCGTCCGGGTCCTGGGCGCGCGAACCGTCTATCGCCACCGTGACCAGAAAGATCGCGGCGAGGGCGCAAATCGACCCGGGAAGCCTTCGAAAGAAATCCAGCACGCCTTGCCTCAAGCTGTTAGGTCACGAGACCGACGATAAAGTCGACGATCCGCAACTGCAGCAGGTCGTTCCAAGTCACGAATACCATAAGGCCCAGCACCATGGCGATCCCCATGCGATAGCCGTACTCGCGGGCCCGTTCGCCGAGCGGCCGTCCCGCCAGGGCTTCGATCGCATAGAACATCAGGTGTCCGCCATCCAGCATCGGGATCGGAAACAGGTTGATCAGCCCCAGATTGATCGACAGCGCGGCCAGAAAAATCAGCATGCTGACCGCGCCCGCCTGCCACACGTCGCCGGAAATTTGCGCGATCCTCAGAGGACCGCCGAGTTCGCTCGTGTCGCGGGTTCCGGCGAACATTTGCCCGAGGGCCTGGAATATGTCTCCGATCATGCGGAACATTTCGCCGGTACCGCGAAGCACTGCGCTCGCGGGGTCGTGACGGACGATCCGGAACCCGCCCCCGCTCCGCGATACGCCCAGGCGACCGATCTTCTCGTTCCTGGCCGGACCCTCGGTGAGCCGGACCGTGTCGGGCACCGCGAACAGCGTCACCCGATCGCCGTTCCGCTCCACCTCGATTCGAAGCCGGAAGCCCGCCGACATACGGACGATACGGACGACTTGCTCGAAACGTTCGATCTCGGTGTCGTCGATGCGGACGATCACGTCGCCGGGCTCGATCCCGGCGCGCGCGGCGGCGCTGCCTTCCATTACCGAGGTGATGTTCGCCGGCGTCGAACGCTCGCCGACGGTCGCGAAGATGCCGGCAAGGACGACCACGGCAAACAGGAAGTTGGCGAAGGGGCCCGCGAACACGATTGCCGCGCGGCGCCAAAGCGACTTGGTATGGAACGAGACGCGTTCTTCCTCGGGGCTTAGCCCGTCCTCGTCTCGGGCCTCGCCCGCCGCCGGCGGCAGCATTTCGCCGAACATCTTCACGTAGCCGCCGACCGGTATCCAGCTCAGCTTCCAGCGCGTCCCGCGTGAATCGGTCCAGCCGTAAATTTCCGAGCCGAAACCCACGGAGAACACTTCCACCCGGACGCCGCACCAGCGGGCAACGAGGTAGTGGCCCATTTCATGCACGAACACGAGAACCGTGATCGCAACCAGAAAGGGAACCACGTAATCGTGAAGAAAGGCCAGGAAGGGGAGGACGATATCCACGCCGCTGCTCAAGAAATCCATCGGTATTGCCGTTCCGACGCGGCGCTAGGCACGCGTGGGCACGGGCTCCATGAACGCTCTGGCGCGTTCCCGCGCAAGCCGGTCCGCTTCCCGCACTTCTTCGAGGCTCCCGGCCTCCGTCCCCGGGAAGGCCTCGAGAACCCCTTCCACTGTACGCGCTATGTCGAGGAACCCGATGCGGCCATCCAGGAAGCGCTCCACGGCCTCCTCGTTGGCGGCGTTCAGCACCGTCGGGGCGATGCCTCCGGCGACCAGCGACTCCCGCGCCAGGCGGAGCGCCGGAAACCGGTCTGGATCGGGTTTTTCGAAGTCAAGCCTCGCCACGGCGCTGAGATCGAGCCGCTCGCTCGGGGTCCTCATCCGCTCCGGCCAGGCGAGCGCGTACGAAATGGGGATGCGCATGTCGGGCGTGCCGAGCTGGGCAAGCACCGAACCGTCGACATAGGCGACCATCGAATGGACGATAGACTGCGGGTGAACCACGATCTCGATCCGGTCCGCGGGAAGACCGAACAGGTGGTACGCTTCTATCAGCTCCAGCCCCTTGTTCATCATGGTGGCGGAATCGACGGATATCTTTGCCCCCATGTCCCAGTTGGGATGAGCGACCGCTTCTTTCGGGGTGGCTCGCGCGATGTCGGCCATCGACCAGATCCGGAACGGGCCGCCGGAAGCGGTCAGTATGATTTTCTCAATCGAATTCGGCGCTTCGGACGCGAACACCTGATAGATCGCGTTGTGTTCCGAATCGACGGGAAGCAACGTGGCCCCGCTTGCCTCGACCTCGCGCATGAACAGGGAACCCGCGCACACCAGGCATTCCTTGTTGGCGAGACCGACGATCGCGCCGCGGCTAACGGCGGCGAGCGTGGGGGCGAGCCCGGCGGCCCCGACGATACCCGCCATCACCCAGTCCGATTGCCGGCCGGCGGCTTCGACCAGAGCTTCGCTGCCCGCCGCGCACTCGATTCCCGTTCCGCTCAGTGCATCTTCAAGCGCACGATAACGTGACGGGTCCGCAATGACGACAAGCCCCGCTCCCAGCCGCTTCGCCTGATCCGCGAGAAGCTCGGCGTTCGTGTTCGCGGTCAGCGCGATCACCTTGAACCTGTCCGGCTGCCGCTCGATCAGGTCGATCGTGCTGCAACCGATGGATCCGGTAGAGCCGAGGATGGTCACCGACCGCGGCGCGCCGGGCGTCACCATGCGAAAATCCCGGTATTGCTGGCCAGGACCAGGGCGACCAGCGCGGGAGCGGTAATCAGCATACCGTCAAGCCGGTCCAGCACGCCCCCGTGGCCGGGAATCAGGTTGCTCGCATCCTTGACCCCGAAGCGCCGCTTGACGCAGGAAATCGCCAGATCGCCCACCTGAGCGACGATTGCCACGCTGGCGCCGAGCAGACACAGCAGCCATGGAGTCCGCGCGCCGGTCCACTCGGCGAAGGCAAGCCCCCAGACCGCGGTAACCGCGACGGCGCCGAGCAGTCCGGACCAGGTCTTGTGCGGGCTTATCCGAGGAGCGAGGCGCGCCCCGCCCACCAGCCCGCCGATAGAGAACGCCGCAATGTCGGTCATCCAGATCGCGCCGATCAGCCAGAGAGCCGTCTCGAAGCCATCCGTCGGGAGGCCGCGGAGCCACATCAGCGCCGCGCAGGGCACGCCTATCACGATCGGTCCGGCCGAGATCCAGGCCGGGTGGCTTCGGCGCGAGGCGGCTGCGGCGTAGTAGGCGGCGAGGCTTCCCAGCACCAGCGCGGCGCTGACGATATCGAAGCGTCGGCTCCATGCCGCGACCCCCGCCACCGCGAGACTGAGGATTACGGCCCAGCCGCTGAACCCGAAGCGATGGTCTCCGCAAATGCGGTCCCATTCCCAGGCCATCGCCACTGCCGCGACGGTCAGGACGATCTCGATGAAGGGCGATCCGAAATAGAGCGCGAGGAGCGCGACAGGCGCCAGGACCAGGGCGGACAGAGTTCGCTTTCCGAGTTCGGCGTGGCCTAGGCTAGCCAACACGGGTCATTCCGAACCGCCGGTCGCGCCGATGGAATTCGCGAACGGCGACAACGAAGTCTTCGCGAGAGAAATCCGGCCAGAGAGTATCCAGGAACACCATCTCGGCATAAGCGCACTGCCACAGAAGGAAGTTGCTGATCCGCTTTTCTCCGCTGGTGCGGATTACGAGGTCGGGGTCGGGAATGTTCGCCGTGAACAACTCGCGGCTCAGCGCCGCTTCGTCGATCCCCGCCGGGTCTATTTCGCCGGATGCGGCCCGCTCGGCCAGCCGTCGCGCCGCTTGCGCGATTTCCTGCCGTCCGCTGTAGCTCAGCGCGATCGTCAGCGTGAGCCCGGAATTGCGGCGCGTACGTTGCTCGGCCATATGGAGCAAGGTCACGATGTCGTCCGCGAGCCGGGAGCGGTCACCGATGAAGAGGATCCGGACGCCCTGACGATCGAGCTCTTCGACTTCCCGCCGGAGATACCGTCGCAGGAGGCCCATCAGGTCCTCGATCTCCCGTAGCGGGCGGCTCCAGTTCTCGTTCGAAAACCCGTAGAGCGTCAGGTAGGAGATACCGAGCTCCGCCGCGCTCGTGACCGCGCGTCTCGCCGCCTCCACCCCCTCCTGGTGTCCGGCGGCTCGATCCAGACCCCGAGATTCGGCCCAGCGCCCGTTGCCGTCCATGATCACCGCGACATGGGTCGGTGGCGCCTCGTCGGAATATGAGAGGGCGGGCTCCATCGCGCTCAAACCTGCAGTATCTCCGACTCCTTGGTGGACAACGCATCGTCGATCGCCGCGATGGTCGTATCCGTCAATTGCTGGATTTCGGTCGACCAAGCGCGTTGTTCGTCCTGCGAAATCTCGCCGCCTTTCTCCATTTTTCTGAAGCGGTCGATGCCGTCGCGCCGGACGTTGCGGACCGCGACCCGGGCCTGTTCGGCGTACTTGTTCGCGACCTTGGTGAGCTCGACGCGGCGTTCCTCGGTCAATTGCGGGATCGGAACCCTGATGACGTTGCCTTCGGTCTGGGGGTTGAGCCCGAGCCCCGAATCGCGAATCGCCTTTTCGACCGCGCCGACCTGGCTTTGGTCCCACACCTGGACGGTCAGCATCCGCGGGTCGGGAACGCCGATCGTTCCGACCTGGTTTATCGGCATCTTGCTGCCATAGGCGTCGACGGTCAGCGGCTCCAGGAGCGCGGCCGAGGCCCGGCCGGTCCTGAGACCCGCGAATTCGCGCCGGAGCGCCTCGACGGCGCCGTTCATGCGCCGTTCGATATCGGAGAGTTCAGGATCCGCCACGGTTTTGGTCCCCTTCGGCGATTAAGGTATAGGTCCCGTCGCCCGCCACGATGTCGGCGAGCGCCCCCGAAGTTTGTAGCGAAAACACCAGAATTGGTATCCCGTTTTCGCGCGCCAGCGAGATGGCCGAAGCGTCCATGACCTTCAGGTCGCGCGACAGGACGTCGAGATAGCTGAGCCTGTCGTAGCGCACCGCGTCGCGATCGAGTTTGGGATCGGCGGAATACACCCCGTCCACCTGAGTACCCTTGAAGAGCGCGTCGCAGCCCGTTTCGCTGGCCCTGAGCGCGGCCGCGGTATCGGTCGTGAAGAACGGGTTCCCGGTGCCGGCGGCGCAGATGACCACCCGGCCTTTCTCCATGTGCCGGATCGCGCGTCTTCGGATATACGGCTCGCAAACCGATTCCATGCGTATCGCGGAAAGCACCCTAGTGACGACGCCGTGCTGTTCCAGCACGCCCTGCAGGGCGAGCGCGTTCATCACGGTCGCCAGCATGCCGATGTAATCGGCCGTCGCCTGCTCCATGCCCTGCGCGGTTCCGGAGACGCCGCGGAATATGTTTCCGCCCCCGATCACGATGCAAAGCTGGACCCCGAGCCCGACGATCGAGCGGACCTCGAGCGCGATCCGCTCCACGGTGGCGTGATCGAGCCCATACTGCCCAGGGCCCATCAGGGCCTCTCCGGAAAGCTTGAGCAGTATGCGCTTGTAGGTCACGGTCCGGACGGCCTCTCTTCGTTCCAGGTCGGGGGGGCGATCGGCGCGACGGTTCACCCGCCGGCAGTTGCCGCGACCTCGGCCGCGAAGTCGTCTTCCTTCTTTTCGATTCCCTCGCCCAGCATGAAGCGGTGAAAACCGGTTATTGAGACCGGCGCACCGATTTCGCCGGCGAGGGTCTCCACCGCCTTGGAAATCTTGGATTCGCCGTCGATGACGAAGGTCTGCTCGAGCAGGACCGATTCCTCATAGAACTTCTTCAGGCGGCCCTCGACCATCTTTTCGATGATGTTTTCCGGCCGTCCGCTGGCGCGCGCCTGCTCGGTCAGTACCGTCCGCTCCCGGTCGAGCGCGGCGGAGTCGATGCCCTCGATCGCGGTCCATTGCGGGCTTGCGGCGGCCACATGCATCGCGAGCTGGCGCGCGAACCGGTCGAGGCTCTCCGACCTGTCCGAAGACTCCAGGCCTACCAGCACCCCGATCCGTCCGAGCCCCGGCGCGACGCTGTTATGGACGTAGCTGCCGACCGTGCCGCTTTCCACCGAAAGCCGCTCGACGCGCCGGAGAGACATGTTTTCGCCGATCCTCGCGATCAGGTCGGTCAGCTGGGACGCGACCGTCCCCTCCCCTATTTTGGCCTCGCCCAATGAGTCGACCGTCCCGTCCGTTTCCAGCGCGATGCCGGCCACGTCCCGCACGAAATCCTGGAAGTCGTCGTTGCGGCCGACGAAATCCGTCTCGGCGTTGATCTCGACCAGCGCGCCCCGGTTGCCTTCCGTGGCGACCGCGATCAACCCTTCGGCGGCGACGCGCCCGGCCTTCTTGGCCGCGGCGGCGAGCCCGTTCTTGCGTAGCCAGTCGACCGCGTCGTCGATATCTCCTGCCGACTCGGTCAGAGCCTTTTTGCAATCCATCATGCCGGCACCGGTCTTGTCGCGAAGCGTCTTGACCAGGGCCGCGGTAATCTGCGCCATCGTGTCCTCTTCAGCTTTCGGAAACCCTGGACGGGCCCGGTGTCAAACAAAGCGCCCCGCGGATGCGGACGGCTCCCGTCAGGCCGAGGCCGCGCTTTCTTCCGCTTCCGCGGCGGGCTCGGCCGCCGGGTCGCCGGCTTCCGTATCGGGTTCGGGCTCGGGCTCCCCGGTCTCCTCGGCCTCACCCTTTCCCTCGGCCTCCAAAGCCTCGCCCTCTCCTTCGACCTCCGAAGCCTCACCCTCTCCTTTGGCTTCGACATCCCCGGGAAGGTCCTCGATGGGCGCCTCCTCCGATTCGCCGATGTCGCTGCCGCTCGCGATCGCTTCCTGCTGCAGGCCGTCGAGCACCGCCCTGGAGACAAGGTCGCAATAGAGCGCGATCGAGCGAATGGCGTCGTCGTTCCCGGGAACTGCGTATGAGATGCCGTCCGGGTCGGAATTGCTGTCTATGATGCCCACCACAGGGATGTTGAGCTTCTTCGCCTCCTTGATCGCGATCGATTCCTTGTTCGTATCGACGACGAACAGGATGTCCGGAAGGCCGCCCATCTCCTTGATGCCTCCCAGCGCTCGTTGGAGCTTTTCCCGCTCGCGGGTAAGGCCCAGAAGTTCCTTCTTGGTCAGCCCGCTTTCCTCGGTATCGAGGGTTTCGTCGAGATCGCGCAAGCGCTGGATGGAAGCGGTGATGGTTTTCCAGTTGGTCAGGGTGCCGCCGAGCCAGCGGTGGTTGACGAAGTACTGGCCGCAACGTCCGGCGGCGTCCGCGATCAACTCGCTCGCCTGGCGCTTGGTTCCGACGAACAGTATCCGACCGCCCGCGGCGGTGACTTCGCGAATCGCGGACAACGCTGCATAAAGCATCGGCATCGTCTGCTGCAGGTCGATGATGTGGATTCCGTTCCTGACGCCGAAGATGTAGGGCGACATCTTGGGGTTCCAGCGCTTTGTGTGGTGGCCGAAATGGACGCCGGCCTCCAGCAGTTGGCGCATGGTGAACTCGGGCATTGCCATGATCGTTGGTCCTTGTCCGGTTTTCCCTCCGCGGGCGTGCGGCCGAGGAAACGATGCGGTCGTTTTCCCCGCCGACCGGATGGAAGGCAATCCTGCTTTCCCGCGCCCGCGTGCGTTTTACGAAGCGCGGTTGTGATAAACCCGCGGGGTCCGGTTCGCAAGCGAAATCGGGATCGCCGTCGGGCTTCCCAACTCAGATTTCGCTGATTTCGCTCACGCCGACGAGCGCTCCAAGTGCCGGCAAGCCGTCCGCCGGAACGCTGTAGCGTTCGGGGAGCTTCAGCTCGACTTCCCGTTCGCTTTCGATATCGATCACCAGGCTGACGCGGCCCCGGCCCCGCTTCCACCCCGCGATCTCGGACTTGAGGGTTTCGAGGCACGCAGGATCGGTCACCCTCACCAGCAGGCCCGTCTCCATCCCTTCGATCGCCCGGTCCAGGGATTCGATGCGTTGGGCGATAAGTCGCAGCCCGTCGCCTTCGGTCCGCGACTCGCCAGTGATCAGCACCCTGCCGTTGGTTTCCAGCAGCTCGCGCGACTGGACCAGAAGGTCGCTGAACACCACGACCTCGAAAGAGCCGGACGAATCGGTGAGGCCGACATAGGCGAACCGGCTTCCCTTGGAGGATGTGCGCTCCTGCCGCGCCGCGACGATCCCGGCAAGTCTGCACGTTCCAGCCCGTCCTCCGCGCGCGACCTCGCCGTACGGGACCACGCCAAGACGTTTCAGCCGGTGTTCGTACGCGTCCAGGGGATGAGCGGAAAGATAGAACCCGACCGCATCGAACTCATGATCGAGACGTTCCATCGCCGTCCAGTCGTCCACGTCGGGGCGCCGCCTGTCGACCGGCGGCATGCCATTCCCGTCCTCCCCGAAGAGGCTCGTCTGATTGCTCTCCCGGTCTTGCGCGGCCGCCTGTCCCAGGCGCACAAGGTGGTCGATCGTTTCGAAGAGTTGCCGCCGGTTCGGGTTGAGCGAGTCGAGCGCGCCCGCGCGAACGAGGTTTTCGAGCTGCTGGCGGTTCGCGAGCACCCCTCCGAGCCGTTGGGCGAAATCGAATTCGTCCTCGAAGGGGCCTCCGGTTTCCCGTTCGACGGCGAGGTCGGCCATCGCCTGTTCGCCCACCCTCCGGATTGCCGCCAGGGCGTATCGAATCGCTTTGGTCTCGTTGCCGTTGCGAACGATCTCGACGGTAAATGTCGCTTCCGAGCGGTTGATGTCGGGCGGCAGCAGGGGGATGTCGAGCCGCTGAAGCTCCTGGCGGATGACGGCGAGCTTGTCGGTGTTGCCGAGATCGATGGTCATCAGCGCGGCGAAGAACTCGACCGGGTGGTTCGCCTTGAGCCATGCGGTCTGGTAGGCGATCAGCGCGTAGGCCGCCGCGTGCGACTTGTTGAAGCCGTAGCCCGCGAACTTGTCCACTTGCTGGAAGATCTGGTTTGCTTTCGACTCGTCCACGCCGCGGGCGACGGCGCCGTCCACGAAGGCGTCGCGCTGGGCGTCCATTTCGGCCTGGATCTTCTTGCCCATCGCGCGCCGCAATAGATCCGCCCGCGCGAGGCTGAAGCCCGAAAGCTTCTGGGCGATCTGCATGACCTGTTCCTGGTAGATGATGACCCCGAACGTCTCGCGCAGGATGTCTTCGAGGTCGGGGTGCAGGTAGTCAGGCTCCTCGCGGCCGTGCTTGCAGTTGTTGTAGCGCGGGATGTTGTCCATCGGCCCCGGGCGGTAGAGGGCGACCAGCGCGATGAGGTCCTCGAAGCAATCGGGCTTCATCTGGCGCAGCGCGTCGCGCATCCCGGCGCTTTCCATCTGGAACACGCCCGCCGTGTCGCCGCGGCCCAGCATGGCGTACGTCTTCTCGTCGTCGAATGGCAGGGCGAGCAGGTCGGGCCGTGCCTTCTCCGGCATGCGCTCAAGGGCTCGGTGAAGAACGGTCAGCGTCTTGAGGCCTAGGAAGTCGAATTTCACCAGCCCCGAAAGCTCGGTGTACTTCATCGAGAACTGGGTCGCGGGGAGGTCCGAGCGCGGGTCCCTGAAGAGCGGTACGAGGTCGGTCAGCGGCCGATCGCCGATCACCACGCCCGCCGCGTGGGTCGAGGCGTGGCGGTGAAGACCTTCCAGCGCCATGGCGAGATCGAGCAGCCGTGCCACCTGTTCGTCGCCGGCGCGGATCTCCCTCAACTGCGGCTCCTTTTCCAGCGCTTCCGCGAGGGTCGGCGGATGGGCTGGATTGAACGGGACCAGCTTCGAAATCCTGTCGACCTGGCCGTAGGGCATGCCGAGAACCCGTCCGACGTCGCGGATCGCGGCGCGCGCCTGAAGCGTCCCGAAGGTGATGATCTGGGCCACCCTGTCGGCACCGTACTTGTCTTGGACGTAGCGGATCACCTCGTCCCGGCGGTCCTGACAGAAATCGATGTCGAAGTCCGGCATCGACACTCGATCCGGGTTCAGGAAACGCTCGAAGAGGAGCCCGAAACGAAGCGGGTCGAGGTCGGTGATGGTCAGCGCCCAGGCGACCACCGATCCCGCGCCCGAACCGCGTCCTGGACCCACCGGAATCCCTTGCTTCTTGGCCCACTGGATGAAGTCGGCGACGATCAGGAAGTAGCCTGGATAGCCCATCTCGATGATGGTCCGGAGCTCGAACTCCAAGCGTTCGCGGTAGGGTCTCGCCGTTTCTTCCCGATGCTCGTCCGTCGCGCCCTTGGCATAGACGCTCGCCTGCAGGCGCGCCTCCAGCCCCGCCTGCGCGGCGGCGGTCAGGGCCCCGGCTTCGTCATCTCCCTGCGAGGTTTCGAAGCGGGGAAGAATCGGCTCGCGCGGTTCGGGCATGAACGCGCAGCGTCTGGCGATGGCCAACGTGTTGTCGAGCGCCTCGGGCAGATCGGCGAACAGCGCGCGCATCTCCTCGGCGCTCCGGAAACGATGGTCCACCGTGAGGCGCCGCCGGTCCTGCTCGGCGACATGCGTGCCCTCGGCTATGCACAAAAGCGCATCGTGCGCCTCGTGCATGGAAGCATCGGCAAAATAGGCTTCGTTGGTCGCGACCAGCGGCAGATCGTGGCTCATCGCGAAGTCGATCAGGTCGTCCTCGATACGGCGCTCGATCTCCTCGCCGTGGCGCGTGAGCTCGATATAGAGCCGGTCCGGAAACGCTTCCCGAAGCTGCTGCAGCGCGCCGCTCGCCTTCTGCACCTGCCCGTCGGCGAGAAGCCGGCCCAGCGCGCCGGAAGCGCCGGCGGTAAGCGCGATCAGCCCCGATGCGTGCGAAGCGACATCCCGGAAAGACACATGCGGGTCTCCCGCCTCGGACTCAAGGAAGGCCTTCGACACCAGCGCCATGAGGTTGCGGTACCCCTCCTCGTCCTGCACCAGCAGGACGAGGAAATCGCGTTTTGCCCCGCGTCCTGTACGGGCACCCATGCGGCCGTTCGCGCCGGCCGCGGCATCCGCCTCCATCGGCGCCACCGCGAGCTGGCAGCCGACGATCGGCTGTACCCCCTCCGCGGCGGCGGCCATCGCGAACTCCAGCGCGCCGAACAGGTTGTTGGTATCGGTTACCGCCACGGCGGGCATCGCCTCGTCGACGCATAGCTTCACGAGGTCCGCGACCTTGATCGCTCCTTCGGACAGCGAATAGGGCGTATGGACCCTGAGATGGACGAAATCGGCGTGGGGCATGGAGAGCGAACGTTCTGGACCCGGGGGCAAAGGATTCCATGCGGTGCGGCGAATCGCCAATCGTGCGACGCCCGCCCTTGTGGATTATTTCGCCCGCCGGAGCGACCGGGGACTATGACGGGCGGACGGTGCCGTCCCGCAACGTCAGGCGGCGGTCCATCCGGGCGGCGAGATCCATATTGTGGGTCGCTATCAGGGCGGCGACGCCATGATCCCGGACGGCCGCAAGCAGCACTTCGAAGACCGACAACGCGGTCTGCGGGTCGAGGTTGCCGGTCGGTTCGTCGGCAATCAGCACCCTGGGCCGGTTGGCGAGCGCGCGCCCGATGGCCACCCTTTGCTGCTCTCCGCCCGACAATCGCGCGGGCCGGTGGGTCGCCCGCTGGGCGAGGCCGATCTGCTCCAGCAATTCGCCGGCGCGCTGGGCCGCTTCCCGCCTCGATCGCCCGGCGATCATCTGCGGCAGTACGATGTTCTCCAGGGCGGAGAACTCCGGCAGCAGGTGGTGAAACTGGTATACGAAGCCGATGCCGCCGCGACGGATCGCCGTGCGCTTGTCGTCGCCGATCGCGGTGCAGTCCTCGCCGCCGAAGAAAACCGAGCCGGCGGACGGTCTGTCGAGCAGGCCGGCGATATGGAGGAGAGTCGACTTGCCGGCTCCCGAAGGGCCGACGACGGCGACGATTTCACCCGGCATGACCGAAAGGCTCACCGATTTCAGAACCACGAGCCCGGCGCTTGCCTGTCGGTAGGTCTTGGCGACCTCCTGCAAGGTGACGGCGGGCGCCGCGTCACTCATAGCGGAGCGCTTCCACCGGATCGAGGCGGGCCGCCCTCCACGCCGGATAGAGCGTCGCCAGAAGCGAGAGCACGATCGACATGGCGACGACGAGCACCACGTCGCCGGTCTCGACCCGAGAGGGCAACCTGGACAGGAAATAGATCTCGGCGGAGAAGAGATCGGTGCCGGAGAGTCCTTCCAGCCAGCGGCGGATGGTCTCGATGTTGCTGGCGAACGCCAGACCCAGCGCGAAGCCGATCGCGGTTCCGACAATGCCGATGGAGGCCCCGGCAAGCAGGAATATCCGCATCACCGCGGCCCGGCTCGCCCCCATCGTCCTCAGGATCGCGATGGCCGATCCCTTGTCCTTCACCAGCATGATGAGGCTGGAAACGATATTGAAGGCGGCCACCAGGATGATCAGCGTGAGGATCAGGAACATTACGTTCCGCTCCACCTCCACCGCGTTGAAGAAGGTGGCGTTGGTCTGCTGCCAGTCGATCAGCCGCAACTCGCGCTCCGCGCGTGCCTCAATCAAATCCTTTATGTCGCTCAGGTCGTCGGGGTCTTCGACGAAAACCTCGAGCTGGCTCACCCCCGATCCGGTCCGGAAATAGAGCTGGGCCGCTTCGAGCGGCATGAACACGAAACCGTTGTCGTATTGGAACATGCCGAGATGGAAGATCGCGGCCACTTTGTAGGTCTTGATACGCGGCACGGTACCGAAGGCGGTCGTCTTGGATTGCGGCGAGATCAGCCGCAGCGCGGAGCCGGGGGTGAGCCCGAATCGTCGCGCGAAATTTTCGCCGACCATCACGGCACTTCGACCCTGGAAATCGTCCAGACTGCCGCCGCGGATGTTATCGGCGACGATGCGCCGCGCCTTGAGGTCATCCGGTCGCAGCGCCCGGACGAGGGCGCCGCCCGCCACCCCGTTGGCGGCCGCCATCACCTGCCCCTCGACGATCGGGGTGACGCTGACGACGCCGGGAACGGTCCGGAGCCGTTTCGCCAGCGGATCGAAGTCCTGGAGCGCGCCGCTCTCCGCGCGCACCCCCAGATGACCGTTGAGTCCCAGGATTTTGGACATGAGCTCGGCCCGGAAACCGTTCATCACCGACATGACGACGATCAGCGTGCCGACCCCGAGCGCGATGCCGGCGAGCGAGAACCCCGCGATGACCGAAATGAAGCCCTCTTCGCGCCGGGCGCGCAGGTAGCGCATCGCGATCATGCGCTCGAAGGGCGAGAAAATCACGAAGCGGCCGGGCCTCCGGCGCCGGCCGACTCTGTCAGCCGCGAGAGCGCGGAATCGATCGAGACCTCCTCGCGCGCCCCGGTATCGCGCCGCTTGAGTTCGACGCTGCCGTTACCGATTCCCCGCGGACCCACGATGACCTGCCACGGCAGGCCGATCAGATCCATGTCCGCGAATTTCGCGCCCGCCCGCAGGGTTCGGTCGTCGACCAGGGTCTCGCAGCCGGTTCCCCGGAGCGTCCGGTAGATGCTGTCGCAGGCGTCGTCGCACTTCGGATCGCCCGCCTTGAGATTGATCACCCCGACGCGGAACGGGGCAACCGTATCGGGCCAGACGATCCCGTCGTCGTCGTGCGAGGCCTCGATGATGGCGCCGACGAGGCGCGATACGCCGATGCCGTAAGATCCCATCTCGAGGAATATCTCCTCGTCGTCCGGGCCGCGCACCGCGGCGTTCATCGTCTTCGAATACTTGGTGCCAAAGTAAAAAATGTGGCCGACCTCGATCCCGCGCGCCCGGACCAGGTCGTCTCCGAGCGCCGCCGCTTCCGACTCGTCGAATTTTTCGTCGGTCGCCGCGTAGTGTTCGGTCCAGCGCGCGACCTCCGGCGCGAGGTCTCCGTCGTAGTCCACGTCCGTGCCGAGCACGTCCTGCTCGATCAGGGCGCGGTGGCAATAGACCTCGCTCTCCCCGGTTCCGGCGAGGATGATGAACTCGTGGCTGAGATCGCCGCCGATCGGCCCGGTGTCGGCCTCCATCGGGATCGCCTTCAGCCCGAGCCGCGCGAAGGTCCGCAGGTAAGAGACGAACATCTTGTTGTAGGACCGGCGCGCGCCCTCGTAGTCCAGATCGAAGGAGTAGCCGTCCTTCATCAGGAACTCGCGGCCCCGCATCACGCCGAAGCGCGGACGCACTTCGTCGCGGAATTTCCACTGAATATGATAAAGTATTTTAGGGATTTCTCTGTAACTCTTAATGTAATGACTGAAGATTTCGGTGATCTGCTCCTCGTTGGTGGGGCCGTACAGCATGTCGCGGCCGTGCCGGTCCTCGATGCGCAGCATCTCCTTGCCGTAACCCTCGTAACGCCCGCTTTCGCGCCATAGATCGGCGGACTGGATGGTGGGCATCAGCATTTCCTGGCAGCCCGCGCGGTCCTGTTCCTCGCGGACGATCCGCTCCACATTGCGCAGCACTCGGTAGCCGAGCGGCAGCCAGGAATAGATCCCGGCGCTCGCCTGGCGGATCATGCCGGCGCGCAGCATCAGCCGGTGCGAGACGATCTGCGCCTCGGCCGGGTCGTCCCTCGACGTGGGCATGAAGAACGTGGACAGCCGCATCTGGACCTTCGTCCGGGCAGGTTCAAGGGGCGGCGGACTCTACAAAATGGCCCGGAAGCCCGCAATCCGGCAGGAAAAAGCCCGGCGCGGCGGCCGCGCCGGGCTCTTCGAAGCGTCGGTAGACTACTTGCCGGGCAGCTTGCCCTGCACGCCCTCGACATACCAGTCCATCGAGAGCAGCATCTTGTCGTCGGCCGTCTTGCCCTTGGCGATGACGACCTTGCCGGCCTGGTCGCGCACCGGCCCCTGGAACGGGTGGCGCTTGCCCGACTTGATGTCCTCTTCCGCCTGCTTGGCGAGCGCGACCACGTCCTTGGGGATCGCCGGGTTGTAGGGCGCCATCTCCACCATGCCCGGCTTGAGTCCGTCCCATACGTCCTCCGACTTCCAGGTGCCGTCGAGCACCGCCTTGGCACGGGCGACGTAGTAGCGGTCCCAGTTGTCGATGATCGCGGTCAGATGCGCCTTGGATCCGAACTTGGTCATGTCGGAGGCTTGGCCGACCGCCCAGACGCCGCGCTTCTGCGCGATCTGCACCGGGGCCGGCGAATCGGTGTGCTGCAGGATGACGTCGGCGCCTTGGTCGATCAGCGCCTTGGCGGCGTCGCCTTCCTTGCCGGGGTCGTACCATGTGTTGACCCAGACCACCTTGACCTCGGCCTTGGGATTCACCTCGCGCAACGCGAGCGTGAACGCGTTGATTCCGCGCACGACCTCGGGAATCGGGAATGAGGCGATGTAGCCGATGACGTTCGACTTGGTCATCTTGCCCGCGATCAGCCCGGCCACCGTGCGGCCCTCGTAGAACCGGGCCGAATAGGTCGAGACGTTGGGCGCGCGCTTGTAACCCGTGGCGTGCTCGAACTTCACCTTGGGGAACTTCTTGGCGACCTTGACGGTCGGGTTCATGAAGCCGAACGAGGTGGTGAAGATCAGGCCGTGGCCAGTCGAGGCGAGCTGGCGGATGACGCGTTCGGCGTCGGCGCCTTCGCTCACGCTCTCGACATAGGTCGTCTCGACCTTGTCACCCAAGGCCTTCTCGATGGCCAGGCGGCCGACGTCGTGGCGATAGGTCCAGCCGTGGTCGCCGATCGGGCCGACATAGACGAAACCCACCTTTAGCTTGTCGGCGGCTTGGGCCCCGGCGGCGAGCCCGAGAGCGGCCGCGGCGGCAAGCAACAGTCCTGCACGTTTCATGGATCGCCTCTCCTTGTCTTGCGGTACGACACAGGATAACCCAACCAAGTTGCGGGTGGTAAGGCCATCCGTCAGCTTGCGGGGCGGAAAATCTTGCCGATATCGGCGGGCGCGTTGAGCCGGATCAGGGCGCGGTCGCTGGATATGAGCACCAGGACCAGGATCGTCGCCAGATAGGGCAGCATCGAGAGGATCTGCGATGCGACGCCGAGACCGAACCCCTGGCCGTGGAGCTGCAGGATGGTGACGCCGCCAAACAGATAGGCGCCGAGCAGCACCCTGCCCGGCCGCCAGGTCGCGAACACCACGAGCGCGAGCGCGATCCATCCCCTCCCCGCGGTCATGTTCTCGATCCACATCGGGGTATAGGCGACGGAGAGATAGGCTCCGCCCACCCCGGCCATCGCGCCGCCGAAGGCGACGGCGAGATAGCGGATGCCGATGACCGGATAGCCGATCGCGTGCGCGGCGTCGTGCGACTCGCCCACCGCGCGCAGCACCAGCCCCGCGCGGGTCCGGTAGAGAAACCACGCCACGGCACCGACCATCACGAAGGAGAAATAGATCAGGAAGTCGTGGCCGAAGAGCACCGGACCGATGAAGGCGATGTCGCTGATACCTGGAATGTCGAGCTTGGGCAGGGCATCGAGCGGCGTGCCGACATAACCCTGGCCGATCAGCGCGCTGAGCCCGATGCCGAAGATCGTGAGCGCGAGCCCCGTCGCGACCTGGTTGGCCACGAGCGAAAGGGTCAGCACGGCGAAGATCAGCGAAAGTGCCATCGCGGCCGCTGCTCCGGCAACGATGCCGATCGCCGAGCTCCCGGTGATCGTCGCCGTGGCGAAGGCGGTCACCGCGCCGGTGATCATCATCCCCTCGACCCCGAGATTGAGAACGCCGGATTTTTCGGTCACGAGCTCGCCGAGCGCCGCGTAGAGCAGCGGCGTCGCGGCCGCCATCATGGAAACGATGACCGCGGCGGCGGTATCCAACTCAGCCTCCCTGCGGCAGCGCGATACGCGCGCCGCGCCGGCCGAAACGGACGCGGTAGCGGATCAGCACATCCGTCCCCAGCAGGAAGAAGAGCAGCATCCCCTGGAACACGCCGGTGAGCGCCAGCGGGAGCTTTAGCTCGATCTGCGCCAGCTCTCCGCCCAGATAGCTGAGCGCGATCAGGAGAGACGCGAACAGGACCCCGACCGGGTGCAGTCGGCCGAGGAAGGCGACGATGATCGCGGTGAAGCCGTAACCCGGCGACACGACGGGATGGAGCTGGCCGATTGGCCCGGACACCTCGAACATTCCCGCCAGGCCGGCCAGCGCGCCGGAAACGCAGAGCGTCGTCCAGATCAGCTTCTTCTCCGAGAACCCGGCATAGCTGGCGGCTGCCGGCGACTGTCCGACCACCTTGATCTGGAAACCGAGAAAGGCGCGGCTCAGCACCAGCCATCCGGCGAGGATAATAAGGAGCGCGATCGGGGCGGCGATGGAGAGCCGGGTCTCGTCGAGGATGTTGGGCAGCAGCGCCGAATCTTCGAACATGCGCGATTCGGGGAAGTTCAGCCCTTCCGGGTCTCGCCACGGCCCATGGACGAGGTAGCTCAGCAACAGCGTCGCCACATAGGTCAGCATCAGGCTGGTGAGGATTTCGTTGGCGTTGAACCGAACCCTCAGGAGAGCGGGGATCGCGCCCCATGCCAGACCGCCGAGAATGCCCGCGAGGGCCATCGCGGGCAGGACCAGCCAGCTCTCCACGCCGTGAAGCGCGAGCGCCACCCCACCGCCGCAGATCGCGCCGAGCGTGAACTGCCCCTCCGCGCCGATATTCCACACGTTGGCGCGGAAGCCGAGCGCCAGTCCGATACCGATTATCGCGAGCGGCGTCGCCTTGACCAGCAATTCCGAGACGCCGTAAAGGGTCGACACCGGCTTGACGAAGAACGTGTAGAGCGCGCGTCCCGGGTCGAATCCGAGTGCCGCGAACATGATGACCCCGGCGATCAGCGTCAGGCCCACGGCGATCGCCGGCGTAAACAGCATCATCGCGGCCGAGACGCCGCTTCGGGGTTCGAGCCTAGGCAGCATGGGTCTCGATAATCTCGCCGGCCTCGTCGAACATGCCGCCCATGAGAAGGCCCGCCTGCTCCACGGTCGTATCCCTTGTGTGCCGGCTGGCCGACAGCCGGCCCTCGCAGATCACCGCGAGCCGGTCGCTGATCGCGAACAGCTCGTCGAGATCCTGGGAAATGACCAGGACCGCCGCGCCCGCCTTGGCCAGGTCGAGCAATGCCTGCTGGATCGCCGCCGCCGCGCCGGCGTCGACCCCCCAGGTCGGATGCGCGGCAATGAGGATATCGGGATCCTGGAGGATTTCGCGTCCGATAATGAATTTCTGCAGATTGCCGCCCGAAAGACTCCCCGCCGCCGCCGCCGGTCCGGGTGTCATCACGCTATAGGCTTCTATGATGTCCGTGGCGAAGCGGGACATGGCGCGCAGCTGGAGAAGCCCCTGGCGCAGCATCCCGCTCCGAAGATAGGCGCTGAGGAAGCCGTTCTCGGAGAGCGTCATCTCGGGCACCGTGCCCTGGCCCAGACGTTCTTCCGGCACGACGCAGACACCGCGCGCGCGGCGGGCCCGCGGGCCCAGGCGGCCGACCGGCCGGCCGTCGAGCAGAATGGCGTCGGCTTGCGGGCACAGCGTCTCCCCGCTCAGCGCCGCGAGGAGCTCCGGCTGGCCGTTCCCGGCGACGCCCGCGATACCGAGGATCTCGCCGGCGCGCACGGTCAGGCTCACGTCGCGGATCGGCGTGCCGAACGGGTGCTCGGATTCGAGCGACAGGTTTCTCACGGTCAGCCGTTCGCTCCCCGTCTCGTCCATCCCGCCCCGGACGGGGGTCGCGAGCTCGCCTCCGATCATCATCTGGGCGAGGCTCCAGGCCGTTTCCGTGCGCGGATCGCAGGTCGCGACCACCTTTCCCCCGCGCAGCACCGTCGCTGCCTGGCACAGCGCGCGGATCTCTTCCAGCTTGTGCGAGATGTAGAGCACCGTGACGCCTTCCGAGGCGAGCTGGCGCAGCGTCTCGAACAGGCGGCCGGCCTCCTGCGGGGTCAGCACCGATGTCGGCTCGTCCATGATCAGGAGGCTCGGGTTCTGCAGCAGGCAACGGACGATCTCTACCCGCTGGCGCTCCCCTACCGAGAGCGTGTGCACGTGCCTGCCCGGATCGAGAGCGAGCCCGTAATGCGCCGATACTTCGCCGATCCGCTCCGTGAGATCGCGCATCGGGACCTTTTCGTCGATTCCGAGCGCGATGTTCTCCGCCACGGACAGCGAGTCGAACAGCGAGAAGTGCTGGAACACCATGCCGATGCCCAGCCTGCGCGCCTGGGCGGGCGATGCGACCTGGACGGGTTGTCCGTTCCACCGCATTTCGCCCGAATCGGCGCGCAGCACGCCGTATACGATCTTCACAAGGGTCGACTTGCCGGCCCCGTTTTCGCCCAGGAGCGCGTGGATTTCGCCGGGCCTGAGCGTAAGCGAGACGCCGTCGTTCGCGACGACGCCCGGAAATGTCTTGCAGATACCGGCAAGCGCGAGACGCGCCGTCGCGTCATCGGACGCCACTGCTACCACTCTTCCATCGTTGCATCGATTTCCCGGGCGCGCTCTTCATCGTGCTCACGTCGCGGAGACCGCAATCATGGCATATTCGTTTCCGGGCCGCACGCTTCCAGCCCCTTTCCGGTCAGACCGTGCTCCAGGCGGGACGCTTCGTCAGGATCTCGCGATAGACCGGGCAGCTTTCGTCGTGCGCGCCCGGAAGGTATCCCGTGCTCATCAGGAATTCGCCCGTGATCTCGCCTCCGGTGAACCGGAACGTTTTCCGGAACAGCTTCACCCAGTCGTCCTTGGGCAGCGGGTGCTGGCGGTCGAGCCATGCGGCGAAGGAGCCATGCTCGGCGATCAACTCTTCGATAACGCGTGCATTGTGGATCGCGGCGTCGATCTTCAGCCGGTTGCGGATTATCCCAGCGTCAGAGAGAAGCCGCGTCCTCTCGGGTTCCCCGTAGCGGGCGACCGTGCCGACATCGAAGCCCTCGAACGCGTCGAGGAACGCTTTGCGCTTCTTGAGAACCGTGAGCCAGGACAGCCCGGCCTGGTTGATCTCCAATACAAAACGCTCGAACAGGACCGCGTCGTCGCGGACGGGAAATCCGTACTCGGTGTCGTGATAAGGGCCATGGAACGGATGGCCGGGGGCGATGTCGCAATAGGACATGGGTTCAGCCGCGGAACGAAATCAGATCGGACGCGACAAGCCAGTAAATGATGCCCCAGATTATCGCGGTGACGACGGTGGTCGCGCCGGCCTTTAGCCACAGGCGGGGCCGGACGGGGGCGCCGTCCGCATGACCCTCCCCGACCGTCTCGCCAGCTTCGTGCGGGGAGCGGATCCCGAAGGGAAGGGTGACGAAGAAGACCAGCCACCAGAGGATGAGAAAGACGACGATACCGGAGACCCAACCCATTCCCCTGGCTCCGTTTAGATCCGGACCACGTGAACCTGGATCGCGGGACGCTTGCCGGTGGCCCGCCGGAGCGTTCCGGAGACCGCGCTCCGCGCCGTCTTCTCGATTCGCTCGTCGTCTTGCCGCGCGTTCTTCGGGAGCTCCTCGATGGCATCGATCAGCGCATCGATCGCGTCTTCCTCGAACTCTTCCGCCTCGTTGGGCTCGGTGACGCCTTGCAGGGAGACCATGGGGTCCGCGGCCAGCCTGCCGCGGCCGTCGAGGACCACCGTTGCGACCGCCAAGCCGGCGGCGCCGATCCGGTGGCGCGCGCGTACCGTTTGGCCGTCGAGCGGCACGAGCTGCTTGCCGTCGACGCCGAGTCGACCCGTCTCGACCGCGCCCACCGGCTCCAGCGGGCCGGGGATCAGCCTGACCATGGTGCCGTTCTCCGCCACCAGCGCATCGGCGACGCCGGCCTCCTCGGCCAGCGCGACCTGTTCGAACAGATGCCGGGCCTCGCCGTGGATCGGCACGACGCATGCGGGCTTGAGGCAATCGTAGAGGGAACGCAACTCGTCGCGCGCGGGATGGCCCGAGACGTGGGTCTCGCGGGCGCCGTCGACAATCACCTCGATCCCCTGTCGGGCGAGCTGGTTCTGCACCCGGCCGATCGCGACCTCGTTGCCCGGGATCTGCCGCGAGGAATAGATCACCGTGTCTCCGGCCTCGAGCGCGACGGCGGGATGGTCGTTGGCGGCGATACGGGTCAGCGCCGCCCGCCGTTCTCCTTGGCTTCCCGTCACCGCCATCACCACTCTTTCCGGGGGAAGGTATCCCGCGTCGTGCTCGGTCAGGAATGGCGCCGTGTCGGCGAGATAGCCGGTCTCGCGCGCGGCCTCGACCATGCGCCACATCGAACGGCCCACGAGGCAGGTCTGCCGGTCGTTGACCGCCGCCGCATGCGCGATGGTCTGAATCCGCGCGATGTTGCTCGAAAAGCAGGCAACTGCCACGCGCCCGGTGCACTCGGCGATAATGTCGGTGAGGCTCTCCCGAAGCGCGCCCTCCGAACCGGCGCTGCCGTCCACCATGGCGTTGGTGGAATCGATCATCAGGGCGCGGACGCCTTCCCCGCCCAGCGCGCGCAGCCCGTCCATATCGGTCTCCGCCCCCACCAGAGGCGCGGGATCGAACTTCCAGTCGGTCGCGTGCACGGCCAGTCCCGCCTCGGTGCGAATTGCCAGCACGTGTCCCTCGGGAATCGAATGCGCAGCGGTGAAGAATTCGACCTCGAAAGGGCCGGCCTCGAAGCGCTCGTTCGCGGCGACGACGCGCAGCGGCACGTCGTCCAGGCCGGCCTCGGCGAGCTTCCGCCTCAGGACCGCCGCGGCGAACGGGGACGCGTAGACCGGGCACCGCAACTTGGGCCAGAGAACGGCAACCGCGCCCAGATGGTCCTCGTGCGCATGCGTCACCACGATGGCTTCGAGCGCGTCGCGTCGTTCCACGATGAAGCCGGGATCGGGAACGAGGACGTCCATTCCCGGCGTCGACTCGTCGCCGAATCCGATCCCCAAATCCACCATCAGCCAGCGCCCGTCGGCACCGTAGAGATTGAGGTTCATGCCGATCTCGCCGGCGCCGCCGAGCGCGACGAAGAGCAGTTCGTCCCGGCCCGGCACCAGCGCCGTCATGCGGTCCGGTTCCGACGCCATATCGAGGCGAGGCCGCGGAGCGTCATCTCGGAATCGACTTCCCGGATTACGGGAGTGCCCTCGGCGAAGAGCGGAGCGAGCCCGCCCGTGGCGATGACTTTCATGTCGGTGCCGAACTCCTCCACGATGCGCGCCACCAGCCCCTCGATCAGCCCGATATAGCCCCAGTAGACGCCCGACAACATCGCCGGCACGGTCCGCTTGCCGATCACGCTCGGCGGGCGTCGGACGGCCACCCGCGGCAGTTGCGCGGCCGCCGCGTGGAGGGCATCGAGGGAAAGGTTGATTCCGGGCGCGATCACGCCGCCGACATAGCTCCCCTCCCCGTCGACGACATCGAAGGTCGTGGCGGTGCCGAAGTCGATCACGATCAGCGGGCCGCCGAAGCGTTCGTGCGCGCCGACGGCGTTGACCAGCCGATCCGTGCCGACCTCGGACGGGCTGTCCACCAGGACTCCGACGCCGAGCTCCACCCCCGACTCCCCGACCACCAGCGGATCGCAGTCGAAATAGCTGCGGCATAGGCTCCGCAGGCTGAACAGCGCCTCGGGAACGACGGTGGCGATGATCGCGGCATCGACATCGGATGCAGTGAGTCCGCGAAGCGACATCAGCTGGCTGAGCCAGACCGCGTATTCGTCCGCCGTGCGCTTCGCATCGCTCGAGCTGCGCCAGACGCCGCGCTGTTCTTCCCCCTCATAGAGGGCGAAGACGATATTGGTGTTTCCCGAATCGACGGTCAGGAGCACGCGCGCCTCCCGAAGAAAACCTCGCCCGCGGCGATTTCGATCTCGGTCCCCGAGGCGTCCACAAGGACTGCCGCGCCATCCGCCGTCAAGCGGTTGAAACGGCCGCTGACCGTTCCCTGCGCCGATCGGGCCGTGGCGATCTCGCCTATCCCGGCGGCGCGCGAAAGCCAGGCGTCGCGCACCGGACCGAACCCGTCGTCCAGCCAGCGGCGATACCAGCCGGCGAAGGCGCTGCAGATCCTGCCGCAGAGCGTCTCGGCGTCGGTCCGCCCGCCCAGATCGGCGGCGGTATCCGAGACTCCGTCCGGGGTTCGGGCCGCGTTGAGCCCGATTCCCACGGCGGCGGCGTCGCCGTCGGCCTCGATCAGAATACCGGCGATCTTGCGTCCTCCCACCAGGAGATCGTTGGGCCATTTGAACCGGAAATCCGTTTCCGGGTCCATCGCTTCTCCGAGAGCGACCGCGGCGACGAAGGAAAGCTGTGCGGTGGCGCGGCCCTCGGGCGGTCGGACAAGGACGGTCATATAGAGGTTGCCGGGCGCCGGAAGCCAGCTTCTGCCGCGCCTGCCGCGGCCCGCGGTCTGCTCTGCCGCCAGCACCACGGTCCCGTGCGGCGCTCCCTCCGCCGCGCGGCGGAGCGCCTCGGCATTGGTGCTGTCGATCCGATGAAGACTGACGAGCCGATAGCCGTCCGGGAGGCGCACCGGCCGGTCAGGAGAAGAAGAGGACGGCGGCCGCCACCTCGGCGGCACGCACGATGGGGGTCTGAAAGGCGATGAACGCGACCACCAGCACGCTGGAGACCGTGACGATCGCGGCGAGGCTGCGCCCCATCGGCCTGTCGAAGGCCTCCGCGGGCTCGTCGAAATACATGATCTTGACGATCCTCAGATAGTAGAAGGCCGACACCACGCTGGTCAGCACGCCGATCACGGCCAGCGTGTAGAGCCCGGCATCGACCGCCGCGAGAAAGACGTAGAGCTTGGAGAAGAACCCCGCGAGCGGCGGGATCCCCGCCATCGAGAACATGAAGATCGCGAGCGCGAGCGCCATGAGGGGCGCGTTGCGGGACAGCCCGGCCAGGTCCGTCAGATCCTCCACCATGCGCCCGTTCTGGCGCATCGCCAGCACGCAGCAGAACGTGCCCGCCGTCATCACCAGATAGACCGCCATGTAGATCGCGATTCCGCGCACACCGTCGGTGCTGCCGGCCGCGAGCCCGACCAGCGCGAAACCGACATGCCCGATCGAACTGTATGCCAAGAGCCGCTTGATGTTGGTCTGCCAGATCGCCGCGAGCGAGCCCAGGACCATCGAGAGTATCGAGATGAACACGACGACCTGCTGCCACTCCTGGAACAGGTCGAAGAAAGGTCCCACGAGGACGCGGACGAACAACGCCATCGCGGCGACCTTCGGCGCGATGGCGAAGAACGCGGTTACCGGAGTCGGCGCGCCCTGATAGACGTCGGGCGTCCACATGTGGAAGGGAACGGCCGAGATCTTGAAGGCGAGCCCGGCGATGACGAACACGAGACCGACGATGACCCCTATCTCCGGCGCCGTGTCGGCGCTGGAGAACAGCCCGGCCAGGGTCTCGAAATTGGTCGATCCGGCGAAGCCGTAGACCATCGAGCAGCCGTAGAGCAGCATTCCCGAGGACAGCGCGCCGAGCACGAAATACTTGAGACCCGCTTCGGAGGAGCGCGCGGAATCGCGCCGGAACGCGGCGATCACATAGAGCGCGAGCGACTGCAGTTCCAGCCCGACATAGAGCGAGATCAGGTCGTTCGCCGATATCATCATCGACATCCCGAGCGTCGCGAAGACGATCAGGATCGGGTATTCGGGGCGGCCGATCTGCTCGCGCCGGTTGTATCCGAACGACATGACGATGGCCAGCGCGGAGCCGATGAACACCAGCCACTTCATGAAGTGGCCGAAGGCATCGACGACGAACTGATCGCCGAACAGGGTGGTCCGGAGCTCGGTCGTCGCGCTGGCCGCGATTCCGGCCCCGACGATCACGAAAACCGAGATCCAGCTCACCGAATGGTAGGAACGGTCGCCGGTGAAGACGCCCACCATCAGCAGCGCCATCGCACCGCAGACCAGGATCAGCTCGGGCAGGATCAGGGTGAGCTCCGGCAGCACGCTGGTCATTTCCCGGCCCTCACCTTCCAGCCACCGCGACCGCGTCGGCGGCCCTGAGCGCGACTTCGTAACTCTCGATCAGGTTGGCAACCGATGCGTGCACCACGTCGAGGAACGGTTCCGGCCAGATACCCATCCACAGCGTCGCCGCGACGAGCGGCGCGAAGACCGCGATTTCGCGCCGGCTGAGGTCGGTCATCGTCTTCAGGTCTTCCTTGGTGAGCTCGCCGAAGATCACCCTGCGGTAGAGGTAGAGCATGTAGGCGGCGCCGAGGACGATGCCGCTGGTCGCGAGCAGCGCCAGCCAGGTGTTGACCTGGAAGGCTCCGACGAGGACCAGGAATTCGCCCACGAACCCGCTGGTCCCGGGCAGCCCGACCGAGCCCAGCATGAACACCATGAACACCGCGGCGTAGACCGGCATCCGGTGAACCAGCCCGCCATAGCGCGCGATCTCGCGCGAATGCAGCCGGTCGTAGACCACGCCGACGCAGAGGAACAGGGCGGCGGAAATCACCCCGTGGCTCAGCATCTGGACGATCGCGCCCTCCACGCCCTGCGTCCTGACGGTGAAGATCCCGATCGTGACGAAGCCCATATGGGCGACCGACGAATAGGCGATCAGCTTCTTCATGTCCTCCTGCGCGAGCGCGACGAGGGAGGTGTAGATGATCGCGATAATGCTCAGCGTGAAGACCAGGGGGGCGAAGAAATCGCTCGCCACCGGGAGCATCGGCAGCGAGAAGCGGAGGAAGCCGTAGGCGCCCATCTTCAGGAGTACGCCGGCGAGGATCACCGAGCCCGCCGTCGGGGCCTCGACATGGGCGTCGGGCAGCCACGTGTGGACCGGCCACATCGGCACCTTGACCGCGAAGCTCGCGAAGAAGGCGAGCCAGAGCCAGATCTGGACGTCGGGGTCGAAGCCGATCTTGAGCAGCTCGACGATGTCGGTCGTCTCGGCGTCGAAGTAGATCACCATGATCGCGACCAGCATCAGAACCGAGCCGGTCAGCGTGTAGAGGAAGAACTTGAACGCCGCGTAGACCCGGTTCGCCCCGCCCCAGACACCGATGATCAGGAACATCGGGATCAGCACGCCCTCGAAGAAGATGTAGAACAGCACGAAATCGAGCGCGCAGAACATCCCGACCATGAAGGTCTCGAGCAGCAGGAAGGCGATCATGTATTCCTTGACGCGGGTCTGGATCGCCTCCCAGCTCGCCAGGATGCAGAGCGGGGTGAGGAAGGTCGAAAGGATCACGAACAGCATCGATATGCCGTCGACGCCCAGGTGGTAGCTCGCGCCGAGAATGGGGATCCAGTCGGCGCGCTCGACGAACTGGAACGCGGCCGTCGAGGTGTCGAAATCGATCCAGATTCCAAGCGACAGGACGAACGTGATCAACGAGGTCCAGAGCGCGGTCATCCGCGCATTGCGCGCCACGATGCGCGTGTCGCCGCGCACCAGGAACACGAAAAGCGCGCCCACCGTCGGCAGGAAGATGATCAGGCTCAGGATCGGCCAGTCGGTCACGCCGTTCGCCCCCTAGCCGTGCGCGTAGAGATACCAGGTCACGAAGGCGGCGACGCCGATCAGCATCGCGAACGCGTAGTGATAGACGTAGCCCGATTGCAGCATGCTGACCCGACGCGCGAGTACCCGCGCGACCGCCGAGAGCCCGTCCGGGCCGAGCCCGTCGATCAGCGTGCCGTCGCCCTCCTTCCAGAGGCCGCGCCCGACCCGGTGCGCCGGACGGACGAAGAGCCAGTCGTAGAGCTCGTCGAAGTACCACTTGTTGAGCAGGAAGCGGTAGACCGCGCCGAACCTGCCGGCGAGCTCGCCCGGGATGGACGGTCTGAACATGTATAACCAGTAGGCGAGCGCGATCCCGGCGACCGCAACGACGATCGGCAGGGCGATGACCCAGAGCGGCGAGTGGTGAGCGTTTTCCAGCGCGTCGTGGCCCGGAAGGACGAAGATCGAGTCTCCCCAGAACTCCTTGAGCCCGTCGCCCACGAAATAGTGGTATCCGAGCATGCCGGAGAACACCGCGCCGATCGCGAGCACGATCAGCGGCACGGTCATCGATTTGGGCGACTCGTGGACATGCGCCATGGTGCGCTCGTCCGCTCTGGCCACGCCGTGGAAGGTCATGATCAGGAGCCGCCACGAGTAGAACGCAGTCATGAAGGCCGCCGCGATCCCGGCCCAGAAGGCGAAATCTCCGGCAAGGGTATGCGCGCCGAAGGCGGACTCGATGATCACATCCTTGGAATAGAACCCGGCGAAGATCGGAATGCCCGCCAGAGCCAGGCTGCCTACCCACATCAGCCCGTAGGTGAGCGGGATCAGGGCGTAGAGGCCGCCCATCTTCCTCATGTCCTGTTCGGACGACATCGCGTGGATGACCGAGCCCGCGCCGAGGAACAGCAACGCCTTGAAGAAGGCGTGGGTCATCAGATGGAAGATGCCCGCCGAATAGGCCGAAACCCCGCAGGCGAAGAACATGTAGCCGAGCTGGCTGCAGGTCGAATAGGCGATCACCCGCTTGATGTCGTTCTGACAGAGCCCGATGGTCGCGGCGAAGAACGCTGTCGCGGCGCCGATCACGACCACCAGGGTCAACGCCGCCGGAGAATATTCGAAGAGCGGCGACATACGGGCCACCAGGAAGACGCCGGCCGTGACCATGGTCGCCGCGTGGATCAGCGCGGACACCGGGGTAGGGCCTTCCATCGCGTCGGGCAGCCAGGTGTGGAGGCCGAGCTGGGCCGATTTCCCCATCGCGCCGATGAACAGCAGGATGCAAAGCACGGTCAGCGCGTGCGCCTCGTAGCCCAGGAAGGAGATCGTCGCGTCCGCCTTCTCGGGCGCGGCCGAGAAGATCGTCGAGAACTCGATCGACCCGAAGACCAGGAACACGCCCATGATTCCGAGCGCGAAGCCGAAATCGCCGATCCGGTTCACGATGAAGGCCTTGATCGCGGCGGCGTTCGCTGCCGGCCGGTCGTACCAGAATCCGATCAGGAAGTAGGAGCAGAGCCCGACACCCTCCCAGCCGAAGAAGAGCTGCAGCAGGTTGTCCGCCGTGACCAGCGCTAGCATGAAGAAGGTGAACAGGCTGAGATACGCCATGAACCGCGGGATCGACGGGTCGTGGTGCATGTAGCCGATCGAGTAGACGTGGACGCAGGCCGAGACCAGGGAGACGACGAACACCATCACCGCGGTCAACTGGTCGAAACGCAGCGACCAGACGACATCGAACGTGCCCGAGGTGATCCAGGAGAACAGCACGATCGTGCGTGGCTCGCCGCCAAGCGCGACCTCGTAGAGAATCAGCGTCGAGATCGCTGCCGAGGCGATCAGCGCCCCGCAGGTCACGTATTGCGAGGCCCGGTCGCCGATCAGCCGCCCGAACAGACCGGCGACGGCCGCTCCGATCAGCGGCAGGAACACGGCAAGCGAATAAAGCACGCCCTAGCCCCGCATCAGGTTGATGTCCTCGACCGCGATGGAGCCGCGGTTCCGGAAATAGACGACGATGATGGCGAGCCCGATCGCCGCCTCCGCCGCCGCGATGGCGAGCACGAGCAACGCGAAGACCTGGCCCGCTAGGTCTTGGTGGTGGACCGAGAAGGCGACGAGATTGATGTTGACCGAGAGCAGGATCAGCTCGATCGACATCAGGATGACGATGACGTTCTTCCGGTTGAGGAAGATGCCGAAGATCCCGAGCGTGAACAGGATCGCCGCGACCGTCAGGTAATGCGCGAGACCGACCACCTCAGACGCCGCTCCCGGGCTCGACTTTCTTGAGCTCGACCGCATCGGCGCGGCCGCGGCTTAGCTGGTCTCCGATGCGCTGCTTGCGCACCCCCTCGCGCGCCCGAAGCGTGAGCACGATGGCGCCGATCATGGCGATCAGCAGGATTACCCCGGCCGCCTGGAAGGCGTAGATGTAGTCGGTATAGAGGATCTTCCCGAGCGCGTGGGTGTTGGTCACCTCCCCCGCGGGCGGGGTCGGAGATGCCTTGACCACCGTCTCCTCCGACGCGAACGCCCAGCCGGCGAAGACCAGCACGAGCTCGGCCATCAGGACGATCCCGATCATCGCCCCGATCGGCAGATATTGAAGAAAACCCTGGCGCAGCTCGACGAAGTTGATGTCGAGCATCATCACCACGAACAGGAAGAGAACCGCCACGGCGCCGACATAGACGATCACCAGCACCATCGCGATGAACTCGGCGCCCATGAGGACGAACAGACCGGCCGCGTTGAAGAAGGCGAGGATCAGGAACAGGACCGAATGCACCGGGTTGCGCGCGGAGATCACCATCACGCCGGCAGCCACGGTCACGGCCGCGAAGAGATAGAACGCGATAGTCTGGACGATCATCGGACGCCCCTAGCGGTACGGCGCGTCCGCGCTGAGCCTGGCGGCGAGGTCCGCCTCCCAGCGGTCGCCGTTGTCGAGGAGCTTCTCCTTGTTGTACATCAGCTCCTCGCGGGTCTCGGTCGCGAACTCGAAATTGGGTCCCTCCACGATGGCATCCACCGGGCACGCTTCCTCGCAGAACCCGCAATAGATGCACTTGGTCATGTCGATGTCGTAGCGCGTCGTCCGCCGGCTGCCGTCGGCGCGCGGCTCGGCCTCGATGGTGATCGCCTGGGCCGGGCAGATCGCCTCGCACAGCTTGCAGGCGATGCAGCGCTCCTCGCCGTTAGGATAGCGGCGAAGCGCGTGCTCGCCGCGGAAGCGCGGGCTGAGCGGCCCTTTCTCGAAGGGATAGTTGACGGTCACCTTGGACTTGAAAAAATAGCGCAGCGTGAGCGCCATCCCGGAGAGGAGCTCGGTCAGGAACAGCGCCCGGGCGGAGCGGTCGAGCAGGGCCATTATCTCACTCCCACCGGCGCGGTGCCCGTGGCGACCAGATAGCCGGCGACCAGCACCAGCCACAGCAGCGATCCCGGCAGGAACACCTTCCAGCCGAGCCGCATCAGCTGGTCGTAGCGGTAGCGCGGGAAGGTCGCCCGAACCCACAGGAAAACGAACAGGCAGAACGCGACCTTCGCGCCGAACCAGATCACGCCGGGGATCCAGTTGAACGGCGCGATGTCGATCAGCGGCAGCCAGCCGCCGAGGAACAGCACCGTCGTCATCGCACTCATCAGGATCATGTTGGCGTATTCGCCGAGGAAGAAGAGCGCGAAGGTCATCGACGAGTATTCGACGTTGTATCCGGATACCAGCTCGGCCTCGGCTTCCGGCAGATCGAAGGGCGCGCGGTTGGTCTCGGCGAGCGTCGAGACGAAGAACATCACGAACATCGGCAACAGGGGGATGCAGAACCACAGCCCCTCCTGCGCCTTGACGATCTCGCTCAGGTTGAGCGAACCGACGCAGAGCAGCACGCTGATGATCACGAAGCCGATCGCGACCTCGTAGGACACCATCTGGGCGGCCGAGCGCAGCGCGCCGAGGAAGGCGTATTTCGAGTTCGACGCCCATCCGGCCATGATGATCCCGTAAACGCCCAGCGAGGAAATGGCGAACAGGTAGAGGATTCCGACATTGATGTCGGCGAGCACCCAGCCCTCGTCGAACGGGATCACCGCCCACGCGATCAGGCTCAGGATGAAGGTCAGCATCGGCGCCAGCAGGAACACGACCCGGTTCGCGCCGACCGGGATGATGGTTTCCTTGAACAGGAGCTTGAGCCCGTCCGCCATCGGCTGAAGGAGGCCGAGCGGTCCGACCACGTTGGGACCCTTGCGGAGTTGCACGGCGGCGATCACCTTGCGCTCCGCGTAGGTCATGTAGGCGACACCGGTGAGAACCGGCACGACGATGGCCACGATCGAAAGGACGATCAGGACCGTCGGCCAGACATAGATGTCGAGGAAGCTATCCATCGGTGCCGGTCTTCGCCTCCGCAGGCGAGAGGAAGGCCCGTGTGCAGGCGGCCATGGTCTCCGACGACCGAGAGATCGGATCGGTCATATAGTAATTGTCGACGACGGTTCCGAAGGGTCCGGCATCGGGGCCGCCGTCTTCGCCGAAAGCCTCCCATGCCGCCGCTTCGACCGACCCGATGCCGGCGAAGACGGGGGCGATCTCCGCCATCCGGGCGCGCACCTGCTCGACCGTGTCGCAGGGTAGAGGCTTGCCGAGGGCTTCCGACAGCGCGCGGAGAATGCGCCAGTCCTCGCGCGCCTCGCCGGGCGGGTGCACCGCGCGGGCGGTGCGTTGCGGACGGCCTTCGAGATTGACGTAGGTCGCCTCTTTCTCGGTGTAGGCCGCGCCCGGAAGGATCACGTCGGCCCGCATCGCGCCGGCGTCGCCGTGGTGGCCCTGGTAGACGACGAAAGCCTTCCCGAGCCTGGACGTGTCGATCTCGTCGGCGCCGAGCAGATAGACCGTCTCGATTTCGCCGCTCTCCGCGCCGGAGAGGATGGCTTCGACGTCGCGCCCGCCCTCGCCCGGCACGAGGCCGAGATCGAGCGCGCCGGCCCGTGCCGCCGCTCTGTGCAGTACGTTGAACCCGTTCCACCCGTCTCCCGTCATGCCGAAGCGCTCGGCGATGGTGCGGGCGGTTCCCAGGATTCGCGCCCCGTCGGCGCGCGCGAAAGCTCCCTCGCCCAGCACGATCATCGGCTTTTCCGCCGCGTCTAGGACGGCGCAGAAAGCGTGCCCGCCCGCGGCGACGTCGCCCAGCAGCGCGGCGTCGTTGCCGAGACGATCGTAGCGGTAGGTAAGATCGACCGCCTCGCCGATCAGGCCGACCGGGAACCCTCCCATCGCATGCCGCTTGCGGAGCCGCGCGTTGACCAGCGGCGCCTCGCGGCGCGGATCGGCGCCGACGATGAGACAGGCGTCGGCGGCCTCGATCCCGGCGATGGTGGTGTTGAACAGGTAGCCCGCGCGCGCGCCGGAGGAAAGCTTCGCGCCCTCCTGGCGGGCGTCGACATGGGGCGAGCCCAGGGCGGCGAACAGGTCCTTGAGCATCGCCATCGCCTCGCAATCGGCGAGGTCCCCGACGATCGCGGCGACGCGGTCCGGCGCGGCCTTCTTCATCCTCCCGGCCGCCGCGGCAAGCGCTTCCGTCCAGCTTGCCGGCGCCAGCTTGCGGCACTTCCGGACGTAGGGCGTATCGAGCCGCTGGCGGCGCAGCCCGTCGCAGGCGAACCGCGCCTTGTCGGAGAGCCACTCCTCGTTGATGTCCTCGTTGAGGAGCGGGATCACCCGCTGAACCTCACCGTCCCGCGAATCGACGCGGATATTGCTGCCTACCGCGTCCATCACGTCGATGGACTCGGTCTTGGCGAGCTCCCAGGGCCTGGCGTTGAAGGCGTAGGGCTTCGATGTCAGCGCGCCGACCGGGCACAGGTCGACGATGTTGCCCGAGAGCTCGGAGGTGAGCGCCTTCTCGACATAGGTGCCGACTTCCATGTGCTCGCCGCGTCCCGTCGCGCCGAGCTCCTCGACGCCGGCGACCTCGGTGACGAAGCGAATGCAGCGCGTACAGTGGATGCAGCGCGTCATGTGGGTCTCGACCAGCGGACCGAAATCCTTGTCCGGCACGGCCCGCTTGTTCTCGGCGAAGCGCGAGCGGTCGAAGCCGTAGGCCATCGCCTGGTCCTGCAGGTCGCACTCGCCGCCCTGGTCGCAGATCGGGCAGTCCAGCGGGTGGTTGATAAGCAGGAACTCCATCACGCCTTGGCGCGCCTTCTGCACCACGGGCGTGTTGGTCCGGATCACCATGCCGTTGCCGACCGGCATCGCGCAGGACGCGATGGGCTTGGGCGAGCGCTCCATCTCGACCAGGCACATGCGGCAGTTGCCGGCGATCGACAGGCGCTCGTGATAGCAGAAGCGCGGAATCTCGATGCCGGCTTCCTCGCAGGCCTGCAGGACGGTGATCCCGTCCTCGACCTCGATCTCGGTGCCGTCGATGGTCAGTGTCGCCATGATTCTACGCCGCCGCCTCCCGGCCCGCCTTGCGCGCGACGATGCGGCTCTCGACCTCGTCGCGGAAATGCCGCATCAGCCCCTGGATCGGCCAGGCGGACGCGTCGCCGTGAGCGCAGATCGTGTGGCCCTCGATCTCGTAGCTGACGGCGAGCAGCATGTCGATTTCCTCGACCTCCGCGTCGCCGCGCACCAGCCGCTCCATCACCCGCCACATCCATCCCGTGCCCTCGCGGCACGGCGTGCATTGGCCGCAGGATTCGTGCATGTAGAATTTGGAAAGCCGGGCGATCGCGGCGACCACGTCGGTCGTGCCGTCCATCACGATCACCGCCGCCGTGCCGAGCCCGGACTTGAGATCGCGCAGCCCGTCGAAATCCATGATCGCCGTGTCGCAGAGCGATTTGGGGATCAGCGGCACCGACGAGCCGCCCGGAATGACCGCCTTGAGATTGTCCCAGCCGCCGCGTACCCCGCCCGCATGCTTCTCGATCAGCTCGCGGAGCGGAATCCCCATCTCCTCCTCGACGTTGCACGGGTTGTTCACGTGGCCCGAGATACAGAACACCTTGGTCCCGGTGTTGTTCTCGCGGCCGAACCCGGCGAACCAGGACGGCCCCCGGCGGAGGACGGTCGGAACGACGGCGATGGTCTCGACATTGTTGATCGTCGTCGGGCAACCGTAGAGCCCGGTATTGGCGGGGAACGGCGGCTTGATCCGCGGCATCCCCTTCTTGCCCTCAAGGCTTTCGAGCAGCCCGGTCTCCTCGCCGCAGATATAGGCGCCGGCGCCGCGATGGACCACGACGTCGAAATCCCAGCCCGAGCCGCAGGCGTCCGGACCGATCAGCCCGGCTTCGCGCGCTTCCTCGACCGCAGTCTCCAGCCGCTCCGCCTCGCGGAAGAATTCGCCCCGGATGTAGATGAAGGCGGTGTGCGCTCCCATCGCGAAGCCGGAAAGCAACGCTCCTTCAACCAATTTATGAGGATCGTTCCGTATAATATCCCGATCCTTGCAGGTTCCGGGCTCGCTCTCGTCCGCGTTGATCACCAGGTAAGACGGCCTGTCGTCCGATTCCTTCGGCATGAACGACCACTTCAGCCCGGTCGGAAAACCGGCCCCGCCGCGGCCGCGCAGGCCGGAATCCTTGACCTCCTGGACCAGCGTGTCGCGGCCCCTGGCGAGCAGCTCCCGGGTGCCGTCCCAGTCGCCGCGCCGCTTCGCTCCGGCGAGTCGCCAGTCGTCCTGGCCGTATAGGTTGGTAAAGATGCGGTCCCTGTCGGCGAGTCCCATCAGCTGCCCTCCCCCGCGCCGCCGGGCGCCGCGAATTCGGTCAAGGAGCTCCATTCGCCCACCGGTTCAGATCCCCGGCGGCCGATCTGCGAGCCCGACTCCGGCCGCTCGCCGGCGCGGAACGCCTTGAGGATGGCGACCGTCTTCTCCGGGTCCAGATCCTCGTAGTAATCGTCGTCGATCCAGACGATGGGCGCGTTTACGCAGGCACCGAGGCATTCGAACTCGGTCAGGGTGAACTTGCCGTCGTCGGTCGTCCCGCCGACCTCGACGCCGAGCTCGCCCTTGCAGGCGTCGAGAATGCCGGTGCTGCCCCGGAGCATGCACGGCGTCGTCGTGCAGACCCGCACCATGTGCTCGCCCACGGGCTCGGCGTGCAGCATCTCGTAAAAGGAAATGATCTCGTAGATCCTGATCTGCGCCATGTCGAGCATGTCCGCGACGTGTTCGACCGCCGCGGGCGAAAGCCAGCCGCCGTTCTGGCGCTGGGCGATGTCGAGCACGGCGAGCACGGCCGAGGCCTGCCTGCCCTCGGGATAACGGGCGATGCAGGCATCCGCCCTGGCCTTGTTCTCCGGCGACAGCGCGAAGGAGTCGTTCACCGGTCGATCTCCCCGAACACGATGTCCATCGACCCCACGATCGCGACCAGGTCGGCCAGCATGTGGCCCTTGCTCATGAATTCGGTCGCCTGAAGAAACGCGAAACCGGGCGCGCGGATCTTGCAGCGGTAAGGCTTGTTGGACCCGTCGGAGACGAGATAGACGCCGAACTCGCCCTTGGGCGCCTCGACCGCCGTGTAGGTCTCGCCCGCCGGCACCTTGTACCCCTCGGTATAGAGCTTGAAGTGGTGGATCAGGGCTTCCATCGACCCCTTCATCTCCGCCCGGCCGGGCGGCGAGATCTTGTTGTCCTGCGTTTTGACCGGCCCGTCCGGAAGCTCGCCGAGGCATTGCTGGATGATGCGGAGCGATTGCCGCATCTCCTCGATGCGGACGAGGTAGCGGTCGTAGCAGTCGCCGTTCTTGCCGACCGGAATGTCGAAATCCATCCGGTCGTACACGTCGTAAGGCTGGGATTTCCGCAGATCCCACGGTAGGCCGGAGCCCCGCAGCATCGGACCGGACAGCCCCCAGTCGAGCGCGTCCTCCTGCGAGATCACGCCGATATCGACGGTTCGCTGCTTGAAAATGCGGTTCTCGGTCAGCAGGGACTCGGTGTCGTCGATGAACCCGGGGAAAGTCCGGCAGAACTCGGCGATCTCGTCCGCCAGCCCGGCCGGCAGATCGCGGTGGACGCCCCCGGGACGGAAATAGGCGGCATGGAGCCTGGCGCCCGAGACCCGGTCGTAGAACCCCATCATCTTCTCGCGTTCCTCGAACCCCCAGAGAAACGGAGTCATCGCGCCCACGTCGAGCGCGAAGGCGCAGACGTTCATGATGTGGTTGAGAAGCCGCGTGATCTCGCTGAACAGGACGCGCACATACTGCCCGCGCTCGGGCACCTCGATGCCGAGCAGCTTCTCCGTGGCCAGCGCGAAGGCGTGCTCCTGGCACATCGGCGCGACGTAATCCAGCCGGTCGAAATAGGGCACGGCCTGGGTGTAGGTCTTGTGCTCGATCAGCTTCTCGGTGCCGCGATGCAGCAGGCCGATATGGGGATCGGCGCGCTCGATCACCTCGCCGTCCATCTCGACCACGAGCCTCAGCACCCCGTGCGCCGCCGGGTGCTGCGGACCGAAATTCATCGTCAGGTTCTTGATCTCGCTCTCGGCCAAGCGTCTAGCCCCCGGTCCCGTCTTCCCCGGCCTTCTCGTCGCCGGGCAGGATGTAGTCGGCGCCCTCCCACGGGCTCATGAAGTCGAAGTCCCGGAAATCCTGCGTCAGCTGCACCGGCTCGTAGGCGCAGCGCTTCTGCTCGTCGTCGTAGCGCAGCTCGACGAAGCCGGTCAGCGGGAAGTCCTTCCTGAGCGGATGCCCCTCGAACCCGTAATCCGTCATGATCCGCCGCAGGTCCGGGTTCCCGGCGAAGAAGACGCCGTAGAGATCCCACGCCTCGCGCTCGTACCACCCGGCGGCCGAATACACGCCGACCGCCGAGGGAACGGGGGTGTCGGCGTCGACCGCGACCTTGACGCGGATGCGCTGGTTGTGACGCAGGCTGAGCAGGTTGTACACGATCTCGAACCGCTTCTCCCGCTCCGGATAGTCGACCCCGCAGATGTCGAGCAGCACCTTGAACAGGCACTGCGCATCGTCGCGAAGCCAGGTCAGGGTCCGCTCGATCTCCGCGGCGGGCACGGTCAGGACGAGCTCGTCGTTGACGCCGGCGAGCCCGGCGCCCTCGACCGCCAAGGCCGTACCGATATAGTCGCCGAGTTCGGTGAGCGCCTGGTTCATCCTGTGCCTTGAGGGGGTTCTCGACGGTCAGCGGGCGAAGGTGCTGGTCCGCCTGATCTTCTTCTGAAGCTGGAGGATTCCGTAGAGCAGCGCCTCGGCCGTCGGCGGACAGCCGGGAACGTAGATGTCGACCGGCACGATGCGGTCGCAGCCCCGCACCACCGAGTAGGAGTAGTGGTAGTACCCGCCTCCGTTGGCGCAGCTTCCCATCGAGATCACCCAGCGCGGCTCGGCCATCTGGTCGTAGACCTTGCGCAGCGCCGGCGCCATCTTGTTGGTCAGCGTTCCGGCCACGATCATCACGTCCGACTGGCGCGGGCTGGGACGGAAGATCACGCCGAACCGGTCGAGGTCGTAGCGGCTGGCGGCCGAATGCATCATCTCCACCGCGCAGCAGGCGAGGCCGAAGGTCATCGGCCAGAGCGATCCGCTCTGCGCCCAGGTCATCACCTTGTCGATCTGGGTGACGATGAAGCCCTTGTCGGCCAGCTCGGTATTGATCGCCCGCATCGCGCCTTGGGTGTCGGCGGGGTCGACGCTTACTCCCATTCGAGTGCGCCCTTCTTCCATTCGTAGACGAAGCCGATGGTGAGTACCGCGAGGAAGACCACCATCGACCAGAAGCCCAGCATTCCGATCGTCCCCAACGAGATTGCCCAGGGGAACAGGAACGCGATTTCGAGATCGAAGATGATGAACAGGATGGCGACGAGGTAGAAGCGCACGTCGAACTGGCTGCGCGCGTCGTCGAAGGCCTCGAAGCCGCACTCGTAGGCGGAGATCTTCTCGCTGTCGGGCCGCTGCCGCGCGACGATGTAGGACGCGGCGACCGCGGCGACGGCCATCGCCGCGGCGATGCCGAGGAAGATCAGGATCGGCAGGTATTCGAGCAGCATCGAGTCGAGCGCCATCCACCCCTTCCTTGGAATCCGCAGGCGGCAATTCGGCTGCGGGTCTTATACGGGCATGAAGAGTGAAATTCAAACAAATGCGCGCTCCGATCCGTTACCCGGTGAACCGGTTCATCCATGAAGATACTACTCTTGATAGAAAAACGATCGACCGCTAGCTTCGAAACATAGAGCTTCCCGAGCGGATGGCGCGGCTGGAGGGTGAAATAGCGGCGGTAGAAGCACGGACCGAGGCGCGGCAGGCCGAATACCGGACCGACATCGCCCGGCTTGCGGAAGACCTCGCGAAACGAGAAACCGGCCAACAAGCGGAATACAGAACCGGTATCGCGCGCCTCGCCGAGGACATGGCGAAGCGCGACACCGAAGCCGCGAAGCGCGAAACTCGCCTGCTGCTGGCGGTCGCCGGCATGGTGTCCCTCGCCGTCATTGTCCTCGGCTTGCTGATGCGGCTGCCGTAAGTATCCCGCGTGCCGCGATTAACGCGAAGCCGACGCCAGGAATGCTGCTTGACGCCGCCCCCGCGCGGTCCGTAGCCTTCGGTACTCGTATTCGCACTTGACGGAGCCGGGCGACCGGAGCCGGCGGCACGCGGAACGGGACCCGACAGCAAGGGAGAAAGTACGATGATTAAGGGATTGGGATCTGTCGCCGCGGTGGTGGCAGCGGCCGGGCTCGCGTTGAGCGTTTCCGGTACGTCGGAAGCCGCGACGAAGCGGCAATTCATTACTATCGGAACGGGCGGACCGACCGGTGTCTACTTCGTGGTCGGCAATACGATCTGCCGTCTGGTCCACAAGGAGGCCGCGGAAGGCCGCAAGAAGGGCCGCAAGCACGGCATTCGGTGCTCGGCGCCCTCGAGCGGCGGGTCGACCTACAATATCGGGCAGATCGCCGCGGGCGAGTTCGATTTCGGCGTGGCGCAATCCGACTGGCAATACCACGCCTATAACGGCACGTCGGACAAGGTCACAAAGTTCAACAAGCTGCGTGCGGTGTTCTCGGTCCATCCCGAGCCCTACCACATCATCGTCGGCAAGGATTCGGGCATCAACTCGTGGGCCGACCTCAAGGGCAAGAGGTTCAACATCGGCAATCCCGGTTCCGGCCAGCGCGGCACGACCGAGGTGCTGATGAAGGCCCACGGGACCAAGGTCGGAGACTTCAAGCTGGCGACCGAGCTGACCTCGACCGAGCAGTCCAAGGCGCTGTGTGACGGCAAGATCGACGGCTACGGCTACACGGTCGGCGTGCCCAACGCGGGTGTCGCGGTCGCGACCGACGGGTGCGGCGCGCGCATCATTAACCTGGCCGGCGATGTCGAGAAGAAGCTGGTCTCGGCGAACCCCTTCTACGCGTTCGCGACCATTCCGAAGGGGACCTACAAGAGCACGACCGCCGACGTCACGACCTTCGGCGTGATGGCGACCTTCGTCACCAGCGCGGACGTGTCCGACCAGGTGGTCTACGAGGTGACGCGCGCGGCGCTCGAGAACATCGCCGACTTCCGCAAGCTGCATCCCGCCTTCCGCAACCTCGATCCCAAGCGGATGATGAAGGACGGGCTGTCGGCGCCACTGCACAAGGGCGCGGCGAAGTACTACAAGGAAAAAGGCATGATGTAGCCGGTCGCCGGCTCATCGCGCTTTAGTGCCGCCGGGGCGGGTCCAACGACCCGCCCCGCGCTCTTCCGGGCTTCCGCTCCTCCCACGGTCGCCCCGGAACTCGCGACGGTTTCAACCAACGCGGTTTCGCCCTAGAGTGGCTGGATGGCGGATCGGGAACGCGGGGCGGCGGAACCGTCGCCGGACGAGCTTCAGGATACGATCGAGGAGCTCGAGGGCCTCGGACGCGGCTTGTCCCCCCGCGTCGCCGCGGCGGTCGGCGGCATTGCGGCGCTCTGGTCGCTGTTCCAGCTCTGGATCGCCTCGCCGCTGCCCTTCGCGCTCGGTTTCGGCATCATCGTCGACGTCCCCGCGCGCGGCGTCCATCTCGCTTTCGGCCTGGTCCTCTGCTTCCTGCTGTTTCCGCTCTCGAAGCGGCTTGGACGCTCCAGGGGCCTGCCGCTCTACGACGTGGCGCTCGCGATCCTCGGCTGCGGCGCGGCGCTCTATCTGTTTCTCGGCTATGACGGGCTGGTCGCGCGCCAGGGAATCCTGCTGAGCTGGGACGTTTCGTTGTTCGGCCTGGAGTTCGCCTTCCCGATCGAGGCGATCCTGGGCGGTATCGGTATCCTGCTCCTGCTGGAGGCCACGCGCCGCAGCATCGGCATCCCGCTGGTGATCGTCGCCGGCGTTTTTCTGCTCTATTCGATCTTCGGGCAGTCGATGCCCGAGATCGTTTCGCACAAGGGCGTCTCGCTCGAGCGGCTGATCGGTTATCAGTGGATGGGCGGCGAGGCGGTATTCGGCATCCCGATCGACGTTTCGGTGAGCTTCGTCTTCCTGTTCGTGCTGTTCGGCGCGCTGCTCGACAAGGCTGGCGCGGGCCAGTATTTCCTCGATCTGTCCTTCGCCATGGTCGGGCGCTATCGCGGCGGTCCCGCCAAGGCGGCCATCCTGGCGTCGGGCATGACCGGCATGATATCCGGCTCGTCGATCGCCAACGTGGTGACCACCGGCACCTTCACCATCCCGGTCATGCGCAGCATCGGGATGCCGGGGACCAAGGCCGGGGCGATCGAGGTCGCGGCGTCGACGAACGGCCAGATCATGCCGCCGATCATGGGCGCCGCGGCATTCATCATCGCCGAGTTCATCGGCATCAGCTATTTCGACGTCATCGTCGCCGCCGCCATCCCGGCCGCGATCAGCTACATGGCGCTGCTCTACATTTCGCATCTCGAAGCCCTGAAGCTCGGCCTGTCCGGGCTGCCCAGGGCGGATATTCCCCATCTGCGCCGGACGTTCGTGCGCGGCGTCCATTTCCTGATTCCGATCGTGGTCCTGATCTACCTGCTGATGGTGGAGCGCTGGACCGCGGGCAGCGCCGTCTTCTGGTCGATCGTGCTGCTCATGGCGATCATCGTCGCCCAGCACGCGGTGGCTGCGGCGCGCGGCGGCGAGCGCGGGATCGGGCGCGCCGTCGCGGACGGGTTCGTCGAAATCTATGACGGCCTGGTCTCCGGCGCGCGCAACATGGTCAATATCGCGGTCGCGGTCGCGACCGCCGGGATCATCGTCGGCGCCGTCTCCTCGACCGGGCTCAACAACGCCATGGTCGGCGTGGTCGAGGCGATCTCGGGCGGCGACGTCTACGTCCTCCTCCTCCTGACCGCCGTGGTTTGCATCGTGCTCGGCATGGGGCTGCCGACGACCGCGAACTACATCGTCGTGGCCTCGCTGATGGCCGGGGTCATCGTGGAGCTGGGCAACGCCTCGGGACTGGTTCTCCCGCTGATCGCGGTTCACCTGTTCGTGTTCTATTTCGGCCTGATGGCGGATTCGACGCCGCCGGTCTGCTTGGCGGCGTATGCCGCCTCCGCCATATCGGGTGCCGATCCGCTGCGCACCGGGGTCCAGTCCTTCCTCTACGACATCCGGACCGCGATCCTGCCGCTGGTCTTCGTGTTCAACCCCGAGCTCCTCCTGATCGGCGTCGAGAGCGTCTGGCACGGGGCGATGGTGTTCGTCGTCTCGCTGATCGCGATTCTTTCGTTCAGCGCGCTCACCCAGGGCTGGCTGTTGGTCCGTCTCCGGTTCTACGAAGGACTGGTCCTGATCGTGGTGATCGTCTCGCTCTTCCGGCCGGACTTCGTGCTCAACCTGGTCAAGCCCGAGTTCAGCTCGGTCGGCATCGGCGAGGTGCGGGCGTCGCCGAGCGAGATTCCGGCGGATCGCAAGGTCAGGCTCCACGTTGTGCGCTCGACCGATTACGGCGATCGCTACAAGCTGTTCACGATTCCGCCTTTCGTCCCGAAGGGCGAACAGTCGCTGGCGCAAAGGATCGGGATGGAGATCGAGCCGGCCGAGGGCGGCGGCTACGAGGTCAGCAACACCGCCTTCAACGGCCCGGCAGAGAAGGCGGGGCTCACCTTCGGCGACCGCATCACCGA
>JAJDVM010000090.1 GCA_022826125.1 Defluviicoccus sp.
TCGGCTGGCCGAGAGCTTTGGCGCCAAGGGGGTGCGCGCCGCCACGCCGGCGGCGCTCAGGACCGCCATCGAGGAGGGGTTCAAAGAGGACGGCCCGGTGCTGATCGACGTTCCCATCGAAACCGGCAGCGAAGCCTCGCCTTGGCCGTTCGCCCATCCGGAGCGAAACGGTTAGGCAGAGCGGAAGCCCTCCCCCGGCCCCTCCCGCCAGCGGGAGGGGGGAGGTAAGGAACGTCCGCGGCGCCGCGATCGATAAGAACTTCTTATTTAATGACTGATTAAACTGTCTTGGTCGTTATATGCCTGTTCCGCATATCTTCCGCCTTGTCCGGTTTTGCACCGGCCGGCCGCCATCGTCGGTCCGCCGAAGACGGAGGTACGGACATGAACGGTTGGGCGCGTGGAGAGCCCGCGGTATCGCGGGCGAATCTCCGGGGGAATTCGGGCGGATATAATACCGGCCCGCGTTTCCTCTGACGGAAGTCGGCCTGGATGAATTCAGGATCGAACATATCGGCGGGCCCGTCGTCGCCGCCCGTTTTCGTCACCGGCTCGGCCGGGCATGTCGGCGCCAATCTGGTGCGCCGGCTGCTCGATGACGGCGTGCCGGTCCGGGTGCTGCTGAGACACGAGGACAACAACGAAGCGTTGGAAGGGCTCGACGTCGAGCGCGCGTTCGGCGACATCCGGGATCTGGACGCCATCCGGCGGGCGCTCGCGGGCTGCCGGGGCATCTATCATGTCGCGGCCAAGATCTCGACTATCGAAGGCAACCGCGCGCATCGCCGGGAAGTGTTCGAGTGCAACGTCCTCGGCACCCGCAACGTGCTGCAGGCGGCGCGGGAGGCGGAGGCCGGCCGGGTGGTGGTGACCGGCTCCTTCAGCGCGGTGGGATACGACCTCGACGACCCGTCCGCCCCCAGCGACGAGACGATGCCGTTCTTTCCGATGGAGCGCACGATGCCCTACGAGCGCAGCAAGTCGCTCGTCGAGCAGGAGTGCTGGCGCGCCGCCGGAGCGGGTCAGGATGTCGTGGTCGCCACCTGTTGCGCGGTGGTGGGCGGCGCCGATTTCTTCCCCTCGCGGCTGGGGCGCACGCTCTGCGACTACACCAACGGCAAGCTGCACGCCTATGTCGATGGCGGTTTCGAGTTCGTCGCGGCGCGGGACATCGTCGACGGGCATCTGCTGTGCATGCGCCACGGGCGCTCGGGCGAAAAATACATCTTCAGCAGCGAATACAAGACGATCTCCGAGATCGTGGATCTCTACGAGGAGGTGTCGGGCATCCCGCGGCCGGGCCGGCGGATTCCGGCCCGCGCGATGCTGGTCTTTTCCGAGGTGGCGAGCTTTTACCTGAGCCGGTTCCACCCGGACTTTCCCCAGCGCTTCACGCCCGGCGCCATCCGCCTGCTGCGAAAGCGGCGCCACGCCGATCTCGGCAAGGCGAAGCGGGAACTCGGCTATCGGCCGACAAGCATCCGCGCCGCGGTTCACGAAGCCTACGAGTTTCACTACCGCCGCAACGCGATCAGGAATCCGGCCGCGAAGCTCCCGCGCGCGGAGGCCGCGAAGACGAGCGCGGCGGGACGCGCGGAAAATCCCGTGCCGGATCCGGCCATGCGGATAACGACCGACGGGAGCGCGACATGACGCCTGCACCCGGTCCGCCGCCCGGCTTCGAGGCGGCCTGCACCCTGCGCCAGCAGGCGCGCGCCGCGGGCATGGACCCGAACTACTGGTATGCGGTCGAGGAGGTGCGCCGGGTCAAGCCGGGCACGGTGATCGAGGTGGTTTTCTGGAAGCACTCCATCGCGCTGTTCCGGGGAACCGACGGCACGTTCCAGGCGATCGAGAACCGCTGCGCGCATCGCCAGCTGAAGCTCTCGATCGGCGACGTGCAGGGTTGCCGTCTCGTCTGCGCCTATCACGGCTGGGAGTACGGCGGGAAAGGGCGCCCCGCCGGGATCCCGTACGACCGCGAGGGAACGAGCTTCCCGCGGCTCGCGCTCAAGACCTATCCGGTCAGGGTGCGTTACGGACTGATCTGGCTCTTCCCCGGGGATTCGGAAGAAGCGGAGAAGCGCCATATCCCGGACATCCCCGAGCTGGAGGGCCCCGACCGGTGGGCCTGTGTGCCGCTGCGTTTCACCTGGTCGGCTCACCACTCGATGGTGATCGACAATGTGAGCGACTTCACCCACGCCCATCTGCACCGCCGGTACCGGCCCTTCGACGGCGCCACCCTCACCCGGTGCGAGACGGTGGGCGACGACGTGCATCTGTCATACGACACGCAAGTGGGACGCGGGCGAATCTCCGGACGTTTCGTCGATCACAAGCGCCTCGACACCAACCGGATGGAGCTTTGCTATCAATACCCCTACCAGTGGTCGAACACCGACGACGCGATAAAGCACTGGCTCTTCGTGCTGCCGGTCGACGAGCGCACCACCCGCGTGTTCTTCCTGTTCTACTTTGAGTCGCTGAAGATTCCCCTGTTGCCGGTGCGCATCCCCCGCTTCGCCATGACTGCGGTGATGAAGATGTCCAACCGCATGCTCATCGGCCCGCTGCTCTCCCAGGACCGGTTGGCGCTCGAGGCCGAGCAGGAAGGTTACGAGAGGCACTGGGACGCCCGGCCCATCGAGTTCAACCCGGTGGTGCAGGCCTTCCAGAAAGTGACCGTGCGCAAGTGGCGGGAACACCTGGCGCGGGGCTCGGAGATCGGCGATGCCGTCGTCTGAGCCCTTCTCGCTGGTCTCCGCGCTCTCGGGCGAGACCCTGCTCGAAGCGGCGGCGATGCTGCTGGCGTTCGTCGCCGTCCTGTTTCTCGGTTCGGCGCTGCTGCCGGGGCGCCGCGTTACCGGGCCCGACGCGGACGGCGACCGGCGCGTCTACAAGCTCAACGGCCTCGTCCTGTTCCTGATCGTCACGGTCGCGGCGGGCCTCGCCCAGGCGTCGGGCCGGTTCTCGCTCTCCGTGCTCCATACCCACTTTGTCGCGTTGTTCGTCGTGGCGAACGTCTTCGCGTTCGCTCTTTCGGGATGGCTTTTTTTCCGGGGCGCGCGGACGCGCAAGGAGGCGCGGGTCTCCTGGCGGGATTTCTTCATGGGCGTGGAGGCCGGCCCGACCTGGTTCGGGCTGGACCTGAAACTCTTCAGCTACTGCCCCTCCCTGATCGGCCTCGCGCTGTTCAACGCGTCCTTCGCCGCCGTGCAGTACGAGACCTACGGCGAACTAACGCTGGGGATGGCGCTCTACCAGATTTTCACGTTCCTCTACGTGCTCAACTATTTCCAGTTCGAGCAGGGGATGATCCACACCTGGGACATCGTCAGCGAGCGCTTCGGATGGAACCTGGTCTGGGGGGATTACGCGCTGGTGCCGTTCTTCTATTGCCTCCCCGGCTGGTGGCTGGTGCACGCGCCGGAACCGCTGTCGCCCGCAGCGACCGTCGCGATCGTCCTGTTGTTCGTTTTCGGCTTCTGGCTGTTCCGCGGCGCCAACCAGCAAAAGCACAGCTTCAAGCGCGATCCCGACGTCAGAATATGGGGCAAGCCGGCCCGGACCCTCGACGGGCGCCTGCTGGTCTCCGGTTTCTGGGGTATCGGGCGGCATCTCAACTATACCGGGGAGATCTGCGTCTATCTCGCTTTCGCCCTGACCACGGGGCTTGCATCCTGATTCCCCTTCCTGTTGCCGGCGTGGCTGGCGGGTCTGTTGTGGCACCGCTCCAGACGCGATGAGCGGCGCTGTCGCGCCAAGTACGGCGAGCTGTGGGATCGCTACACGAAGACGGCGCGTTTTTCGATGCTGCCGTTCATCCATTGAGGGCGGGGATGGCGAACCGGGCTCACGGTGCGGCGACCCTCTCTCCGGCGGAGCTCCCGCCGCGGCCGGAGACGGCCGCTCCGGCGCTCGCGGGCGGGTGGCCGCTGCTCGGCAACCTGCCGGAATTCCAGAGGGATCCGGTCGCCATGTTGAGCCGCGGCTGGCGCGAGCATGGCGAGCTTTTCCGTTTCCGTCTCGGCCCCCGCAAATTCGTTCTCTTCACCGGACCCGAAGCGCACGACTTTTATTTCCGGGCGCCGGAGGATGAGCTGGACGCCAAGCCGGTCTACCGGTTCACGGTGCCCATCTTCGGACGCGGCGTGGCTTACGACACCTCGCCCGAGATCATGGCGGAGCAGCTGGGGTTCCTGTTTCCGGCGCTTCGCGAAGCCGCCATGCGCAAGTTCGCCCTTATCATGTTCGACGAGACGAAGCGGTTCGCCGACGCCCTCGGCGCGGAGGGGGAGATCGATCTGCCGCACGCGATGAACGAGCTCACCGTCAAGATCGCCAGCCGGTGCCTGATCGGACAGGAGGTCCGCGACCGGGTGGATACCGGTTTCGCCGAGGCCTATCACGGGCTGCAAAACGGCATTAACACGCTGGGATTCTTCCTCCCCCGGCTTCCGACCGCGGCCCACCGAAACCGCGACAGGGCACGGCGGAAAGTGGCCGAACTGTTCGGCGGGATCATGGCGGCGCGCCGGCGTTCCGGGGCCGATCCCGACGATTTCATGCAGACGCTCATGCAGGCGCGTTACAAGGACGGCCGCGCGCTGAGCGACGACGAGATCACCGGCATCCTTCTGACGGTGTTGTTCGCCGGCCAGCACACCAGCGCGGTGCTCGCGACCTGGACCGGCCTGGAGCTCCTCCGGGAGCCCTCCTACCTGGCGCGCGTGAGGGACGAGGCGGAGGACGTCTACGGCGAGGCCGGCGCCATGAGCCTCGACAGCCTGCAGCAACAGGTGGCGCTGGACCGCGCGGTGCGCGAATGCGAGAGGCTGCATCCGCCGCTGATATTGCTGATCCGCAAGGTGCTCAAACCGCTGCGCTATGGCGGCCGTCTGGTGCCCGCCGGCACCATGGCCATGGTGTCGCCGGCGGTCTCCCACCGGTTGCCCCATTTGTTCGACGACCCGGAGCGGTTCGTTCCGGACCGCTTCGCCCCGCCGGCTTCCGAGGACAAGCAGCATCACTACGCCCTGATCGGCTTCGGCGGGGGAAAACATGCGTGCATGGGCAAGCATTTCGCCTATCAGCAGCTCAAGGCGATCTGGACCGTGCTGCTCGATCGCTTCGACTTCTTCCTCGACGCGGAGTTTCCGCGTCCGAATTACGGCAGCTGGGTGACCGGTCCCGAAACGCCGTGCCGGGTCCGCTACAGCCGCCGCTCCGGGCCGAGCGTCTTCCGATGAGCGGCGGCGCCTCGAAGCGCTACGACGTAGCCGTCGTGGGCGCGGGTCCGGTCGGCAGCCTGTGCGCGCTCGCCCACGCGCGGAAGGGCGCCCGGGTGGCCCTCCTCGAAGCGAATCCCAGGGCGTCGGGACGGCTGGCGGGCGAATGGCTGCATCCGCCCGCCGTGCGGATATTGCGCGACATCGGGGTCGAGGTCGACACGTTGCCGCGAAGCAGCACGGGCAAGGGGTTCGTCGTTTTTCCGGAAGACGGCTCGGAACCGATCGTCCTTCCCTATCTGGGCGAGTCCCGGGGTCTGGCGTGCGATCATGCGGTGCTCGTCTCGAAGCTGCGCGAAGCCGTCGAGAACCAGACGGGGGTCGACTTCATTCTCCGCGCGCGGGTCAACGGGGTCGAGGACGAGCGGCTCACCTATGCCGTGAACGGGGCCGATCGGTCCCTGGACGCGGCGCGGATTATCGGCGCCGACGGCCGGGCTTCCGTCGTGCGTCAGTCCCTCGGCCTGTCGACCGATCCCATGCTGTGCTCGCGCATGCTGGGGATCACGTTGAACGATGTCGGCCTGCCGTTCGAGGGTTTCGGCCATGTGGTGCTCGGCGGACCGGGTCCGATCCTCGTATACGGTCTGGCCGGCGGTTGCGTCCGGATCATCGTGGATGTCCCGCTCGACCGCTGGTCGCCCCGGGACCGGGTCGGTTTCCTGTCGGAGGCCTATGCCGGCTTGCTGCCGGAGCCCCTCGGACCCGCGTTCGTCGAAGCGCTGCGGGCGGGGGATTTCGAGGTCGCGGCCAATCGGCTGAGGCCGCGCGTCTCGTACGGAAGCTCACGCCGCGTGCTGATCGGCGACGCGGCCGGGCATTATCACCCCATGACGGCGGTCGGAATGACCCTCGGCTTCGGCGACGCGCTCGCGCTCGCCGAGGGGCGGGACTTTCGCGACTTCACCGCCAGGCGGTTCCGGGCGACCAGCAGCCCGGAGTTCCTCGCGATGGGGCTCTACGAGGTGTTCGCCGATCATCGGGCGGAGTCGGTGGCGCTCAGACAGGCGATATACCGGAGTTGGCGGGCGCATCCCGGTTACCGCGATCGGACCACGCGAATACTCGCCTGCGAAGACCGGTCCGCGGTCCAGCTCGGCCTTGCGTTTTGCTCGACGACGGTCCGGGGGATCGTCGGGGGAATTCCGCAATCCCGCCGGTCGTTCGTCTCGCGCCAGACCCGCGACATCTCTCTCGCCCTCGCGGTTCGTCTCTGGTGGCTCCTGCGTGGCGTCCTTCAGCTGCACAAGGCGAAGAGCGCGGGCCGCGAGCAGGACGAGCGTGCCCGCGACACGCTGGCCCGCGCGTTTCTCGCTTCCATGTCGCCGAGAGCCGCCGATCCACGCACCCCCCGCCCGAACGGTATCGAATCTCCCGACGCCGGCCCGGCGTTGAAGAACGCGGCGGTGCGGCTCCTGGGCCTTCAGCGGGAGGACGGCGCCTGGGAAGGTGAGATGGTCTGGTGCCCCATGCTCACCGCGCAATACGTGCTGCTGCATCACATCGTCGGACGGCCGCTTGAGCCCGGCCGGCGCCGGCGCGTGCTGCGATCCTTCGAACGGACCCGACTCGCGGGAGGCGCATGGGGATTGCACGAGCACTCCCCGCCTCACCTGTTCGTCACCGCCCTGGTCTACGTCGCGGCGAGACTGCTCGGCGTCGAGCAGGACGATCCCCTGGTCGAGCCGGCCCGGCGCTTCATACGGGCCGAGGGGATTCTCGGAATTCCGAGTTGGGGAAAGTTCTGGCTGGCGCTCCTCAACCTCTACGACTGGCGCGGGGTGAACGCGGTCCTGCCGGAGCTCTGGTGCCTGCCGCGCCGGATACCCCTGCACCCTTCGAACTGGTACTGCCATACCCGGCTCATCTACATGGCGATGGCGGCGATCTACTCCCATCGGTTCCAGACGCCGGTTACGCCCGCGATCGCATCGCTGAGAGAGGAGCTGTTCCCGGAGGGCTTCGCCGAAGCCGATTTTTCGGCATCCCGGAACCGTTTGCGGGATGCCGACCTGCATGCCCGGCCGAGCGTGTGGCTCAGGGCCGGATACGGTCTGGCGCGGCTGTTCGACAGGGTCCACGGAAAACGCCTGCGCGCCCGGTGTACGGACGCCATCGTCCGGCAAATTCGATGGGAGCTGCGCACCACCAGCCATACGAGCATCTCTCCGGTCAGCGGTCTTCTCAACATCCTGGCCTTGTGGCTGCGCGACCCGGAAGACGCCGACATGCGCCGGGCGCTCGAACGGCTGGACGGCTGGATCTGGGAAGACGAGGAGCAAGGAGCGCGCGTCGCGGGGGCGAGAAGCGCCTCGTGGGATACCGGGTTCGCGCTACAGGCGCTCGCTGCCGCACCCGGGCTCGACGGTGTCAACGACGCCCTCCGACGCGGCGCCGACTTTCTGCTCGCTAATCGGATCGATGCCAGCTTCGAAGGGTTCCGCGAGGCCTACCGATCCGACCCGAAGGGCGGCTGGTGCTTTGCCGGGGGGTGGCATGGCTGGCCGGTGAGCGATTGCACCGCGGAAGCGGTGCTCGGGATCGTCGCCGCCCGGGGCGAAAGCGCGGACACGGCCGCGCTGGCCGATGCCGTCGGGTTCATGCTGCGCGGCCAGAACCGCGACGGCGGTTTCGGCAGCTACGAGGCGCGGCGCTCGGCTTTCGGTCTGGAATGGCTGAATCCGGCCGAGATGTTCGGGGACTCGATGACCGAGCAGTCCTTCGTGGAGTGCACCGCGTCCTGTCTCGCGGCGCTCGCCGCCTGCCGGGACAACTATCCGCTGGTCGCGGATCGGTCGGTGACGAGCGCCATCTCGCGGGCCGATGCCTGGCTGCGCGGGACCCAGGCGAACGACGGGTCGTGGCGCGGCGTCTGGGGCGTTCAGTTCATATACGGCACACTGTTCGGGATCAGGGGCCTTCTCGCCGCCGGCGCCCGTCCCGGCGACCCGGCGCTGCGCGCGGCCTGCGGGTGGCTGCTGGACCGCCAGCGGGAAGACGGGGGATGGGGCGAGCACCACAGCGGTTGCCTCACCGGCCGGTACGTGCCGCACGAGGAAAGCCAGGTCATTCAGACCGCGTGGGCCCAGATCGCGCTTCTCGAGGCGGGCGAGCCGGACTGGACGGCGATTTCCCGGGGTGCCCGGTTCCTGCTGGATGCGCAGGCAACGGACGGGACATGGCCCAGGCAGGACATGGCCGGGGTGTTCTTCCGGACGGCGCTGCTGGATTACGTCCTCTACCGGCAGTATTTCCCGCTGCACGCGCTCGGCCTCTACGAGCGCCGGCGGCGGGACCGGCAGGGTCTCGCCGCTCCCTGTAGCGCCGGGGCAACTCCGTCTAGGTCTTCGGATGTGGAGGTTTGCGGGCGAGGAAGAAAAACATCGGCGTGAATATGCCGGACTTGCCGCCTTCGACCAGCGCGTCCGCGGCCGCATTCAACAGCGTGCTTACCGCCCGGGAGCCCTCGGGAAACAGTCGTAGTCGCTCCCCGGCCCGCAACGTCAGATTGGTCAGAGCCCGGCCGAAGGGCGTGCGTGGAATACTCGAAAGAGTCAGGTCGCGGCCCTGCAAGGCCCGGTACCAGGGCGTTTGCGGATCCGACTCGTGAGCGCGGTCCCCGGAGTCCAGGAGCTCGAAGCCGGCGGTGCGCAACGCGGCGCAAATCTCGGACATGGAGGCGATTTCCGGTAGCGCATCCCCGACCATGATGTCGTTCTTGATCCGCAGATGCTCCGCGTTCCCGGGATCGAACCGTTCCGTGAGACACCACTCGTAGCCCGCGAAGCAGGCCCCTGGACGCAGGGCGCGCAAGACTTCCCCGAACGCTCCGGCCTTGTCGGGCGCATGGGGCATGGACTCGATGGCGAAAGCCGCGTCGTAGAGCTCGTCGTCCTCGGGAATCCGCATGTAGTCGGCGTGGATGAAGCGGCACAAGGCCTGCACGTCCCTTGTATGCAGTTTCGCCCGTTCGATCTGGTAGGCGTTGTTGTTGATACCGACGAAGCTCGCCCCGGAATGGCGCGCGAGATTGCCCATCGGCCCGCCCACCCCGCACCCCACATCGAGCACCTGCATCCCCGGCTTCAGGGACAGCCGTTCGGCGAGATAATGCTGGTGCCTGAGCAGCGACGCCTTGAAGCTCTCGCCGCGGCGCCGGGGAGCGAAGTGAAAGGACTGGCCCCAGCCGAACTCGTAAAAGTCCGTCACCAGGTCGTAATACCGGTTCACGAACGACCGATAATGCTCCTTTCTGCCATCCAGGCCGGCGTCGTAGATCGCGGTGTAACCGTCGACGGTGGATTTCACCTCGTCGGGGGCGAGGTCGGCGAGGGAGCGGGAACTCGATCGTCTGGCGGCGGTTCGGGTCATCGGCATATTCTGCCAGAGTCGCGATGGTTGCCCTAGGCTGGAAACTCCAGAATAAGAAACCGCGCTTCGTTCCATTGCTTCCATGAGTATTGCCGGTCGCGCGCCGCACCGGCCCGTTCGAACCGATATGCCTTGCGGTGCAACGATTCATTTTCCGCGAGGTCAGGACACATGCCCCAGCACCGCGCCGATCAGGTGCATTCCGAAGCGGCAATTCCGGCCGGGCTGTTCACGGTCCTGGTCATCGCGATCCTGGCATCGGCAGGCGTCTTTGCGCGCTATTGGGCCCGCGGGGATTTCGACGTCGTTCATGCCCTGTTGATCCTGTTCTTTTCGATCAATCTGGCGATTTGCTATTGGGAGGTGTGTCTGTTCCTCAGACGGGACTATATCGAGCTGCGCGCCGATTACTGGCGCGCGCGCCAATCGGAAACCGGCCGGTCGGCGGCGGTCGAATTCCTTGCCGGAAGGGTGCCGTTGAGGAGGATAGTGTCGTCGACGGTATGGGCGGATGTCTGGGCGGCGTATTCCCAGTACGACGGCTCCTACGCGGATCGGCGCACATACGGATACAACGTCGATATCGCCAACGGCTTCGTGACCCCGGTCCCGACGCTGATCCTCTACGCCGCCATCACGTTCGATTTCCTGCCCGCCGCGGTCGCGGGCATCGTGGGTACGATGATGTTCTGGCAACTGACCTACGCGACGTCGGTCTATTGGGTCAGCTTCTTCGGGGCGAACCGGCAAGCCCGGATCGGCCGACGCGACATGTACATCTACATCTGGGCGTTGAATTGCCCCTGGGTGCTGTTCGCCCTGCTCGGGCTCTACGTTTCGATTCGCCTGATCGTGGACGGCGACTACGGCGTCCTCGGCTATTGAGCGGAGGCTTCCGTTACGCAGCCGCGGGGCGCAGCCGCCGGGGGCCGATCCTGGAGATCAGGACGGCGAGGATGACGAGGTTGGCGACGTTGAAGGCGACCCCGAGCAGGAAGGCTGAGACATAGGTTCCGGTGGCGTCGAACAGGACGCCGCCGATCCAGCTGCCGAACCCCATCGAGAGAGCGCCGAACAGGAACACCAGCCCGGTCCGCCGCCCCGCCTCGGTGACCGGCATCAGCTCCCGGATCGCCACCGCGTAGACCGGGAAGATGCCGCCGTAGCCGAGCCCGAACAGGACCGCGACCGCATAGAGCGCCACCAGCCCATCGACCGTGGTGAAGGCGGCCAGCATCGCCGCCTGCGCGCCGCAGAATATGAACAACGCGCGGAGCCCGCCGATGCTGTCGGCCAGCAGCCCGACGCAGACCGCGCGGCTGACGAAGGCGGACATCAGCATCACCGAGAGCACCCCCGCCGCGCTGTTGGCGTCGTGGCCGAGGTCGGTGACGTAGGAGACGAGGTGGCCGAGCGGCAGCCCCATCGCCACGCAGCAGCCGACGATCGCGGCGCAGAGCCCGGCTTGCAGGCCGCCCACCGATATCGGCGAGCCGGGCCGGGCGACGGTTCGCCGCTCGGGCGCCGCTTGCGTTCCCGGCGCTCCCGGAGCGACCTCCGGCCTTCGCCGCAGCACGAAGGCGAGCGGCGGCAGGAAAACCAGCGCGACGACGCCGAAGGCGAGCGCCATCGTGCGCCAGCCGTGGGCCTCCATCACCAGAGTGAAGATCGGCGGCCACATGATGCCGGCGAGCGCTTGGCCGCCGGCCACCATGCCGACCGCCATCCCGCGGCGGCGTATGTACCAGCGCGCGATATTCGCCATCGCCGGCGCGGCGAGCGCGCCGGTCCCGAAGAAGCCGATCAGCAGCCCGTAAATGACATAGAGCTGCCAGGCGGCGTCGAACCGGCTGAGCAGGATGGCGCCGCACGGGATTGTAAGCGCGGCGACGAGGGCGGGCGGCCCCATGCCGTAGCGGTCGAGCACGCGGCCCATGAAGAATCCGCCGAATCCCGCGCCGAGGAACTGGAGCGAGAAGGCGAGCGACGGCACTTGGCGCGGCCACGAGAACTCGGCGGCGATCGGCTTGAGCGCGACCACCACCAGGAACATCGCGCCCGACCCGATCAGCAGCGTCATCACGGAGGCGGCGAGTACGTAGAACTGGCCCGCCGGTTCCCCCCCGTCCGGATTTCGGTCCGCCTCGGTCATGAGCTACCCCCGCGGCACCGTAGAGCATGCGGACAAGCGACGCGATAGAGCGGGCCGGGACGCATCCATCCTTTCGTCATGGTCGGCGAAGTCCGACCATGACGGTGGGGGACGATTCCGACTGAGTCGGACTCCCCCGCCTTACGCGTCCCAAGCCGCCTTCAGCGCCGGGCGGGCGAGGAGGCGTTCGTTATAGGCCGCGAGGTTGGGCTTGTCGGAGAAATCGACGCCGAACTTTTCCGACATGATGCAGGCATGGCCGGTGATCGTGTCGGCGGCGCTGAACGAGTCCAGCAGATAATCCCGCCCTTCCAGCCGCGCCTCGACCGGCGCCAGGGTGCGGTTGAGGAGCCGCAGCGCGCGGTCGGCGTGGGTCTCGCTGCGCCTCTCGGGCGGCAACAGGATCGTCTCGACGACATAGGCGTTGATCGGCGGCATGATCATGCCTTCGGCGTAGTGCAGCCACTGGAGATAGGCCGGAAACTCGGGCGAGTCCGGAGCGCGGCCGAGCGAGCCGTCGCCGTAGCGCGCCACGAGGTACTGCGCGATCGCGGTGCTCTCCGACATCCGCACCTCGCCGTCGTCGAGCGTCGGCACCCGCCCGTTCGGATTGACCGCCAGGTAATCCGGCGACCGCATCGCCTTTTCGCCGAGCTTGAAGCGTTCGAGCTCGTAGTCCAGCCCGAGCTCGTTCAACAGCCACACCGTGCGAACCGCACGGGTATCGGGCGCGTAGTAGACCTTCATCCGGAACCCCCAGCCAGTTTGGCGCGTTCGCGCGGAGACATGCCCGAAGCCCGTCCGCCGCGTCAATCCGTCATGCGCGTCGCCGCTTCTCCGGTTGGAGTAACATGCGGCGGGGCGACCGACCATCAGGAGGCAATGCGTGAAGTTCGGCATGCAGTTCTTTCCCGACGTCCGGCCGGACGAAAAGCCGGCGGCGCAGTATTTCGCCGAGTCGCTCGACCTGGTCGGACTCTGCGACCGCTACGGCTACAGCCATGTGCGGATCGTCGAGCATTACTTCCACCACTGGGGCGGCTACAGCCCGAACCCGATCGTGTTCCTTACCGCGGCCTCGCAGCGCAGCAAGACCGCGCGGATGGTGACCGGCGCGGTGCTGCCGGTGTTCAACGACCCCCTCAAGCTCGCCGGCGAGATCGGCATGCTCGACGCCATCTCGGGCGGGCGGCTCGATGTCGGGTTCGCGCGCGCCTTCCTGCATCACGAGTACGAGCGTTTCGGCATCGACATGGAGGAGAGCCTCGTCCGTTTCGAGGAAGGGCTCGACCAGGTCCGCCGCCTGCTCGAAGAGGAGAACGTCACGTCGAAGGGGCGGTTCCGCAGCTTCGAGAACGTCACCTCTCTGCCGCGCCCGACCCAGAAGCCGCGCCCGCCGATCTACATCGCCGCGGTCGGGACGCCGGCATCGTTCGAGCGCGCCGGAACGCTGGGTCACGCGGTGATGGCGATCCCGGGCGTCGGCTCGACGCCGTCGGAGCTGGTCGGGGTCTACCGCGAGGCCTGGAAGCGCGCGGGGCATCCGGGCAAGCCCACCGTGATGCTCGCGGTCTTCATGTATTGCAGCGAAGACCGCGAGGAGGCGGTCGCCATCGCCAAGCCGCTGATCGAGCGGCATTTCGAGTCCATCGTCGATGCGACGGCCGGCTATGCCGAGGGCGCGCCGCCCTCGACCTACGCCAATTACGACAGGATGCGCGCGCGGATGGCGGCGGAGACCTTCGAAACCCAGGTCGAGCACATGGCCGCCTTCGTCGGCACGCCGGACGACATCGTCGAGCAGCTGCACGAGTTCGACCGGGCGATGGGCGGCTGCGACCACGCCTCGATGCAGGTCAATTTCAACGACATGCCCTACGAGCTCGCCGAACGCTCGGTCCGCCTGTTCGGCGAGAAGGTCATCCCGCGCTTCGCCGGGCGTTGATGGCTTTGAGCAACCCTCCCCCGGCCCCTCCCGCAAGCGGGAGGGGGGAAGTTAACGAGGAGTGGGCAAGAGCGTCCCCTCTCCCCGGCGGGGAGAGGGTCAGGGTGAGGGGGTCGCCGGCTGCGATACGGGTTGACTTCAGGCGTCGAGCGTGCGGTCGAACTCCCATTGCGAGAGGGTGGTGGCGTAGCTCCGCCATTCGTCCAGCTTCAGCTTGACGTAGCTGTCGACGAATTCGTCGCCGAACGCCGCGCGCGCCACCTTGTTCTTGTCGAACAGGCGGAGCGCGTCGAGCAGGTTCAGCGGCAGGCGGCGGATGCGGCGCAGCCGGTCGCCCTCGGTATACATGTTGATGTCGAGGCGCTTGCCCGGGTCGCGCCCGTTCTCGATTCCGTCGAGCCCGGCGGCGAGCACGCCCGCCTGCGCCAGATAGGGGTTGGCCGCCCCGTCCATCAGCCGCAGCTCGAACCGTCCGGCGTCGGGGATGCGGATCATGTGGGTGCGGTTGTTGCCGGAATAGCTGATCGCGTTGGGCGACCAGGTGGCGCCGGACAGGGTCACGGTGGCGTCGATCCGCTTGTAGCTGTTGACCGTCGGGTTGAACAGCGCGCACATCGCGTCCGCCGAGTGGACGATCCCGCCGAGGAAGCTGTAGGCGAGCGCGGAGAGCCCCATCTCGCCCTCCTCGTCGAGGAACAGATTGTTCCCGTCCCCGTCCCACAGCGACACATGGGTGTGGCAGCCGTTCCCGGTCAGGTTGGCGAACGGCTTGGGCATGAAGGTCGCGCGGTAGCCGTGCCGCTCGGCGACCGACTTGACCATGAACTTGAAGAACGCGTGGCGGTCGGCGGTGACCAGGCAGTCGTCGTATTCCCAGTTCATCTCGAACTGGCCGTTCGCGTC
>JAJDVM010000370.1 GCA_022826125.1 Defluviicoccus sp.
GCGGCGGCGGATTGTCCAGCGCCTCCAGCAGCGCCTGCCTGTCGCGCTCCGAAAGCGTCGTGGTCTGATGCTCGCGCAGGATGCGTTCGGCTTCCCTCGCCGCCGATGCCCGCACGAACGTCGTGAGCTTGACGCCGGTCAACTCGGCTGCCCGCGAAATGCGATCCTTGTCGCTCGGCCTGACCCGCATCTCGATATTGTCGGTCGCCCTCTCGTCCGGGGACGCCGTGACATCGCTGAAGTTCAACACGACGACACCTCTTCTCATTGTCCCGACAATGTATGTTCAATCCCGGCGACCGTCAATCGACCGTTGCGCTGGCAGTCCGAAACAGGATTTTTGCCCGCCCCCCAGCCGCAGTTCGCCGCTTCTACCGCGCACTGTCTCGACATACCCGGCGCGACTGAACTCCCAGACCACCCTCGTCAGATCGCTCCAAGAAATCCCGTAAGGTCCGGCGAGTTCACGAATGGATGATGGCAAGACCGTCGCCATACACCGTCACATACCTCAACATCTGGAAGGCGTAGTCAGTGTGGTCGGTCAGGCGCTCATTCACCATTGCCCTGACTGGGTTCTCCGAGGAGACTATAGTGTAGGGCGCACTCAACAATCCGCGTATCCTCCATATTTCTCAAGGGGGATTATCCGCTTGTCTAAGCGGCGGGTGCCGTTCTACCATCCGTAACTGAGGCGTGGCCGGTAGCGGAACGGCGAACCCCGCACCGGGCCGGGGTGGTAAGCGCACCCCGGTGTTGTGTGGCGGAATCCCGCACGTCCGCACCGGTCACGTCTCGCCCGAGCCACAACATCTTGCGGAAGGCGGGGCCGATGCACAAGCGATTTACTCTCGCGGCAGCGATTTGCGGCGTGGTCGTTCTCGCCAGTTGCGCGCAACCCACTGCGGAGCAAGTGCGCGCCCAACAACTCCGCGCCGAAATTCAGGAGAACGTGATACGGCCGTGCGCCGAAGATCGGGCTCGCTTGACGCAGCGCGACCCAGGGAGCGCGATGTTCGGATGGAAGATCGAACGGATCATGGGCCGTTTCTACGCAGATCGCAGGGTCCGCGATGCGCAGTGGGAGTGGGAATCAGGAGTCCTTCGCATGGTCTGGGGAAAGGGACAGTCCGACCGACTCGAGATTTATGAAGCGAACCGCGCGCTCTGCGAGGAATCGAACCGCGAGGCACGATAGACATGAAGGGAGCCGAGATATGACGCGGAAACTCAGCGAGCAACTGGCCGATCAACCGGCCGCGCCACCTGAGGCGAAAATCACGGGGATCGTGGCGACACGGGGTAATACTCGAGCCCTTGAGCTTCAAGTGAGAATCGCGGGTCAAGATCGCAAATTCTTGCTAGCGCTAGATGCATTGGAAGATCACGGACTGACAGGTCCGGCGGCGGCAGAGGAACTTCGGGAGATTCGGCAGACGCTTGGCGGGATTGAGGAGAAGATCGTCGATCTGACGAATGCGATTCCGAACCATGATGATCTGAACGGCTACATTGATCGCCTCGCCGGAGCCGTTCAGCGGTGAAGTCAATAATCTCGCCGCTCGACACAGCGAAGCCCTCTCGGCTATAGAAGTCGGGAGGGTTGCCGCCTTCAACGATGTACCGAGCCGGGATGGGGGTCCCGGCTCTTTTGCGTCTAGTAGGGCCGTGCGCCGCTCGGCAGCCCGTTATCAGCTTCCCGCGCCCATGACGAAGTCACCGGGCTTCAGTGACCGGGCATCTCCGACGAGAGAGGCAATGCGCTCGCCATAGGCAAGGCGCACGGCGTTCGAAACGATGTTGTCTATCGTTTCCGGGTTGCCCTGCGCTTTCAGCATCGCGGCAACCGTCTCCGCAATGCGCGTCGCGTCCGCGTCCAGTTCAAGATTGCAGGTGACGATTTTGCTTGCCATCAGCTCCGCGCTCCGCTCGGCAGCCCATTGTCCGCGATCAACGCCGCATAGGTCAGCCTCTTGCCCACCATGCCGTGCGCCAGATCGGCCATTTGAGACAGCGTGTCGCGCTCCCGCAGGTTGTGTCGGCCCGAGAACTCCGCCGCGTACCGATGCAGGTGCTTGGGGCTCAGCTTGTGGTACGTGCCGACGATCCCGCGCTTCATCATCGACCAGAACGACTCCACGCCATTCGTGTGCGCCATCTCGCGCACGAACTCTTTGGCCGAGTGGTTCACGCTCTCGTGGTCGTACCGCGCCGCCAGGGCGTTGTAGGCCGTGCTCTCGTCCGTGTAGACCGTGGCACCGGGCTTCACGCTCTCCGCGACAAACCCCGCGACGTGCGGGCCGTCAGTGCGCCGCACGTGCCGCACCGCAACCCGGTTGCTCTCGCGATCCTTCACGCCGACAATCGCCTCCATGTCCACGGCCCCGCGGCCTTGGCCGGCCAACTCGGCACGCCTCGCGTTCGACTTGTTGGCGCGCTTGCCGCCCACGTAAGTCTCGTCCGCTTCCGCCGGCCCGTCAAACGGCGGCGTCAGGTCGCTGTCGTCGCCGTCGAAAGCCTTGCGGATACGATGCAGCATGAACCACGCGGTGGGCTGCCGGACTCCAATGTCCCGGCCCAACTTCACGCTCGATACGCCCTTCAACGAGGTCAGGTGAAGGTAGATCGCCCAAACCCACTTGCGAAAGCTGATCTTCGAGCGGTGCATCAACGTGCCGACGCGAACGGAAAAGTGCCGCTTGCAGGACGGGCACCAATAGGGAAGCGGCGGCTTTCCCTTGCACTCGATTGTTTCGGTGCTTTTGCAGTGCGGGCAAACACGACCGTTCGGCCAAATCACGGATTCGAACCACTCGCGGGCGCTATCCTCGGTCGGGAACATCTCGGCCAACTGAATGACCGTGACGCCTTCGCGGTACGACTTGCCTGACATAACGATCTCCCGGCTAAGAGCTTGATTCATAATATAGGCGCTCTCGGGCGTTTAGTCAAGCGGATAATCCCCTTCTCAAGATACTCCTCAAATTCGGAATAGTTTTTCTTTCCCCGTGATTTCTGAACCCGTCCATGTTTCGTCTTGTCGATTTTCGATTGGATGTACATTACTAATTCATCAAACAACTGCAAGGGTATCATGTCCCATTTTGCACCATGCCGTTTCTTTATCTGTTGGTAGAATATCGGATACTTCATACTCTCTTGACGGACTTCTATTTTCTTGAATTCATGGTACCTGTCTATGAGATGTTTTACATAATTCTTATGCGGCAAACTGGAGCCAATCGCTCCTACCGGAGGATTAATGCTCACCGACTTTCGTGTTGTCTTTATCTCTACCTTTTCGACCTTATTTGCAACCACCCCCTTGTTGGTCCCTCCGGTGAAGTCCGCATGTATAACATTGCTTGCAACGCTATTGTGCGAGTGCGGGTGCTCGCCCGCTGCAAGCATTCCCTTTACCCTCAAGACTTCGCTTTGTGAAATCTGACCTTGAGTCACTTTGGAGTGGCAGTTCGCACAAAGGTATATCAAGTTCTTCAATGAATTAGTGCCGCCTTCCGCCACTGGCTTAATGTGATGAAATTGTCCAGTAGAAACATCATCCTCGCCACAGAATGGGCAGATTGACCGACTTTCCTGAGCTATTTTCCTCTTGGTAACCGCTGGTATGGATTTTCTCATAACGTGCTTTCCGTCATCATGGTCAAATATGCAGGGCAGACCATGGTCGGCCCTGCCACCAGAGACTGCCATCAACATCCTGACCGGCGCGAGGCGGTTCGCTGCCGGTCCATGCTCGCTCCGCGACGGCAACGCCCAAGTCAGCACTACAAGTCAAAGGTGACATATTACTAATTGCCCAGCGCCAGCGAGTTGAGAGCTAGCAGAGCCGTTAGCGCGTCGTGGTCGGAAATCCCCCCGTCCCACCCGTAGGCCGCCGCGACTGCGGCGTCGAGTGCCGCATGGGCATCGGCAAGCCATTGCGGGCGAGCATTATAGAGGTTGGTCAGCGTGCGAGCCTTGAGTTCTTTCGCCGTCGCCTCGTCGCGTGCGACGGGGCGCTCCGGATAGCCCGGAACTGGCTTGTTCACCCACTCCACCCATTCGGGCGGGTTGAGCCAGCGGTCGCGGAGTTCCACCACTCGCCGCGCGGTTTCGGCGATGGCGACAGCGCGCGGGTCTTCCGCGTAATCGGCGGCTGGCACGTTGGGCGAGAGCCCGTCCGGGAAGGGGAAGGTCTCGAAGGTAGTGGTCGGCGTGTAGCGCGGATCGTTGCCCTTGCCGAGCCACGTCCCGAGCCGCAGCGACCACGCCTCGTGGAACCGGCTGTGCAGAATGCCGAACGTCACGTCGTCGTCGCGGGCGATGACGATCAATTGATGGTCGGGGCAGACGCCCGCGTCGAGCCAGACGAATAGCCGATACTTGGCAACGGTCGGCGTTGCGATGAACCGAGGCAAACCCTCAAGCGCCCGCCACATGCCCTGTCTGGGCTCAACATGCCGCCACCAGTTGACGCGATACGCTTCCCGGCGGTTCCGCTGGCGCATGGGCCAAACGTGTTCCCTGGCGTGTGCGAATGGCGCTTCGTAAAGCGCAGCCTCCGCCTCCGTCATGTCCCACCCGAAATCGACGATCCACTTGCCCGCCGGGCGGCGGGTCAGATCCATGCCGTTGACCCACGGCTTGAGAACGTCGGCATTGGGCCGCCCGTTCGGATTGGCCGGAAGGCGGAGCCACTCCCGAGCGAGATCGCCGGGAACGTCGAACGGCCCGCCCTTGGTGTCGCCCATGAAGGCGGTCCCGGTGTTAGCCGGGATGCGCTTGGCCCTGGTCAGGTCGATCCCGGCTCCACCGCGCCGGGCCGTGAGGTCGGAATGGATTTCGTCGGCGGGCTCGCCGTCGAATCGTGTCTCGGGCCTATGCGCGTCGCCCGTGCCGGAGAAGCACACCAGCGACACACGCACCGCCGCGCCGTCGATCACCCATGCCTCATCCGACCAGGCATCGAAGATCGGGCGTCCTTCGGTCGCGGCCTGCAAGGCCCGGCGGTTCGCGCCCCCGCGTATTGAGTTCGTGGCGACCAGGCCGACACGTTGCACCTTGCCCGCCTCGACTTGCTGGCCCGCCTTCACGAACCAGTAGCAGACAAGATCGGCTTCGGGCGGCACGCGGCCCTTCCATGCGGCAAACATCCGCGAGACGTAATCCTCCCCCAGCCCGCCGATCAGCAGCTTGCCGCCGAGGAACGGCGGGTTGCCGACCACGGCATCGACCTCCGGCCAGTCGGGTTCGCCTCCGTCTGGCGCAAGGATCGCGTCGCGGCATTCGATGGTGTCGAGCGGATCGAGAATCGGGTTGGTCGAGTTGCTGAACCCGTTGCGCCGCATCCACTGGATTTCGCCGATCCACACCGACACGCGGGCAAGCTCCGCCGCATAGGCGTTGATCTCGATGCCCCTCACATTCGCCGGGCCGACGGCCGGGAACCCGCGCGCAAGGCCCAGCGTCTCCGCTTCAAGCTGTACCCGGTGCTCGACATCCTTGAGCGCATGCAGCGCGAGGTAGAGGAAGTTTCCCGACCCGCAGGCGGGATCGAGCACGGTGAAACGCCGGAGCTGTTCGAGGAAAGAGCGTAACGCCCTATCCGCCTGACGCCGCAGCCGTGTCTGCGCCGCTGGCGAGCCCGACGTGTCGGCGCGCTCCATCGTGGTCGCGATCCCGGCCTTCGCCGTCTCCCACTCCGCGAGCAGAGGGCGCACGATCACCGGATCGACAATCCGCATGATCTTGTCGCGGTCGGTGTAGTGCGCGCCGAGCTGCGAACGCTTGTCTGGGTCGAGGCCGCGCTCGAACAGCGTGCCCAGGATGGATGGGTCGATCTCCGACCAATCGAGCGCTGCCGCCCTGAGCGCGGTGTCGATCCCCTCCCGGTCGAGCGGCAACGCGGTGTCGTCGTCGAACAGACCGCCGTTGAACCACGCCACGGATTCGAATCCGATCCGGCCTCCAGCGGACATCGCCCCGAACAGGTCGCGGGCAAGCTCGGAGAATTCCTCGGGCCGCCTGCGCGCCTGTTCCAGCATCCGGGTGAACATGTCGTCGGGCAGCAGGCCCACATCCTCGGCGAACATGCAGAACACGAGACGGTTGACGAAATGCGCCACGGCCTGCGGATCGTGGCCCCGGTCCCGCAGGCCCTGGGCAAGCTCGGCGAAGGTCGCCGCGGCGCGCTCCGTGACCGCCTGCCGCGTCTCGCCGGGCCGCAGCCGCTCCGGGTCCGACATCGCCCATTTCAGCTTGTCGCGGGTTCCACCGTCGGCGAGGTCGTCCAGCGTGAACTCGTGCGTCTCGCTCACGCTGTTGGTCCAGTTGGTACGGATGCGGAACCGCGCCATGTCCGAGACGATCAGCAACGGCGGGTTCTCCAAGGCGAGCGCGTACTGCCGCAACTGGTCGAACGCCGCGTCGAGGTCGGCGCGGCGGCCCTTGTACTCCCATGCAAAGCAGCCTCGCTTCCACACATCGGCCCAGCCGTCGCCGCCGGTGTCCTTCCGCGCGCCGCGCTCGAAGCAGTACCACTCGCCCGCTGGGTCGACCTCGGCAGGCGTCGGCTCGCCGAGCAGACGGCACAGGTCGATGAAATGTTCCTGCGACGCCGAGCGCTCCTTCAGCTCGGATGCTCGCCACTTGGCAATGAATGCGCCGGGCGTCATCGTGCCCGACGGACCCAGGCGTCCGGGACGCGATGCAGTGTGCCTCGTCGCGATGAAGGGTACACGCTGTTGCTCCAATCTCGTTTTGCTGCGCCACCTTGCGCAAGATGCAGCGTCATTACGCAGGCCGCAATGCACGGCCCCTGCAATCGGCCATCATCGGGAACGTCCCGCCTGCCTCGCCCTGATTTGCCTTTCTTTCTCCGATACGGTCAAACATCGTTCAAGCACCGCTCCACAAATCGCTTCGGTCCCAAAAGCGCGATGACGCGCCGTACCCGCCGCGTACTCCAGCCGCCGATCGAGTTCCTCCCGCCGCCGCTTACGGCTCTTGTTCGCTGCGCAGCCGTACTGCCGCCGTCTCCATCCGCGCGCCTCGCGCCGGCAAGGGAAAAGGGTTCGCCGTGAGCGCCAAATTGACGCGGGCGTCATGATCGAATCCTAGGCCAACCCGCACTATACACATTCGAACCCTGCCAACCCCATGTCAGCTGGTCTCTGCCTTAATAATTTTGGCTAACTTGTGCACAGATTGAAACCAATCCACCTTCATTGCTGCCACCTGACAAACGGATCTTATCTATTGAGAAGGTTTCTTGCCTTAACCTTAACAGTTCTGTCGAATTATCTCGATCTATGGTTTTGGTCTCCAATACGTGATCCCTGCCGTCCAACACTTCAAGCGCAACCGGGCTGGCAAACTCCGCCACTTTCAATTTCACCAAGTTAGCCGATCTAGGAAAATCAATAATCAATCCTTCGCCCATGAACTGAAGTGCGACAACTTTTCCCGGTTTGCCGCTCGAATGGTTTACAAATAATTTTCCTTCCCGATCAAGGCTTTGAAATATGACATCTTTGATTTCAACATTGGCACCGAATTTTTCGTCATCCGGATATGCTTCAAAGGATACACAAATCTCTTCCATCGCTGTTCCTTCGGACCGGGATTCATTGTTGGAAGAGACACTATGAAGCTGCTTCCTGGCGAAAAAACGGTCATATATTTCGAAGCCGCCTCCTATAATGCCTCCGATTATCACGACAATTGCACCAAGTCCTTGCAGCGAAGCTGCATGTGTCTTTAGCGAAGTCCAGAATTTTTCCATTGTTATGCCCGTTCACTTGGCGCTCATACCCTACTGTGAGCGAGCTACTTCAACATGCGGAACCTCTGCGCCAGTGTTCGTCGGACAACGATCCACGCGCCTCCTCCACGATCTTCTTGCCAGATACGCAAGCCCTGACCTCAGCGAAACCCCAAGCCTCGCATTCGTCGACTGTCCGGTGATCTCGGCACTCAGCCCCGTTCGCGGTCGTCATCGCATCGTAACCAGCCGGTTGCAACCCCGGGGCTCTCGCTGTCGTCACTTGTACGTCCTTCCGCTCAAAGCGGAAGCAACCGTTTGGGTCCCGGGGGATTAACGTGGCGACAGGCCAGGCTAAACGGCCAGCAGCTCGTTGCCGCCCTCGGGGCTCAGGCATTTCGGCAGCAACCTCGTGTGTGTTTCGGCCTCCGAGTACCAAACGGATACTGTCCCCCTGTCGCAAGGGATTCGGCGCGGGGTGAAACCAGACGGACCCGACCCTTCCACCGCCCGGAGCCCGCGGAAAAACGCTGCCCCGTCGGGACAAGAAGGTCTCCAAGCAGCCGAAACCCTTGCTCACCAACCAATCACCGACAGCGCAAATGCCTCCACTTCGGGTTCCAGCGCTTGCCCGTTTCCATTCAAGATGCATCGGCCCTAGGTTGAAACCCACGCGGTGTGTATATCCCATGTAGTCGCTGGAGGGCCAATGCTCCTTCATGTGGATCTTCAATGTCGCGCCATTCGCCATTGTCTTGACGCCGAAGCTTGACGGTAGTCCCGTCTGAGAAATTGTGGCTCGTGGACCACGACGTTACGCGTTCCAATACGGCTACTTGGACGTTTTGGTTCGGATCTAGAGGATGCATGGTCACCTTTCCGAAAAAGGCGGTATCGGTGGTAATCACGGTGTGGTGACTGAGCAGATTGATGGCCCTCTGCGTCCACTTTAGAGCATCGTCAAGCGCCTTCCGTGGATCAGGTTTACTCCTGCTGCTTGCGGGGTTCTGCACATGCTGAATTCGGTTCACGAAGTCCCATGCCGTGAGCCATTGCTCTTGCGTGAGCGCGTCTGTGTCCCGGACCGACGGAGCGATCTTGATGTAGGGTTTACCCCTGTCCGGATTGGGAGATGGATAGAAGCGTGGGTTTACCATTTTTACTAATTCGCTGGCCTTCTTGTTTTGCCACCGGCGCATCGATACCGTTTTTCCGTAAACGGGTATTTGAATTTCCAGACATCCGTACACGATTCGTTCCAAGATGCGCTTGAGACGTGGAACAACGTCGTCAAGGCGGTCTTCCGTAGATGCCTGCGATGTAGCTACTTCGGCGATTTTTCTCACGTCTTGTTTGATTCTGGCGAGGCTCTTGGCATACGCATGGAATTCGTTCCGGATCCCCCGCTTGGCAGCCATGTGTAGCTCCTTCTTCTCAATTCCGCGCCAATCCGCTATCCGGGATTTCCCGTCGCGAGCATCCTCTGTATCTGTTTATCGACGGGCTGGGTATTGGTTGTAGCGGGATTGGTGTTTCGGTTTGAGGCGCAGGTATATCGCTTGGCCCGTGCCGCGGTTCAAGGAGGGGCGTGATTTTTGGTTGTTGAGGGAAGGGCGGTTTCGATACTTGGGACTCAGGCAAGTTGCATATTCGCCGGTGGGCCAGCGCAAAGATATCGGCATGAGGATGGGCGAATCAACGGTTCGTATCCGTTCGGCGCTCGGCGGATGAGCGCGGCGACTGACCGGGCTGAGTGGTCGCAAGGTCGCGGCGTCCCTCGGCACTGCCTCACTCCGGTGCATCCGCACGGTGCGGCCTTCCATTCCCGGTGACCCGAACGGTTGCAAGCGCGACGCAATGGCTCGCACAGGTAGCACCAACGCCATCCCTTCGAGATTCCCAAGCAGCGCGACTGCCGGCCGGCCCACCGCATTGAGCGAGCCGATTTCGCCCTCTCTTACGCTCCTGTCAGTGCAAGGTGACCTTTCCGATCCCGAACAGGTCGGGATCGAACTGCACGAATCGGTCGAACAGCGGGGTCTTGCGCCACTCCCCGTGTCCCGTCCGTGTCGCATCCTCGCCGCGGCATTCGACCAGGCCGAACCAGCGCAGCGGCCGCAGCAGGCGCAGCACGAACAGCACCGGCCCCACCCACTCCGGATTGCGCAGCACCGCCTCGTCCGGCAGCACGCTGAGACGCATCAGCGTTTCCGTATCCTGCCACCGGTCCCCGGTCGTCGAGAGAGACCACAGGGCCAGACCGATCTGCGGCTGGGGCCAGTAGCCGCACTCGGGCTCGCCGAACAGGTCGAGGCTCACCTCCCAGAAGCAGTTCCGGAAGAAGTTCCGCTGGACGCGCTCCCGCGCGCCCTTGAGCACCCGGCGCCCTGTTGCTCCGACCCGGAGCCTGTCGTTCTCTTGGATCAGCAGGCTGTCCATCGTCACCAGCTCCCGGAGCAGCCGGAGCTCCTCGACGTGACCTTCCCGCAGCCGCTTGCCGGCGCGCCATTTCTCTTCGAACAGGCAGCCCGGCCAGTCCATCGCCACGCGCATGGCCGACACTGTCTCCAGCGTGAGGTTGCCCCGGGTGGTCAGTTCCAGCCCGTCCGCCTCCTCGGCGGCGCGCATCAGCACAAACGCGTTCTGCACCATCGGCGAGTGAGCGATTTCGTCGTCCGTGAGATCGAACGCCAGGCGGAGCGCCCCGTCCTCCCAGGCCGGCATGCCGCGCAGCGCATCGATCCGGTCCGCCTTGAGGCTGGCCCAGGTCGGCACCACGCCATTCAGCCACCGGTCATAGACCGGCGGCATTCCCGCGATGTGCAACATGTCGAATGCCACCTCCCCTTACTTCGCACCCTGTCGGGCGTGACGCGGGCCCCACCGTATCTTCCTGCCGCACGCAGCGATAGCTGTGACCCAGTCGGGTTGACGTTCAGGACGGCCGGCTTCGGCCGCTGCTTTCATTCCAGGTTGGGGCGTTATCGTCCCAGGTAGCCACCTCGACCGGCACGTTCCCGGTCACCGCGACCGTGGTCGGTCATGAACGTCTTCCGGTTCGCGGCATGGATGAGCCGACTCCGGCACCAAACGCCGGCAGGAGGCGGAGGCCGGCGTCTTCCGGGCGAAGCGGGGGATCGGGGAGCGGTCTCCCGCGCCACCGCCGGGGAGACCGATCCATGTCCTGCCGCATCGCCGATATTCCCGTGCCGCCAAAGTGCCGGGAGACGCTCCGGGCCGGTGCTCTTGTTTCGATTTCGACCAGCGGCGGCAAGGACAGCCAGGCCATGACGATCCTGCTGTCCCGGATCGTCCCCCGCACCCAACTCCTCGCCATCCATGCGCCGCTCGGAGACGTCGAATGGCCGGGGACGGTCGAGCATGTCGAGGCGACGCTGCCTGCCAGCGTGCCGCTGATATTCGCGCCCGTCGCGTCCGGCAAGTCGCTGCTCGACCGTGTCGAGGAGCGGGGCATGTTTCCCGGGGTCCGGCAAAGATGGTGTACCGCGGAGCACAAGCGCGGACCGATCGAGCGCGAGCTGCGCCGCTACCTGAAGGCCCATCCGCGCTTCGGCGGACGCCTGGTGAACTGCCTCGGCATCCGCCGCGACGAGAGCGCCGCGCGCGCCAGGCGCGTCCCCTGGCGGCGCAACGAGCGCATGAGCGTCGCCGGGCGCGAGGTCTTCGACTGGCTGCCGGTCTTCGACCTTTCCACCGACGACGTGTTCCGCGTCATTCGCGACGCCGGCCAGTCGCCGCACTGGATCTACCGCCACCTGTCGCGGTGCAGCTGCTCATTCTGCATTTTCTCGCCGCCCGGGGACCTGCGGACGGCGGCCGAACTCCGTCCCGGTCTCTACCGGCGCTATGCCGAGACCGAACGCCGCGTCGGCCACACGCTGTCGCCGACGGGCAGGCCCCTGCCGGAGTTGACCGGCATTGCGCCCGTCCGCCGCCCGGAAGACCCCGCCGGCCCGGACCGCGTCTGACGGACCCTCGAGACGGCGCAACCGCGACACGCCGGGATGACGCCCGCCCCCAAGCGCCGCGGACCGGCGACATGCCCCGAAGCACAAGGAGAGGAGGCCGGCCCCGGCCGGGCGAAGGCCGGGCGCCCGGAGGGTGCCCGCGCCCCCGTTCCCCATTCCGGAGACCCGCCCATGACCGAACCCGCCGCCATCTCCGCGGACTACACGCTCCGTCCGAGCGAGGTCGCCGCGACCCTCGCCCTGCTCGTCGAAGCCCGCCAGCCGGCGATGCTCTGGGGCGCCCCGGGCACGGCGAAGTCGATGATCGCCCGGCAGGTCGCCGACGACGGCAACCGCCGGTATGTCGACGTCCGGGCGCTGCTTCTCGACCCCGTCGACCTGCGCGGCATTCCCTGGCGCGACAGCGACGGCCGCACCCGATGGGCGCCGCCGGTGTTCCTGCCGCCGAGCGACGATGCCGGGCTCTGGCTCATCAACCTCGAAGAGCTGCCGTCCTGCGTGCCGATGGTGCAGGCGGCGCTCTATCAACTCGCGCTCGAACGCAAGGTCGGCGAGTATGAGCTGCCCGAGGGCGCCTCGCTGATTGCCTGCGGCAACCGCGAGGGCGACCGCGGCGTGGTCCACCGCATGCCGACCCCGCTCGCGTCGCGCTTCGTCCACCTGGAGATCCGGGTCGACGCCGACGACTGGCTCGCCTGGGGCGCCGCCAACGGCATCGCGGCCGAGGTTCTGTTCTTCATCCAGCTCGAACCGACGCTGCTCCACCAGTTCGACCCCCAGTCGAAGGAGAAGGCGTTTCCGTGCCCGAGGACGTGGGAGCTATGTTGAGCTCAACATAGCTCCCAATATCGCGGCTTCATGGATATGGCGAGAACAGGGTGACAGCCCCCGGAACGCTTGCTCCGGAGGCTGAATCTCACAACATATTCACGGGCAGGGTACGTGCTTGAGAATCTGCTCCAGTTGATCGCGAGCGCCC
>JAJDVM010000328.1 GCA_022826125.1 Defluviicoccus sp.
GGTAACGTCAATTGTTATGTGTCAGGGGGAAAGGGGTAGCGATTCCCTGACGTTTGTTTTCGTGTGTGAAGATGGCGAACAGGATTCGGTCCATGGAGGTTCTGTCCTGGAAGGTGCCCATGGGTCGTGTCCGCCGCCGGACTTCGCGGAATCTTCGTTCGATGGCGTTGGTGGTCCTGACCTGCTTGCGCTCGGCAAGGGTCTTGTAGCGGAAGCAGGTGAGCAGCTCGTCGAGGTCGTTGCGCAGGCAGGCGACGGCCTTGGGGTAGACGGGTTCCCAGCGGTCGGCGAAGCGGCGCGCCGCGCTTTCGGCCTTGCGGCGGTTGTCGGCGTTCATGACGGCGTGGACGTCGGCCTTGACGGCGTCCCGGTCGGCCTCGCGGACCTTGTTGAGGATGTTGCGCATCTTGTGCGCCCAGCATCTCTGAACCGGGATGGCGTGATAGACGACGGGCAAGGCGGCGAGCAGGCCCTGGCCGCCATCGACGCAGATCGTCTCCAGGCCCTCGCCGGTGAGCCCGCGGCGGTACAGGCCGGTCAGGAAGCGCTCCCACTCCGCGGCGCTCTCGCTGGCCGCGAGGCGGAAGTCGACGATCTCCTTCCTGCCGTCGGGCCGGACGCCCAGGGCGACCAGGACCGGCCGCCTGAGCGCGCCGGCGCCGGTCTTGCGGGCGAGCACCACGCCGTCGAGCATCAATGCCTTGTAGGCGTTCTTCAGCGGGCGGCGGTGGAAGGCCGCGACCGCGGTGTCGAGGGTTCTGGCGACCCGGCTGACGGTCGAGGCCGAGACCGGGCGCCCCAACAGGGTCAGCAGAACCTCGCCGACCTTGCGGGTCGACAGCCCCAGCACGAAGCCGGCCAGGATCGCCCGGTCGATCTCCGGCGCGCGCCTTGCATAGCTCCTCAGAACCCCGGTCGGGCAGAAGCGCCGGGTGCGCGGCACGTTGATCTCGATGTCGCCGAGCTCGCTCAGCAGGCAGCGCCGGTAGCTGCCGTTGCGCCGGTCGCGCACGGCGCTCCCGTCGAGACCGTCGAGCCAGCGGTCCACCGCCTCGGCCATCCGGTCCTCGACGATCTCGGCCAGAGCGCGCCGGCCGAGCGGGCGGTAGCCCTCGCCCCAGTCCAGACCGCCCGCCTGCATCTCCTTCACGACCTCGAAGGCCATCGGTAAACTCTCGATCGTCGCAGCGCGCTGTGGCATGGGGGTGCTCCTCTATGCGGTTGTTGGCTAACCACAGGGAGTACCCCCTCCCGCCACTGACACATAACCTCGTACGTCACCTCGCGGCGGCGGCGATTGACCTGCCGCTGCCAAACTATTAACATGTTAAGTAATATTGCTTGCGGGTCCTGCTGTCAATCGGATCGCCGGTTTGCGCAGATCGCATGAATCCGCCCAGGACAGGAGAAACAGCCTTTTGAAACTGTTGAGCTTCCATGCCGACGGGCAGGACCGCTGGGGCGGTGTCGACGATGCCGGCGCGATTGATCTCGGCGCCCGGTTGAGTCGCTATCCGAATCTCCTGTCGCTGTTGCGCGCCGGGGCGCTGGCCGAAGCTGCACAAGCGACCCGCGGCATTGCTGCCGACTTTGCCCTGGAAGAAATCTCATTTCTGCCCCCGGTGCCCAACCCGGAAAAAATTCTGTGCATCGGCGTGAACTATGCGAACCGGAACGACGAATATGCGGATAGTTCGGACCTCCCGAAATATCCGAACGTGTTCATGCGCACGCCGGGGTCGCTGACCGGACACCGGAAGCCGATCCTGCGACCGCCGGAATCCGAACAGTTCGACTATGAGGGCGAGATCGCCATTATCATTGGCAAGCCGGGCCGGCGCATTCCGCAGGACCGGGCCGAAGAGCATATCGCCGGCCTGACCTGCCTCAACGAGGGCTCGGTCCGAGACTGGATGCGCCACGGAAGGTTCAACATCACTCAGGGCAAGAATTTCGAGCGGTCCGGCGCGACCGGTCCTTGGATGGTCACCACCGGCGAATTCGACGATTTTGACGACCTGCGCGTGACGACGCGGGTGAACGGCGAGGTCCGCCAGGACGATACGACTGCCAACATGATCTTCGGATTCCGCTACCTGATCGCCTATGTCTCGGCCTTCACGGCGCTGAAGCCCGGCGACGTGATCTCCACCGGGACGCCGACCGGCGCCGGCATCCGCTTCGACCCGCCGAAATGGCTGGCGCCGGGCGATACGGTCGAGGTCGAGGTGACGGGCGTCGGCACCCTGTCCAACAGGGTGGCGGACGACGACGTTCCCGCTGCCCGGTTCGACAGGTGAACGACGGGAACGAGGCCGGCGTGCCGATGCGGGACTTCTCCCGCTCGCTGCCCATGGCGCTGCTCAGGGCGCGCGAAGCGGTGATGGACCGGTTCCGGCCCTCGCTGCGCGACTTCGGCGTGACCGAGCAGCAATGGCGGGTGCTGCGCGCGCTGTACGACGGCGGCGAGGTCGAGACCGGAACGCTGGCCCGCCTCTGCTGCCTGCTGACGCCGAGCCTCAGCCGCATCCTGAAACATCTGGAAGCGACCGGCCTTGTCGCGCGCCGCCCTGCCCCGTCGGACCAGCGCCGGACCCTGGTTGCCGTCACGCCGGCGGGCCGCGCGCTTCTGGAGCGGCGGGCGCCTTTTTCGGAAGCCCAGTATCGCGCCATCGAAGAGGCGTTTGGAAGGGAGCGGATTGCCGCTTTGTACGAAACGCTCGAAGACTTGCACAACGCTCTGCAAAATCCGAAATCGTGAATTGACACAGTGCCGGTGCGGATCGACAATATTCGCGAGCTGCCGATGAGGCAGTGCGGTGACACCCTGTTCAGGAGGCGCCGTATGACGAACGAACCGTCGTACAGTTTACCGGGCCGTCTCATTCGCTGACGCCCGAACCGGTCAACGGAAAAGACGGCCCGCTTCATCGACAAATCGAACAGAATATCTGCGGCTTAGCTTCAATAAAGTCGCCGTTACCGGTCCAAGAGATTGTTACGCGCAAAATGCGCCGAACCCCGTCTGACTTCGCGCCCGTGCCAATCCGACGCAGGCGTTACAAGCGGCGGGGTTCTTCGGTGTATTCCAAACAAGTTAGTCGAAAAATCTCTGAACATTTTATTCTCAGCACGAGATTTTTCGGCCAACCAGAATTGGCGCCAGGCTTGACCCCTTACCTGCCGGCAGTTGACAAGCGCGCCGTGGCTCGCTTGCTGCAATAACCGAATGTCGATTCCGGCCCGCCCTGTCGTAACGCCGGTTGCCGGTGACCGGGAGAAGGAAGTGCTGATCATGTCCATGCCCGAAGGCCGCATTCCTGTGACTCACGCCGGCAGCCTGCCGCGGCCGCACGACCTGCTCGACATGATGAAGGCGCGTCTGACCGGCGAAGGCGACCGGCCGGACGAAACTGCCTACCGGGTGCGCGTCGCCGAAGCGGTGGCGGAGATCGTCGCCCGGCAGACCGAATACGGCATCGACATCGTCTCGGACGGCGAAATGTCGAAGGCCGGATTCTTCGCCTATGACGAGCAGCGGTTATCGGGGCTCGAACCGCGGCCCGACGCCAAGTACGAAATCTACACCGCCGAGCGCGAGGCGTTCCCGGAATATTACGAAGCCTACATGGCCCGGGCCATGCTGGGCGGCAACGTCGCGAAGGTCGTCCCGCTCTACTGCGTCAGCCCGCTGGACTATGCCGGCAGGGAGGAGCTGGAGAGCGACCTCGCCAATCTGCGCGCCGCACTGGATGCCACGGACTGCGCCGGCGCCTTCATGCCGGCAACGGCGCCGAGCGGCATCGGCTGGAACGACTATTACGGATCCGAAGAAGAATTTTTCTTTGCCGTCGCCGACGCCATGCGCACGGAATATGCGGCGATCGTCGACGCCGGCTTTTTTCTCCAGGTCGACGATCCCTTTCTTTCCGACATCTTCGGCGATCCGAAACTCGACGACCGTCAACGCGTCCGAAAAGCGGACATGTATGTCGAGAGCATCAACCATGGCCTGCGCGGCCTGCCGGAAGAAAAAATCCGCTTCCACACCTGTTACGGCATCAACGAAGGCCCGCGTATTTTCGAGCCGCAGCTCGGCGACGTGATCGGCCATATTCTGCGGATCGACGCCTCAATCTATTCCTTCGAGGCGGCCAACCCGCGCCACGAGCACGATTATCACGTCTTCGAAACGGTCCGGCTGCCCGAAGGCCGGAAAATCATGCCCGGCATGATTACCCACGCCAGCAATATCGTCGAGCATCCGGAGCTGATCGCGGAATGGCTGGTCCGCTTCGCCGGACTGGTCGGCCGGGACAATGTCGTCGCCGGCGCGGATTGCGGCTTCTCCTCCCAGGCCTGCTACCACACGGAGGTCCACCCGACGGTCATCTGGGCCAAGTTCAGGGCTCTCGCCGAAGGCGCCCGGCTGGCCAGCGAAAAACTGTGGTGAACGATGCAGGCTAGCCGTCGGCGCCCGTGGTGAGCAGCCGGGCGCATTCGGCGGCGGCGCGTTCGGCCCGGTCGGCGAGCGCCGGCCCGTCGGCGCTGCTGATTGGATGCTCGATCACGGCAAAGGGATAGCCGTCGGCGCCTAACACGCGCGCCATCAGTTCGGCCGCGCTAACGAATGTTTCCGTCATAACGCCGGCGGAGGGGATTCCCAGCCGTTCTCCGGCCACCGCATCGTGCAAACTGCACGACGAGCAGCTCCCTCAGTCACCGACCCCGGCGACGAGTGCGTGCCAGCGTTTCGCCTCGTCCATCAATGCCGCGTCTGCCGGCGCGCTGTAGTTGGACTTGGTGCGCAGCACGACCTGCGCGACGCCGTAGCGCTGCCGCAGTTCCTTCTCGAAGGCCGCGAAGAATCCCCTGGTGCCCTCCTTGCCGTTGGAGATCACCCCGACGGTCGCACCCTCAAGTCCGGTCAGCCGGGCCGCTGGGGCGAAACCCTCGGCGCCTTCTTCGTGCGATGGATCGAGAATTTGCATGCTGTCTCCGTTTCCCGAAAGTTTCGGCTACGGTACTTCGCAGTCGACACAGGCACCGATCGCCACCGTCACCGCCCGGCTCTTGTCGCCGAGCCAGGGTGGGATGACGGCGCCGAAACCGCCCGCCGGGCCGCCGGCCGCCACCACGAGCAAATCCTCCGGGGCGGTCAGCGCGGCATATTCCCGGCTGCCGCGGTCGCGCACCAGCGCGCCCTTGCCGCATTCGGCCCACTCCGCCCGCTTGATGCGCGCCTTCTCGAACAGATAGGCGCGGATATCAGCCTTGGACCAGCCGGCGGCGTTGAAATGGGCGCGCAGCTGCGGCGGCACGACGATGACGTAGTTGCCGGGCCAGATCGAATAGTGGCGCATGTTGGCGCGCATTTCGGCAGCGTAGGTATCGAGGATTTCTTGGGGAACCGTCGTCCACTCGTTCATCAGCTGGCGCGGCGCGCCGGCCGCCATGACCGTGACGCAGGACGCGCCGGCCGGCATGCCGCGTTCGTCGGCAAGCGGCAGCCATTCCGAGCCGGCCTCGTCCTCGGCGAGGCAGTAGCTGATCTTGCCCGGATGGCCGAGCGACGAGCGGTCGATATCGCCGGGCCGGACATCGAGCAGATTGATCAGGCACAGGCGGAGCGCCCGCCCGATCGCCGTCGAGGCGCGGTCGCTGGAGGCCAGCGCGTTGAAGGTCGGGTCCATGCCGATCTCAGCGGTGATCGGCCCGTTGACGACGAGCAGCACAGCGCAGCCGCCCGTGCTGGCGGTCGCGCCGTGCAGCAGGAAGGGCTCCCGGAGCATGGCTGTAAAGGCCGCCACGACGACCGGAAAATGCATCGGCAGGCAGCCGGCCATGACGGCGTTGATAGCCAGCTTTTCAGCGGTCAGCGCACGGGCGCGCACCGGCTCGATACCAACCAGATGGTCCGGCGCGAGCATCGCCCAATCCAGGCAGGCCTCGACCGCCTCGGCGGTCGGCGGCACGACCGGCAGGCCGTCGGTCCAGCCCCGGCTGTGGTAGAATTCCTGCGCGGCCACGACATCGGAGACGTCGTAACGCCGGGATGCAAGCTGCATCGGTCCTCCAAAGCTGGAACGCGGCCACCGGCCGGTGGATCGCGGCGCATCGTGGCCCGGCGTCTTGGCCAGCGCAAGCGCGGAACCGTCGCGATGCCCTTGCCCTTGTAGGGGCGACGGATCAAGTGTCGGCTTCGGGAAACGACCGCTCCCGATCGTCGAGATCGATCAACGGGTCGGGCACGCATCTGGCGCGCACCAGATCCGGATCCCGGAGCACCACCTCGCGGCCGGATACCGAAACGCCATACTCGCGCAGCGACGCGAACGCCCGGGATACGCTCTCCGGTGTCATGCCGAGTCGGACCGCAATCTGCCGTTTGGGAACCGGCAGCGCAAATGCGATACTGCCGGTCCTTTCGCGTTGGAGCATCAGATAACAGCCGAGCCGTTCTGTCGCCGTGCGCAAATTGAGATTCTTTACCCGGCGGACGATCGAACGGAACTGGCGCGCCTGCACGCCCATCAGATTCAGAGCTAGGCGATGGTCGGATGCGACACCTTCGCGGACAGTCTGCGATGAGATTGTCAGCACCTTCACCGGCTCGACCGCCAGCGCACCCAGCAGGCAGGGCATGTCGGTGAGGACGGCGGCAAGAAAGAAAAAGTCTATCGGTTCGCAACACCGAACGACTGACTCGCGCTCGTCCCGCCCCTTGCCGATCAATTCGACGCTCCCCTCCAGCAGCACGTTGAGAAATTCCGGCGCGGCGCCCTGTTCTGCTATCTGTGTGCCAGCGGGATAACGACGAATCGAAGCGCCGCGGGTTAAATTGCCCAGCGTTTCGCGCGAAACACCGGTCAGGGGCGCCAGCGAGCCAAGTCGACTGCTAATCTCGCCATTCAAAGCAGAACCGCCAAGTGAGATGGGCTCTTAGGCCGGATGGCGCAAAAATATCAAATGCAACGAACGAAGAACTTGATCTAGGTCATTTTGTGCGGGGGTCGCGTCTGCATAGGCTGCGCAGGTACTTGTGGTTCGGAGGCCGCGATCCATGCACGACCTGACGGAGGTCACCGGGAGCGACCGGTACCGTGCGCTCGGTCTGAGCACCTTTTCCTTTACCGTGTGCTTTGCCGTCTGGACGATCTTCTCGATCATCGGCGTCAAGATCAAACAGGATCTCGGGCTGTCGGAGACCGAATTCGGCATCCTCGTGGCAACGCCGGTCCTCACCGGTTCGGTCAGTCGCATCTTCCTCGGCGTGTGGACGGAACAGTATGGCGGCCGCCTCGTCTTCACCCTCCAGATGCTCGCCACCGCAGTCGCCTGCTGGCTGCTGTCCGAGGTGCGGACCTACGAGGTGTTTCTGATCGCCGCGCTCGGCGTCGGGCTGGCCGGCGGCTCGTTCATCGTCGGCATCGCCTACACGTCGCAATGGTTCGAGAAGCAGCATCAGGGCACGGCGCTGGGCATCTTCGGCGTCGGCAATGTCGGCGCGGCGGTCACCAACTTCGGGGCGCCCTTCCTAGTTCTTGCCTTCGGCTGGGAGCAGACCGCGCAGATCTATGCGGTCCTGCTAGCGCTGACGGCCGTCGTTTTCTACTTCCTGGCCAAGCCGGACCCGTCTGAGGTGGCGCGCAAGCGCGAAGGACGCAAGCCGGTTTCCACCAAGGACCAGCTGGCACCGCTCAGGAACATGCAGGTCTGGCGCTTCGCCACCTATTATTTCTTCGTGTTCGGCGGCTTCGTCGCCCTCGCCTCCTATCTGCCGCGCTTCTATGTCGGCGCCTACGATTTGTCTCTGGCGACCGCCGGCATGCTGGCGGCGGCCTATTCCATGCCGGGGTCAGTGTTCCGCGCGCTCGGCGGCTGGATGTCGGACAAGTGGGGCGCCCGCTTCGTCATGTATCTGACCTTCATCGTGTCGCTGGCGTGCCTCTTCGTGATGAGCTATCCGCGCACCCAGTACACGGTGCAGGGGATCGAGGGGCCGATCGAGTTCACCTTCGGGGTCAGCCTGACGGTCTTCGTCATCCTGAGCGTGCTGCTCGGCTTCGTGATGTCGCTGGGCAAGGCCGCCGTCTACAAGCATATC
>JAJDVM010000015.1 GCA_022826125.1 Defluviicoccus sp.
CTTCTACAAGAAGGCGAAGGGCAAGGCGCCGTCGGGGCCGATGTTCGAGGCCTACAAGTGGTTCGCCGCGCACCAGGTCTGGGCCATGTGGATGATGCTGCCGCCCGGCACCCCCGACGGCGTGGTGGCGGCGATGCGCAAGGCCTATGCGGCGAACTGGGCCGACAAGCGGACGGTGGCGAATTTCAGCAAGGCGACGAAGTCGGAACCGTTCTGGCTCGCCGGAGAAAAGGCCGGCGCCCTGCTCAGCGGCTACACCGATATCGGTGACGAGGCGAAGGCCTACCTCAAGTCGATCATCCGCTGATCGGCGGAATTCCGCTCCTCCGCTGGGCGGGTCCGACCGGGTGCCGGGCGACAGGAACCCCCGGCATCCGGCCGCCCCGCCAGGGTAGCGCATGCTAGAGGCCCTGCTCACCGGCCTGGACTCGATCTTCGAGCTGCAGGTGCTGCTGTTCCTCGGGCTCGGGATATTCATCGGCATCTGGCTCGGAGCGGTACCCGGGCTCGGCGGCATCATCGGGATGCTGCTGCTGCTGCCGTTCACCTTCGACATGGAGCCGCTGAGCGCGATCGCGTTGCTGCTGGGGCTCTTTGCCGTCACTACCACCAGCGACACGATCGCCTCCGTCATGCTCGGGATCCCCGGCACGGCGGCCTCGCAGGCGACCATTCTCGACGGGTATCCGCTGGCCAAGCGGGGGGAAGCGCCGCGCGCGTTCGGCGCGGCCTTCGCGGTTTCCGCCTATGGCGGGGTGTTCGGCGCGATCGCGCTGGCGATTTCCCTGCCGATCGTCCAGCCGCTGATTCTCGCCTTCGGCTCTCCCGAGATCTTCGCCCTGGCGCTTCTGGGGCTGGCGATGGTCGGCGCGTTGAGCGGCGGGTCGATGATCAAGGGCCTCGCCGCCGCCGCGATGGGGCTGCTCCTGTCGACCGTCGGCGCGGCGCAGACCGTGGCCGAGGAGCGCTACTCGCTCGGCCTGGAATATCTCGTCGACGACCTGCCGCTGATTCCCGTGGTGCTCGGTATCTTCGCGATTCCCGAGCTCATGGAGCTGGCCACCCGCAACGTCTCGATCGCCAGGGAGACCCGGAACCAGGATGCCGACAGCAGCATTGGGGACGGCGTGCGCGACGCGATCCGGCACGGCTGGCTGGCGACGCGCTGCGCCGCCATCGGGACCTATGTCGGGATGTTGCCCGGGCTCGGCGCGGCCATCGTCGACTGGGTGGCCTACGGGCACGCGGTGCAGTCGGCGCGCGACAAGAGCCGCTTCGGCGAGGGCGACATCCGCGGCGTGATTGCGCCCGAGGCGGCCAACAACGCGACCAAGGGCGGCGCCCTGATCCCCGCTGTGGCATTCGCGATCCCGGGCAGCCTCGGCACCGCGATCCTGCTGAGCGCCCTCATCCTCCAGGACATCCGGCCCGGTCCGGACATGCTGACGACCGAGCTCCACATCACCTTCTCGATGGTATGGATGCTGGTGATCGCCAACGTCGTCGCCGCCGGTCTGCTGATGATGTGGAGCCGGCAGGTCGCGAGGCTCGCCTTCGTGCCGGGGCATTTTCTGGTGCCCGGCGTGATCGTGTTCGTGTTCATGGGCTCGTGGCTCGGCGGCCTCTCGAGCATCGAGGCCTGGGTGACGTGCTTCGTGTTCGGCGTCGTCGGCTATTTGATGAAGGCGGGCGGCTGGGCGAGGCCGCCGCTGATCCTCGGGCTGATCCTCGGGACCATCGTGGAAAACCGGTTCCTGCTCAGCATGAAGACCTATGACGGTATCGGCTGGCTTGCCAATCCCATCGTGCTGATCGTGTTGGCGCTCGGCATCCTCACCATCGTTCTCTCGGCGCGCAGCACGATCCGGTCCAACGCGCGGACCGACACCCCGCGGGCCGGCGAGGGGCGCGCGAGAAACCCGGCGATGTCGTTTCCGGTTTCGCTTCTGTTCTTCGGGGCGTTCGCGGCGGCGGCGTGGACCGCGGCCGGCTGGGAGGCGGAAGTCGGCCAGTTTCCGCTGGTCATGGCGGCGCCCGGCGCCCTCCTCGCGGCGGTGGCCCTGATCAGGGACTCCAGGTCCCTGACCGGCGGACATGCCTCGGTCGTCGAAGGGGTGCGGGAGGCGGTGCTGGCGCGGTCGGCGTGGTTCCTGGCGTGGCTGGGCGGGACGATCCTGATCACCCTTGTCCTCGGGATGAAGATCGCGCTGCCGATATTCGTTTTCTCGTATCTGCTGATCTGGGGCCGGATGCGGCTGGCGGTCTGCGCCGGCTACGCGCTCGCCGTGTGGGGTCTGCTGGTCGGCTTCTACGATCGCATCATAAGGCTGACGTTCCACGATTCGGCCGCGCACGCGCTGTTCGCGTCCGGCCTTCCCGATTGGCTGCCGGAATGGCTGATCCTGTGACACCGGGCGCCCGCCCGGCCGGAGAGACGCAAGCATGACCAAGTTCGTGACAGCGCCGACCGTCGAGAAGAATCCCAACGAGAACGTGCCGCTCGTGGCCCTGGTCCGCTTCCGGACCGATGAGCCGGTCGACGCCAGGATCACCGTCGACGACGGACGGCGGACCCGCTCGGTCGTTTACCGCCCGTCGCACGATCCGGAAGAGGGTCTGCCGATCGTCGGAATGCGCGCCGATACCGGACACCGCATAACGGTCGCCGCCGGCGACGCCGGACCGGTGACGCTCGCCTACCGCACCCCGCCGCTGTCGGCCGACAGCGCGGCGTGGCCGACGATCGCGACGAAGGTCGCGAGAACGTCCGAGATGCAGCCCGGCTTCACGCTGTTGAGCGTGCGGCGCACGGCGAATATCCGCCAGACCTTCATGACGCCGGCCCAGGTCCGCTTCACCACACGCTGGGGGATGCTGGTGGCGGTCGACGAAGAGGGGGAGGTGGTCTGGTACTGCGTGGCGGATGCGCGTATCGCCGGCGTCACCCAGCTGGCGAACGGCAACCTCTTCTTCCACCACGTCGATTTCCGCTCGGTCGAGATGGACATGACCGGAAGGGTCATCCGCATGTTCTACGCCTCGGGCCGGCCCCAAGGGCCGGTCGAGGGCGCGATCCCGATCGAGGCGGCGAGTCTGCACCACCAGCCGCACCAGATGCCGAACGGCAATTTCCTGGCGATGACCGCCAACGCGCGGATGATCGAGAACTATTTCACCAGCGAGACCGACCCCGACGCGCCGCGCAAGACCCAGCCGGTGGTCGGCGACCGGTTCGTGGAATTCACGCCCGAGGGCGACATCGTCTGGACCTGGGACACGTTCGAGCATCTCGACGTCTATCGCTGGTCCTACCACCTGATGGAGGTCTACTGGCACAACCGGGGCTTTCCGCACCATCTCGACTGGACGCACGGCAACGGCATCACCTACGACTCGCGGGACGACAGCGTGATCGTCTCGCTCCGCCACCAGGACGCGATCGTCAAGATCGACAAGGCGTCGGGCGAGATCCGGTGGATCCTGGGCGACCACGGCAACTGGAAGAGCCCGCAGAAGGAGAAGCTGCTGGAGCCCGCCCACGAGCTCCGCTGGCACTATCACGGGCACAACCCCCGGGTGACGGAAGACGGCACGATCCTGATGTACGACAACGGCATCTGCCGCGCGCAGCCCTACGATCCGCAGGCGGCGCCGCACGAGTGCTTCGCCCGGGCGGTCGAGTACGAAGTCGACGAGGACCGGCGCACCGTGCGCGAGGTCTGGACCTCGTCCGACGACGACGATCCGGAGCGCGTGATCTCCTGGGCGATGGGCGATGCCCACCGCCTGCCCAACGACAACATGCTCATCGTCGATTCGATCTGCCTGCCGATGCGCGAACAGCTCACCTCGACCTGCCACGTCCGCGACCTCACCTGGAACGAGTGGAAGCGGGAGGAGTGGCACCCCAACGACATGCCGTTCTGGACCAGGGTCCGGGAAATGAAACGCGACGCTTCCCGCGAAATCGTTTTCGAGCTCCACCTCGAGGATCCCAACGAGCTGGTCGGCTGGCAAACCTTCGGCGGCGCGCGGGTCGCCTCGCTCTACCCGCCGGGGGTCGAGGCCCCATCCGCGGAGTAGCCGCCCGGCGGCGCGCATTGACTCGCCCGCCACGAGACCCTATACAGCGTGCCTTGTTTCGGACCCGGTCCGAGCCTGGAGTTTCTCGCCTTGAAACGCACTTTTCAGCCGAGCGTGCTGGTCCGCAAGCGGCGCCACGGATTTCGTGCCCGACGCGCAACCGTAGGCGGACGCAGGATCCTGTCGAACCGCCGCGCCAAGGGTCGCAAGCGTCTCTCGGCTTGAGCGCGCGGTCGTGCTCCCAACCCTGAAGAAGCGACGCGATTTCCTGCGCGCGGCGCGGAGCGGCGTCAAGTCGGTCACCGAAGGGGTGATCCTTCAGGTGCGTCCGAACGCCGATGCGGAGACCGGCGCCGACGGCATCCGCGTCGGTTTCACGGTCAGCCGCAAGGTCGGCAACGCGGTGGCCCGCAACCGGGCGCGGCGGCGCCTGCGCGCCGCGGGCGAGCGTGTGCTGGGCGAGCGCGCGGAGCGGGGCAGGGACTACGTGCTGATCGGTCGGCGGCGGACCGTCACGCGTCCCTTCGCGGATTTGCTGGGAGATCTGGAAAAGGCGCTCCTTCGGACCGACGCGGCGCTTTCGGACGCCAAGGGGTCCGCGCGCCGGACACGGGACAGAGCGTGATCGACAAGACGGTCTCCTGCCTCTTGAAGGCGCCCATCTGGGCCTATCGCTGGCTGATCTCGCCGATCCTGCCGGTCAGCTGCCGCTACCACCCCACCTGTTCCGGCTACGCGATCCAGGCGATCGACTGCCACGGACCGCTGCTCGGCCTTTGGCTGGCGCTGACCCGCATCGTCAGGTGCCAACCCTGGGGCGGCTGCGGCTTCGATCCGGTGCCCGAGCGGGTTCGCCCGCCCTGGCGGCGTGCGTCCCAGGCGGCGCCGAAATGATGGATCAGCGCAATCTCCTTCTGGCGATCGTCGTCTCGGTGTCGATCCTGCTGGGTTACCAGTTCCTGGTGGAACAGCCGCGCCTCGAACGCGAACGCGCCGCCCAGCAGGCCGCCGAAGCGGAACGCAAGGCGGCCGGCGAGACGGTCGGGACCGCCGAGCCGGCGACCCCCTTGCCGGACGCGGGCGGCGGCGTTCCCGCGCCGCCCGCCGTCCCGGACGGCACGGCCGGCGTTCCGGGGGCGCCCGTACCCGCGCCGTCCGCCGCCGCGTCGGAGCCCCGGGTACAGATCGTCTCGAGCCGGGTGAAGGGCTCGCTCTCCCTTAAGGGCGCGCGGATCGACGATCTCCTGCTCACCGACTACCGGGAGACGCTGGACGAAGACAGCCCGCAGATCACGCTGTTCACGCCGCCCGGCGCCGGATCGCCCTATTTCGCCCAATTCGGCTGGCTGCCCACCGATCCCAACGTCGCAACGCCCACTCCGCAGACAGTGTGGGAGACCACGAAGACCACGCTGGGGCCCGACAGCCCGGTCGTTCTCACCTGGAACAACGGCGCCGGGCTCGTGTTCACCCAGGAGATCGCGCTCGACTCCAACTACATGTTCAAGGTTACCCAGCGCGTGACCAATCGCGGCCAGCGCGCCGTCGCGCTGCGGCCCTACGGGCTGATTTCCCGGACCGATACGCCCGACGTCTTCGGCTTCTGGATCCTGCACGAGGGGCTGCTCGGCGTCTTCGGTGAAACGCTCAAGGAGGTGGACTACGACGACGTTTCCGACGCCGACGACGGCAGGATCGCGCAGACCAGCGTGGGCGGATGGATCGGCATTACCGACAAGTACTGGCTCGCGGCGCTGATCCCGGACCAGAAAGCGAGCATCGCGAGCCGCTTCGTCTATACCCTCCAGGACCGGCGCGACAAGTATCAGGTCGACACGCTGGGCGAGCAGCGGACGGTTCAGCCGGGAGCGACGATCGAGGTGAGCGAGCGCCTGTTCGCCGGCGCCAAGGAGGTCCGCCTGCTCGATGCCTACGAGGAGAATCTCGGCATCGTCAATTTCGATCTCGCGGTCGACTTCGGCTGGTTCTACTTCCTGACCAAGCCGATCTTCTACGTGCTCGAATACTTCAACCGGATGATCGGCAATTTCGGGCTCGCGATCCTGCTGCTCACCGTGCTGATCAAGATTGCGTTCTTCCCGCTCGCCAACAAGTCCTACCGGGCGATGAGCCGGCTCAAGAAGCTCCAGCCCGAGATGATGAAGATCCGCGACCGCTTCAAGGAGGACCGGCAGCGCCAGAACCAGGAGATGATGGCGCTCTACAAGAAGGAGAACGCCAACCCGGTCAGCGGCTGCTTCCCCATCCTGATCCAGATTCCGGTCTTCTTCGCGCTCTACAAGGTGCTGTTCGTCTCCATCGAGATGCGCCACGCGCCCTTCTTCGGCTGGATCCAGGACCTGTCGGCGCCGGACCCGCTCGGGATCCTGACCGCGTTCGGGCTGATCGACTGGTCGGTGCCCGAATTGCTCCAGATCGCCAATATCGGGATCTGGCCGCTCATCATGGGCGGCACCATGTACCTGCAGCAGAAGTTGAACCCGCAGCCGGCCGATCCGACCCAGGCGAAGATCTTCCTGATGCTGCCCATCGTCTTCACCTTCATGCTGGGGCAGTTCCCGGCCGGGCTGGTGATCTACTGGGCGTGGAACAACCTTCTCTCCATCGCCCAGCAATGGATCATCATGCGCCAGATGGGGGTGACGATGTCGGGTCAGACCGTCGCGCTGCCGGGAGGAAAGACCAAGCCCGGCTCCGGCGCGCCGTCGGGCGGGAGCCAGTCGGCGGGACCGGCCAAGGCGAAGGCGAAACGGCGCAAGGAGGGTTCCGCGCAGGATACGCCGCCGCCAAGGCCGAAACGCCGCTCGGGCAACAACAAGCGCAAGCGGCCCAGACGCAGCGCGTCCTGAGCGGGAGCCTCGCGGTGGGCGATACCGTGGACCCCGGGGTGACGACCGGGAACGAGGACGATTCGGAAGTCGCGATCGAGCGCGGCCGCCGACTGTTCGCCGGGCGCTGCGACTTCGTCGCGGGCATCGCCTCGATGGATGCGCTTCCGCCGTCCGGCCTGCCCGAGATCGCCTTTGCCGGGCGGTCCAATGTCGGCAAGTCGAGCCTGATCAACGCGCTCACCGGGCGGCGGTCGCTGGCGCGAACCTCGCGCACGCCCGGCCGTACCCGCCAGCTCAACTTCTTCGATCTCGGCGGCCGGCTGATGCTGGTGGACCTGCCCGGTTACGGCTACGCACGGGCCTCGAAAACGGATATCGCGCAATGGAGCCGGCTGGTCCGGAACTATCTGCGGGGCCGGGCCGGGCTCAAGCGCCTCTGCCTTCTGATCGACGCCCGGCACGGCCTGCATGACGGCGACCGCGTGCTGATGACGATGCTGGACGAGGCCGGGGTGGCGTTTCAGGGTGTGCTCACCAAGGCCGACAAGACGAGCGGAGAGGCGTTGCCGGAGAGCGCGGACAAGGTGCGCGCGGACCTCGCCAGGCAGATCGCCGCCCACCCGCGGCTGATCGTCACCAGCGCGAGGACGCAGGCCGGCATCCCCGAGCTGCGCGCCGAACTCGCCGCGCTGGCGGGTGCGACACCCCTCGGCTAGAGTGCCGCGCCATGACCAAGCCCCCCGACACCGACCGTTCCACATGGCTCGAAAAGGCCGCCACGCTGTCCGAGGCGCTGCCCTACATGCAGGTCTATGCCGGGCGCACCTTCGTGGTGAAGTACGGCGGCCACGCGATGGGCGATCCGTCGCTCGCCGCGCAGTTCGCCCATGACATCGTCCTGTTGAAGCGGATCGGCATCGACCCGATCGTGGTCCACGGCGGCGGGCCGCAGATCGGCGAGATGCTGGAGCGGCTCAAGATCAAGAGCGATTTCGTCAGCGGGCTCCGGGTAACCGATCGGGCGACGGTCGAGATCGTCGAAATGGTCCTGAGCGGGTCGATCAACAAACAGATCGTCACCGCGATCAACCGGGCCGGCGGGGTCGCCGTCGGGCTGTCGGGGAAGGACGGAGATCTGGTCCGCGCGCGCAAACTGCGCAAGGTCGACCGGGAATCCGACTCCAATATCGAGAAGGTCCTCGACCTGGGCTTCGTCGGCGAGCCCGTGGCGATCAATGCCGAGGTGCTGCGGACGCTGGAACGGTCCTCGATCATCCCGGTGGTGGCGCCGATCGGCGTCGGCGAGGACGGCACCACCTACAACATCAACGGAGACACGGTCGCCGGCGCCATCGCCGCGGCCATGGGCGCCGCGCGGCTCTTCATGCTGACCGACATCGAAGGCGTGCTCGACGGCGAAGGCAACCCGATCGCCGAGATGACGGCGCGGGAGGCGCGCGACGGCATCCGCGAGGGGTCGATCACCGGCGGCATGATCCCCAAGATCGAGACCTGCGTCGAAGCAGTCGAGAGCTCGGTCGATGCCGCGATCATCCTCGACGGGCGGGTGCCGCACGCGATCCTGCTCGAAGTCTTCACCGAGCGCGGCGTCGGAACGCTGATCCGTTCGGAGCGCAAGCCGTCCGCCGCCTGACGTGCGCGGGTCGGGGTTTCGAGGATGTCCATGGGACAGGATCGCGGGAACGGAACCGGCGGCGTGGGCGAAGTCGAGACTTGGGTGTTCGATCTCGACAATACGCTCTACCGGGTTCCACCGCCGATGTATGCCGAGCTCGACAGGCGGATGCGCGACTTCGTGTCGGAGTTCCTCGGCGTCGACAGGGACGCGGCCTATGCCATCCAGAAGGAGTATTTCCGGAAATTCGGCCTGACGCTGCGCGGGCTGATGATCGAGCACGGGCTCGACCCGAGGGTGTACGAGACCCACATGGGCGGCGGGCTGGACTATTCCGACCTCAAGCCCGACCCCCGGCTGCGGGACGCCATCGCGGCGCTCGACGGGCGCAAGGTGATCTACACCAACGCGTTCGCGAGCCACGCCCGTCTCGTCCTCGATCTGATCGCGTTGAGCGAGCATTTCGACGCGGTCTACGACATCGAGGCCGCCGGCTACCGGCCCAAGCCGGCGATCGAGAGCTACCGCGATCTGTGCGGCCGCTACGGGATCGATGCCGAGAAGGCGGTGATGGTCGACGACATTCCCTACAACCTCGAGCCCGCGGCCGAGATGGGCATGACCACGGTCTGGGTGCGCACCGGCGCCGCCTGGGACGAGGACGAGGCGGCGGGACCGCATATCCACTATCAGACTCACGATATCGCGGGCTGGCTCGAGGACTTCTCGCCGCTATGTTGACAGCAGCGGGCCGGCGGTGATTTTCTGCCCTCCCGCACTCCTTTGAGGCCGCAAGACGCATGAGCGAAGATTCGCTTCGATCGACCATCGACGACGCGTGGGAAGAGCGCGAAACGATTTCGCCCGCGACCGGAGGCGCCCTGCGCGACGCCATCGAATCCGCGCTCGACGGGCTCGATTCCGGATCGCTCCGGGTCGCCGAGAAGGTCGACGGAAGCTGGCATGTCAACCAGTGGCTCAAGAAGGCCGTGCTGCTGTCCTTCCGGCTCTACGACACCGCGCCAATGCCGGGCGGGCCGGACGACCCCAATCGCGGCGCGACACCCTGGTACGACAAGGTCGCGCCCAAATTCGCCGGCTGGGACGAGGCGCGGTTCCGCGAGGCCGGGTTCCGCGCGGTGCCCAACTGCGTCGTCCGGCGCTCGGCCTATATCGCGCCCGGCGTCATCCTGATGCCGAGCTTCGTCAACCTCGGCGCCTATGTCGATCGGGGCACCATGGTCGATACGTGGGCGACCGTCGGGTCCTGCGCCCAGATCGGGCGGAACTGCCACATCTCCGGCGGTGCGGGGATCGGAGGGGTGCTGGAGCCGCTCCAGGCCGACCCGGTGATCGTCGAGGACGATTGCTTCATCGGCGCGCGCTCGGAGGTGGCCGAGGGCGTGCTGGTGGAACGCGGCTCGGTGCTGTCGATGGGCGTGTTCATCGGCGCCTCGACGCGGATCGTCGACCGGACCACCGGCGAGGTCCATTACGGCCGGGTGCCGGAATACTCGGTCGTCGTACCGGGTTCGCTGCCGGGACGTCCGCTGGCGGACGGCTCGCCGGGGCCCAGCCTCTACTGCGCGGTCATCGTCAAGCGGGTCGACGAGGGGACCCGCGCGAAGACCTCGATCAACGAACTGTTGCGCGATTGAGCGCTGTCGTCGACGCGGTCGAACTGGCCCGGGCGCTGATTCGCTGCCCGAGCGTCACGCCCAAGGACGGCGGCTCCCAGGAGACGCTTGCCCGAGTGCTGGAATCGCTCGGCTTCGTCTGCCACCGCATGACGTTCGAGGCGTCGGGGACGCCGGACGTGCAGAATCTCTATGCGCGTCTCGGCACCGCCTCTCCCAATTTCTGCTTCGCCGGCCATACCGACGTGGTCCCCGTGGGCGACCCGGATGCGTGGACGGCCGACCCGTTCGGCGCCGAGATCCGCGACGGGGTTCTCTACGGCCGCGGCGCCGCCGACATGAAGGGAGCGATCGCGGCCTTCGTCGGCGCCGTCTCCCGCTTTCTGGACGAGCGGGACGGAAAATTCGACGGCTCGATCAGCCTGCTGATCACCGGCGACGAGGAGGGGCCGGCGGTCAACGGGACGGTCAAGGTGCTGCGCTGGATGGAAGAGCGGGGCGAGCGGATCGACGATTGCCTGGTCGGCGAGCCGACCAACCCGACGCGGCTCGGCGAGATGATCAAGATCGGGCGGCGCGGCAGCCTCTCCGGCTGGATCACGGTGCGCGGCGTGCAGGGCCACACCGCCTACCCGCAGCTGGCCGACAACCCTCTGCCCCGGCTGGCGCGCATGCTGTCCGCGCTCGCCGACACGCCGATCGACGACGGAACCGACCACTTCCAGCCGAGCAATCTCCAGCTCACCACCGTCGATGTCGGGAACCCGGCGACCAACGTCATCCCGGCCGCGGCGCGCGCCGCCTTCAACATCCGCTTCAACGACCTGCACAGCGGGGAGAGCATTCTCGCCTGGGTGCGCGAACGGCTCGATTCGGTGGGCGGCGACTACGAGCTGGAGACCCGCCTGACCGGGGAATCGTTCCTCACCCCGCCCGGCAGGCTGAGCGACCTGATCCAGCAGGCCATCGGCTCGGCGGTCGACGGCGAGGCGGCGCTCAGCACGACGGGCGGCACCTCGGACGCGCGGTTCATCAAGGACTATTGCGCGGTCGCCGAATTCGGGGCCGTCGGTCAGACGATGCACAAGGTGGACGAGAGAGTCTCGCTTGCCGACCTTGCCGCGCTGGGCCAGATTTATGAGGGCGTGCTCAACGGCTATTTTGCGGGCTGAGGGTGGGATGGTCACAGGCGCCGAAGTCACCCGCGCCGTCTACGGCGCCTGGCGTCTGGCGCTGCTGGACCGGAGGGGCCTCGATTTCTTCGACGGGACCGTCGAGGCCTACTGGAAGTCCTTCTACGCCGCGGCGATCGTCGCGCCCGCCTACGCGCTGCTCCTGGTCCTCCGGCTGAGCGAGGTCGGCACGCGCACCGGCCCGGTCGCCATCGCGGCCTTCGAGATCCTCGCCTACATCATCGGCTGGGTCGCGTTTCCGCTGGTGATGATCTACGTTTGCGACCGTATCGGCCGTTTCGACCGGTATCTCCGCTACATCGCCGCCCACAACTGGTCGAACGTGATCCAGATAGCGGTGTTCCTTCTCGCGACCGTCCTCGCGAAGGGGTTCCTTGGCGGCGCGGCGGCGGTGTTTCTGGGTCTGGCCGCGACCGTCGCTATCCTGTTCTACCAGTGGTTCATCGCGCGCGCGGCGCTCGAGGTCTCCGGCGCCGGCGCGGCGGCGATCGTGGGCCTCGACCTCTTGATCAGCATCCTGATCAACCTGGTGAGCAACCGGTACTTCTAGAGTCTGTCCGTTTCAGATCGCACTGCCGCCAAGGCCAACCAAACAACACTGTTACCCATGTAACCGATCTGTAGTGTTACCCATCTATCCGGTTGCTCACCCGGGCAACAGCCGGCTGCGATCGTGCCCGATCGGAAAGCGCTTTAGCCGGGTGCCGCCGGGTAGAGGACTTCGGTCAGGTAGAGTCCGCAGGCGGGCGCGGTGGGACCGCCCCTCGCTCGGTCGCGCGCCCGCAGCGCGGCGGTCACGTCGTCCGCGCTCCACTTACCTTCGCCGACCAGCTTAAGCGCGCCGACGATGTTGCGAACCTGATGGTGCAGGAACGAGCGCGCGCGGGCCCGGATGCGGATTTCCTCTTCTTCGCGCACGACTTCCAGGACGTCGAGGGTCTTCACCGGTGAGCGCGCCTGGCAGAGACTCGCCCGGAAGGTCGAGAAGTCGTGCCTGCCCACGAGCCGCGCCGCCGCCCCGTTCATCGCTTCGGCGTCGAGCGGGGTCTGGACCAGCCAGGCCCGATGGCGCTGGGTCGTCAGCGGCGCGCGCCGGTTGACGATGCGATACAGATACGCACGTTCCCGCGCCGAAAGCCGGGCGTCGAAGCCCGGCCCGACCGCCGTCGCGTCGAGCACGGCGATCGGATCCGGCCGGAGATGGGCGTTGAGCGCATCCGCCACGGTGTTGGCCCGCGCCGCCCTTTCGAGGTCGAAATGGGCGACCTGGCCGCTGGCGTGCACCCCGGCATCGGTTCGTCCCGCGCCGAACACGCGCGGCGTCTCGCCGGAAAACCGCTCGATCGCGGTCTCGAGCGCCGCCTGGATCGAAGGGCCGTTTTCCTGGCGCTGCCAGCCGACGAAGCCGGTTCCATCGTACTCGACGGTGATGCGCCAGCGGGTCACGTCGCCTCCACCGGCAGCACGGTTCCCGCGGTGAGCGGGAAGCCGCGCAGGAAGGCTCCGGCGTCCACCGCCTTCCTGCCCTCGCGCTGAAGCCGTTCGAGCCGCAGGGCGCCGGATCCGCAGGCGATCGTCGGGCCGTCGTCGATCACGGTCCCCGGCGGCGGGGCGGTCCCCGTCATCGGGCGGGCCGCCAGGACCCGGATCCGGGTGCCGCCGGCCTCGAACCACGCCCCGGGGTGCGGGCTGAACGCGCGGACTTGCCGGTGGATCTCTGACGCGGGCCTGCGCCAGTCGATCCTCGTCTCCGCGCGGTCGATCTTCGCGGCGTAGGTCGCGCCGTCGTCCGGCTGCGGGCGGGCGCGGAGCCCGCCCGCAGCCGTCTCCGCCAGCGTTTCGACGACGAGCCGAGCGCCCATTCCGGCAAGCGCATCGTGGAGCGTGCCCGCGTCGTCCTCCGGTCGGATCGGACGTCGACGCTGCGACAGGATCGCTCCGGTATCGAGCCCTTCGTCCATCTGCATGACGGTGACGCCGGTCTCGTCGTCGCCGGCCATGATGGCGCGCTGGATCGGTGCCGCGCCGCGCCATCGCGGCAACAGCGAGGCGTGGATGTTGACGCAGCCGAGCCGCGGCTCTTGCAGCATGGCGGCGGGCAGGATCAGCCCGTAGGCCGCGACCACGACGACATCGGGGGAGAGCCCGGTCAACGCGTCGGCATCGGCGAGACGCTTCGGGTGGCGAACGGGAAGGTCGCGACGGCCGGCATATTCATGCACCGGTGATCGCCGTTCGCGCTGCCCCCGTCCCACCGGGCGCGGCGCCTGCGTATAGACGCACAGGATTTCGTGGCCGGCGGCGATCAGGGCATCGAGGGCGGGCACCGCGAAATCGGGGGTGCCCATGAAGACGATGCGCAGCGGCCCCATGGTCAGTCGCTGGCCCTTGCCTCCGCCCGTTTCGCCTTGACGAGCTTCTTGATGATCATGTCGCGCTTGAGCCTGGAGATGCGGTCGACGAAGAGGATCCCGTCGAGATGGTCGATCTCGTGCTGGATGCAGGTTGCGAGCATGCCTTCGACCTCGACTTCGCGCCGCTCGTTGTTCTCGTCGAGATAGCGGATCGTGGCCTCCGACGGCCGCGTCACCTCCGAGTAGTGCTCCGGCAAGGAGAGGCAGCCTTCCTCGTAGCTGGCGAGCTCCTCGGACACATGGACGACCTCCGGGTTGGCCATCCGGTAGGGCGAGCGTTCTTCGCCCTCGCGGGCGATGTCGACCACGATCACCCGGCTTGCGATGCCGACCTGGGGGGCGGCGAGCCCGATGCCGGGCGCGGCGTACATGGTCTCCAGCATGTCGTCCATCAGGGTGCGCACAGTTTCATCGACGGCTTCGACGGCGGCGCACTTGCGCTTCAGGCGCGGATCGGGGGCGACGATGATCGGAAGCCTTGCCATCGGGGTTCCGGGGGTCTCCGGTCGGTTCTGCGATCCGGGTTAGGTATGCCGCGCTCCGCTCGCCGTCAACCGGACCGCCCTACGACTCGAGCGGCCGGCGCGCCTTCAACGCCGCCGAGAGGGTGCCGTCGTCGAGATAGTCGAGCTCGCCGCCGACAGGTACGCCATGGGCGAGGCGGGAGACCACCGCGCCGCAGTCCGCGAGCCGGTCGGTCAGGTAATGCGCCGTCGTCTGTCCCTCCACCGTGGCCGAGGTGGCGAGGATGATCTCCGTCACGGTCTCCGCGCGGGCGCGGCGGACCAGCGCGTCTATGTTGATCTCGTCGGGACCGCGCCCGTCGAGCGCGGAAAGCGTGCCGCCGAGAACGTGATAGCGCCCGCCGAACGCCGCCGTCCGCTCGAGCGCCCAGAGATCGGCGACATCCTCCACGACGCAGATGGTCGTTCCGTCGCGCGTCTCCTCGGCGCATATGGCGCAGGGGTCCCGGGTGTCGATATTGCCGCAGACGCCGCACTGCCGGATGGACTGCGCCGCCGCCGCGAGAGCCTGCGCGAGCGGTTCCAGCAGGCCCGTCCGGCGCTTGATCAGGTGCAGCGCCGCACGCCGGGCCGAGCGCGGTCCCAGCCCGGGGAGTCTCGCGAGGAGCTGGATCAGCCGGTCGATTTCGGAGACGGGCATTGCCGTGGCGCGGCCAGCGCGTCCTCAGAACGGGAGATTGAGGCCCGGCGGCAGGTTGAGGCCGCCCGCGATCTTCTGCATTTCCTCCGCGGCCCTGCCCTCCGCCTTGCCCTTGGCGTCGGAGAGGGCCGCCACGATCAGATCCTCCACCACCGAAACGTCCTCGGCGTTGAACAGGGAAGGGTCGATCGTCACTCCCTTGACCTCGTTCCTGGCGTTCATCGTGACCGTCACGAGGCCGGCGCCGGACTGACCGGTCACCTCGATATCCGCCAGACGGGACTGCATGTCCTGAATCTTGGACTGCATCTCCTGCGCCTGTTTCATCAACTGGCCGAAATTCTTCATGGCGGCAACTCTCCGTGGGGGCCTTCGGCTTCCGCGTCGTCTTCCGGGTCGGTCGGCGGTTCCTGCGGCGCTTCGCCCAGGATGGGCGCCGATTCCACGTTGCGAACCGCCTCGACCGTCGCGCCGGGGAACATCTCAAGCGCGGCCTGCACCGCGGGATGGTCTATCGCTTCCCGGCGGTCCATCGCTTCGCGTTCCTCCCGCTGTTCGCGCAGGCTGGGGGCCGCTTCGCCGCCGTCGACCGCCTCCACCGACCAGCGCTGTCCGGTCCAGTCGTCGAGCATTCGGCGCAGCCGGTTCTCCAGCCCGTCCGGCGCGCGCGGGCCGCGCCGGTACCGGAGCCGCCCGGGAGCATAATCCACGAGCCCCACGTCGTTCGCCAGGTGCGCACCGAGCACCATCTCCTTCCTGCTCTTGAACAGCGCGACCAGAGCCTCGAAAGTCTCCGGCATCGGCTGCGTCGTCTCGGGGGCCGGCGCGGGCGAAGGCGAGGCGGGTTGCGGCAGGAGCGCCGTCTCGCCGCTTTCCGCGGCGCGAACGATCTCGGCCGGTGTGGGCAGGTCGGCGGCGTAGGCCAGCCGGATCAGCACCATTTCCGCGGCCTGCCTCGGATCGACCGCCATATGGGTCTCCGAAACTCCCTTGAGAAGGATCTGCCAGCACCGGGTAAGGACCGGTATCGACAGCTTCGCCGAGAGCGTCCGGCCGCGTTCGAGCTCGATGTCGGAAACCGCGCCGCCGGCCCTTGCATCCTCCGGTGCCGCCTTGAGCCGGCTCAGCCAGTGGGTGAACTCCAACAGGTCCTGGAGAACCGCGACCGGGTCGGCGCCGGCCTCGTGGAGCGAATCGAAAAGGCCGAGGGCGGGAGCCGCCTGCCCGCGCAACAGGGCCTCCAGCAGATCGGCCGTCTGCATCCGGTCGGCGAGGCCGAGCATGTCGCGGACCCGGTCGCCTTCGATCCGCCCGCCCGCGGCGTGCGCGATGGCCTGATCGAGCAGGGACAGCGCATCGCGCACCGAGCCTTCGGCGGCGCGGACGATCTGCCGCAGCGCATCCTCCGCGATTTCGACGCCTTCCTGTCCGGCAATCGCCCCGAGATGCGAAAACAGGGTTTCACCGTCCACCCGGCGCAGGTCGAAGCGCTGGCAGCGAGACAGCACCGTGACGGGCACCTTCCGGATTTCCGTCGTCGCGAAGATGAACTTCACATGCTCCGGCGGCTCTTCCAGCGTCTTCAGGAGCGCGTTGAAGGCGTTGCGCGAGAGCATGTGAACTTCGTCGATGATATAGACCTTGAAACGGGCCGACACCGGACGGTAGCGGACGCCCTCGATGAGCTCGCGGATGTCGTCGACGCCGGTGCGGCTGGCTGCATCCATCTCGATCACGTCGACGTTCCGGTCCTCGCCGATCGACGTGCAATGATCGCAGGTACCGCACGGGTCGGGCGTCGGCCCGCCGGTGCCGTCGGCGCCGACGCAGTTAAGCGCGCGGGCGATGATCCGGGCTGTCGTGGTCTTTCCGACGCCCCGGATGCCGGTCAGGACGAACGCATGGGCGAGGCGGCCCGAATCGATCGCGTTTGCGAGCGTGCGGACCATCGCTTCCTGGCCGATGAGGTCGGCGAAACGGCTCGGCCGATAGGTGCGCGCGAGCACCCGGTAAGGCCGGGTTTCCGATGAGCCGTTCATGCCACGCGCAAACCGTGCTGCACTTCTGTCGATGTCTTACGACGGGCCGTTCGAGGAGGCGGGAGGCCGGCATGCGACCCGGAGCCATCTCGTTACGGCTGCTTCCTTCCGGACCTGACCGGGTTGGCGAGCGTCCCGTCCGCGACCGGCCTCCCAACGCACTATATCAGCAATCGAAATTGCGTGCCACGAACCCCTGTGGCAGGTTGCCCGCCGACCGCGCGCGGCCGCCGTTCCCGCATATCCTCGCCGGAGTCCATGAGAGCGCCCAACCACTACGCCGATTACGGGCTCGCGCGCCACGCCGAGCGGCGCGTGGACGAGGGTTGGCTCGACGCCCAGTTCGACAACTCCGCCTGCGTGCTTCCGGTGTGGCGCTCGCGCGCCTTCGTACGGTCGGTGGAGGAGCCGCGGGTCGTCTGCTTCGAACCCGCCGAGGTCGGCGCCTTCCTCAATCAGAGGCGGGACGCCGTGTTCCTCGGGGTTAAGGAGGGAACCCCGCATTTCGCCTTCGACCTGTCCCATGTCGAGGACCCGGAGGCGCGGGCGCCCTTCGTACGGCGCGGGATCTTTGTCGACCTCCGCAGCGTCGGAACGCTTCTGCCCCCCGACGAGGGCGGCCTTCTCGCCTATGCCAAGGGCATCCTGCACTGGCACGAACGGCACCGATTCTGCGGCAATTGCGGTCAGCCGACCGAGAGCCGGGAGGCCGGGCATCTCCGCGTCTGCAGCGACCATTCATGCGGCGTGTCCCATTTCCCCCGCACCGATCCCGCGGTGATCATGCTGATCGGCCGGGGAGACCGGGCCGTCCTCGGCCGCAAGTCGGAATGGCCGGACGGCATGTATTCCGCCCTCGCGGGGTTCGTCGAGCCGGGCGAAAGCCTGGAGGAGGCGGTCGCCCGCGAGGTCAAGGAAGAGGTGGCCATCGAGGTCGCCAATATCCGCTACCACTCCTCCCAGCCCTGGCCGTTCCCGGCCTCGCTGATGCTGGGGTTCTATGCCGACGCGCTGTCCGACGAGATCGCCTTCGACCCCGATGAGCTGGAGGACGCCCGCTGGTTCACCCGCGCCGAGCTCGAGGCGGGCGGCGCGGGGCTGGTGCGCCGCGCGCGTTCGGACTCGATCGCCCGCCGCCTGATCGACGACTGGGTGCACGGGCGCTGAACGGACGCCCTATGCGGGGTCGATAGGTTCGTTGGTCGAGCGGAAAGCGTCCGCCGGATAGGTGCCGAGGACCTTCACCTTGTGCGAGAAGAACTCGAGTTCCTCCAGCGCGAGGCGCACGTTGCGGTCCCTGGGATCGCCCTCGATATCGGCATAGAACTGGGTCGCGGCGAAATCGCCGCCCATCATGTAGCTCTCGAGCTTGGTCATGTTCACGCCGTTGGTCGCGAAACCGCCCAGCGCCTTGTAGAGCGCGGCCGGCACGTTTCGCACCTGGAACACGAAGGTGGTCACCAGCGTCCCGTCGTCGCGCGTTCGCCGGCGCGGTGTCCTGGAGAGCACGAGGAAGCGGGTCGTATTGTGCTCCGCGTCCTCGATATTGGCCGCGAGCGAGGTGAGCCCGTAGACCTCGCCCGCGAGCGCCGAGCCGATCGCCGCCTCGCTGGGATCGCCGCGTTCGGCGATCTCGGCGGCCGCGCCGGCGGTATCGGCGTGGACGACGGGGCGGAGGTTCATCTTGCGGATCAGCTTACGGCACTGGCCGAGGGCGTGGACATGGCTGTGGACCGTCCGGATCGTCTTCAGCGTCGCCCCTTCCGGCGCCAGCAGGTGATGGTTCACGCGGACGAAGTGTTCGCTGACGATGAAGAGTTCGGATTCCGGCATCAGGCGGTGGATGTCCGCGACCCGGCCGGCGACCGAATTCTCGATGGGAATCATCGCATAGCGCGCGCGTCCGTCCCGCACCGCCGCGAAGGCATCCTCGAACGCCGCCGAGGGCAGGGTGGACATGGCGGGAAATATCGAGCGGCAGGCGAGCTCGGAGTAGGCGCCCGGAACGCCCTGAAAGGCAATGGTATTCCGGGGAGCTTTCGACTTGGTCATCTTCGTCCCGCGGTGCCGCGGCAATGGGCGGCGGAGTATCGATTTCGCTCCTGCCCGTGTCAAACGCGCCCGCCCGGCCGATCGCGGGGCCTGTCAACTTGCAAAGGGGAAACCCGTTCTGCTAATGACGCTTGCGCTGCCTCGCCGCAGCCGGGCAACGGGTGGCGGGCCGTCCAAGGGAAGACGAACCATGTCGGCAATGTTCTTCAACAAGGTCGCGGGCGCGGGGCTGCTTGTCGCCCTGGTGCTGGTCGCGATCAGCACCATCGGCAACGCGCTCGTCCACCCTCGGGACAGCGACGAGGGCGCGGCGGTCGTAACGGCCGCGGCGAAGCCCGAGGCCGCGCCCAAGGCGTCAGAACCCGCCGAGCCGCCGGTGCAGATCGCCGCGCTGATCGGAACCGCCGACCCGGCGGCGGGGACGAAGGTGTTCAAGAAGTGCCGCTCCTGTCACACGGTCGATAAGGGCGGCAAGAACAAGATCGGCCCCAATTTGTGGGATGTCGTGAATTCGGAGGCTGGCAAGCGGCCCGGGTTCTCCTATTCCAAGGCGATGGCTGCGAAGGGCGGGACGTGGACCTACGAGACCCTCGGCGCCTTCCTGGCCAAGCCCAAGAAATACTTGCCGGGGACCAAGATGGCCTTTGCCGGGCTCAAGAAAGCGAAGGACCGGGCCGCGGTGATCGCCTATCTCCGGTCGTTGAGCGATTCGCCGGCGCCGCTCCCTCAGTAGCGCCGGTTCCGCCGCCGTAGGATCGCGGCGCGCGATGGCCGATATTTGCCCGCAAGACTATATCGACTTCGCCCATGCGCTCGCCGATGCCAGCGGCGAAGCGATCCGACGCCATTTCCGGACGCCCGTACCGGTGGAGGACAAGGCCGATGCCTCGCCGGTGACCGTCGCCGACCGCGAGGCCGAGTCCGCCATGCGGGCGATGATCGCCGAACGGTACCCGTCGCATGGAATCGTCGGCGAGGAATACGGCAACCGGGGCGGGAAAGGCGCCGACGTCTGGGTGCTGGATCCGATCGACGGCACCCGGGCGTTCATCGCGGGAAAGCCGATCTTCGGCACCCTGATCGCCCTTCTCCGTGACGGCAGGCCCGTGCTCGGCATTATCGACCAGCCCGTGCTCCGCGAACGCTGGATCGGCGCCGCTGGAACCGCGTCGCGCTTTTGCGGCGACCCGATCCGGACGCGATCCTGCGCCGGCATCGATCGGGCCATCCTGAACACCACCTCGCCCGACCTCTTCCATGGCGCGGACCGCGAGGCGTTCCGGCGCCTGTCCCCGCGCGTGCGCAGCACGCTCTATGGCGGGGATTGCTACGCTTACGGGCTGCTGGCCGCCGGCCATATCGACCTCGTGGTCGAGGCGGGGCTGAAAACCTACGACTACTGTGCGCTGGTCCCCGTCGTCGAGGGCGCGGGCGGGTGCATCAGCGATTGGGAAGGCAACGCGCTCCGGGCCGGATCGGACGGCCGGGTGATCGCGGCCGGCGACCGGCGGGTTCACGCGGTGGCCTTGGAATTGCTGTCCGGCGGCACCAACTAGGGTCGGGTGACGGCAAGCCCGCTTGAAGGCGTCCGCCTGCGTGCACACAATCGCGCTCCGCGCAGGCGGCGCCCGGAGAGGAATGCCATGCAGAGCTTGGGGTGGATCGCGACCCGCGGCGCAGGCGTCCTGGCAGGGACGATGCTCTTGCTGTCCGGCGCGGCGGCGGCCGAAAAGGTCGTCAAGCGCCACGGCCTTACCCTGGTGGGCGCCCTGGGATACCCCGCCGACTTCGCCCATCGCGGCTATGCAAACCCGCACGCGCCCAAAGGCGGGTCGGTCAGGCTGCATGCGATCGGCTCCTTCGACAGCTTCAACCCCTATATCGTCAAGGGCGACTCCGCGAGCCTGCGCTTCGTCGTCGAGACGCTGATGACCTCGCCCATGGACGAGATTTCCGCCGAGTACGGGCTGATCGCCGAGACCGTTGAGGTCCCCGAGGACCTGTCTTACGTGATCTACAATCTCCGGCCCGAGGCGCGGTTCCATGACGGCAAGCCGGTGACGGCGGACGATGTCATCTTCAGCTTCAACGCGCTCCGCGAGCAGGGCCGGCCCTTCTACCGCTTCTATTACCGCAACATCGCGAAGGCGGAACGGCTCGGCCGGCACCGGGTGAAGTTCCATTTCACCGGTCCGCCCAACCGCGAGCTGCCGCAAATAACCGGCCAGCTTCCCGTCCTGCCGAAGCATTACTGGGAAGGCCGCTCGTTCGGCCAGACTACTCTCGAGCCGCCTCTCGGCAGCGGCCCCTACCGGATCGCCCGCTTCGAAGCGGGCCGGTTCGTCGAGTTCGAGCGGGTCAAGGACTATTGGGGCGAGAGGCTCCCGATCAACCGCGGCATGAACAACTTCGACCGCATGCGCATCGACTATTACCGCGACCGGACGGTGGCGCTGGAGGCGTTCAAGGCGAACGAATACGACTACCGCACGGAAAACTCGTCCAAGGACTGGGCGACCGGTTACCGTTTTCCCGCTGCCGCCGCCGGGCTGGTGCATACCGAACAGGTGCGCCATGCGCGGCCGACGGGGATGCAGTCCTTCGCCTTCAACCTCAGGCGGGCCAAATTCCAGGATATCCGGGTGCGCGAGGCGATCGGGCTCGCCTTCGACTTCAACTGGTCGAACAGGAATCTGTTCTATGGCCAGTACAGCCGGACGACGAGCTTCTTCTCCAACTCCGAGCTCGTCGCTAGGGGCCTCCCCGGACCCGCAGAGAAAGCGTTGCTGGAGCCGTTCCGCGGCAAGATCCCCGCTGCCGTGTTCACTAAGGAGTTTAAGCCGCCCGAAACGGACGGATCGGGCAATATCCGGCGCAACCTGCGCCGCGCCGTGCGGCTCCTCAAATCCGCATCCTGGGCGATCGAGAACGGCCGGCTGACCCATGCGGCGACCGGCGAGAAGATGGAGATCGAGTTCCTGCTGGTGAGCCCCGCCTTTGAGCGTGTGGTCGCCCCGTACATCCGCAACCTCAAGCGGCTCGGCATCGAGGGGCGCATCCGGGTGGTCGATTCGTCCCAATATATCAACCGTCTGAACGGTTTCGATTTCGACATGGCGATCGCGAGCTGGGGCCAGTCCGACTCGCCCGGCAACGAGCAGCGCGACTTCTGGAGCTCGGACGCCGCCGGCCGCCAGGGCAGCCGCAACCTCGTGGGCATCCGCAACCCGGTCGTCGACGCCCTGATCGAAAAGCTGATCGCCGCGCCCGACCGTGCCCGGCTGGTTGCCGCGACGCGCGCGCTCGACCGGGTGCTGCTGTGGAACCACTACGTCATCCCGCAATGGCACATCCGCTTCGACCGGATCGCCTATTGGGACAAGTTCGGCAAGCCGGCCAGGAGCCCCAAATACGGCAACGACCTGATGAGCTGGTGGGTCGATGCCAGCAAGGCGGCGAGCCTCGACGAGCGCAAACGCAAGCTGGGCGACGCCCGGTGAGGGCCGCCCTTCTCCGCTGCGCGGGCGCGGCGATGCTGGCGTTGTGCGCCTCCCAGGCGCCCGCCGCCGCGGTCAAGGTCAGTCACGGCGTCTCGGTTTTCGGCGACCTAAAATACGGCGCCGACTTCGCGCATTTCGACTACGTAAACCCGGACGCGCCCAAGGGCGGGACGCTCAAGCTCTGGGGGCTCGATACGTTCGAGACCCTCAACCCCTTCATCCTCAAGGGCCGGAAGGAGGCGTGGAACGCGCTCGTATTCGACACGCTGATGGCGCGCGCCTTCGACGAGCCGGATGCGCTTTACGGCCTCGTGGCCGGGGCGGTCGAGATCCCGGACGCGGGCGGCTGGGTCGCCTTCCGGCTCAGGCCGGAGGCCCGGTTCCACGACGGCACCCCGATCACGGCGGAAGATGTCGCATTCACCTTCCGAACGCTGGTCGAGAAAGGACATCCGCAGTTCCGCATCCTGTTCCGCGATGTGGCCGGGGTCGAGGCGGTCGACCGCCACAAGGTCCGGTTCGACTTCAAGCCTGGCCGGCACCGCGACCTTCCGGTCCAGCTCGCGGCGCTGCCGGTTCTGTCGAAGACGTATTTCGCCACGGTCGCGTTCGAGAAAACGACCTTTACCCCGCCGCTTTCCAGCGGTCCCTACCGCGTCGCCAAGGCGGAGCCCGGCCGGTCGGTGACCTATGAGCGGGTGGCCGACTACTGGGCGCGCGACCTGCCGGTCAACCGCGGGCGCTACAATTTCGACCGGATCAAAATCGACTATTACCGCGACCGGGACATCGCCTTCGAGGCCATTTTCGCCGGGCAGTACGACTTCCGCGAGGAGTTCACGTCGCGGAGCTGGGCGACCCAGTACGACAAGCCGCCGGTGCGCAAGGGGCTGATGGTGCGCGAAGCGCTGCCGGACGAGACGCCGTCCGGCGTGCAGGCGTTCTTCTTCAATCTCCGGCGCGACAAGTTCAAGGACCGCCGCGTGCGCCGCGCGCTCGACCTCGCGTTCGATTTCGAGTGGACCAACAAGAACCTGTTCTTCGGGCTCTACGACCGCACCAACTCGATGTTCGAGAACTCCCCGCTCGCCGCCCACGCGCCGCCGAGCGAGGCCGAGCTTGCCCTGCTGGGGCCGTTGCGCGGCAAGGTCCCCAAAGAGGTCTTCGTCCACCCCTACACGGCCAACGTCACCGACGGCAGCGGCAAAATCCGCCGCTCGCTCCGCAAGGCCGCCCGGTTGCTGCGCGAGGCCGGCTTTCGGGTGAAGGACGGGAAATTGCTGGATTCTTCCGGCAAGCCGCTGACGATCGAATTCCTGTTGTTCGAAGCCTCGTTCAACCGCATCGTTGCGCCCTATATCGCCAATCTCAAACGGCTCGGGATCGAGGCGGCAATCCGCATCGTCGATGCGGCCAATTTCAAGTATCGCACCGATCACTACGACTTCGATGTGGTCATCCGGCGCTACGTGCAGCCACTGACGCCCGGGCTGGAGCAGCGCAACTTCTTCGGTTCGGCGAGTGCCGGCACCCCGGGATCGTTCAATATCGGCGGTATCGAGGATCCGGCGGTCGACGTGCTGATCGAGAAGATCATCGGGGCGACCTCGCGCGCCGAACTGACGACAGCGGTGCGGGCGCTCGACCGCGTGCTGATGTGGAACAACTACACCGTGCCGCAGTGGTTCAAAGGCATGCACCATATCGCTTACTGGAACAAGTTCGACCGCCCGGCGACCAAGCCCCGCTTCGCCCGGGGCGTCGTCGACACATGGTGGTTCAATCCCGAAAAGGCGGCGATGATCGCGGCGGGGAAAGCGCCGCCCAAACCGTGATGCCGGCGCCAGGCGGAGCCCTTTCCGGATGCTGAGCTATATCGTCCGGCGCCTGCTGCTGATGATCCCGACCCTTGCCGGGATCATGGTCATCAACTTCCTGATCATCCAGGTCGCGCCCGGCGGGCCGGTCGAGCAGATCATCGCCGAGGTCACCGGCACCAGCGTCGCGCCGACCAGCCGTTTCGGCGGCGGGGGCGGCACCGAGACCGGAGCCTCGCCGTCCGCCGCGCAGGCCGACGCGGCGTCTTCCGCGGTGACCAGCAAGTACCGCGGCGCGCGCGGGCTCGACCCCGAGTTCATCGCCCAGCTCGAAAAGCAGTTCGGTTTCGACAAGCCGATGCATGAGCGCTTCGTGCTGATGATGGGGAATTTCCTCACCTTCGACTTCGGCACCAGCTATTTCCGCGACGAAACCGTGGTCAACCTGGTTCTGGAGAAGATGCCGGTCTCGATCTCGCTCGGCCTCTGGTCCACGCTGATCCTCTATATCGTCTGCATCCCGCTCGGCATCCGCAAGGCGGTGAAGGACGGGACCCGCTTCGACCTGTGGACGACCATCGTGATGACCGTCGGCTTCGCCACGCCGTCGTTCGTGCTGGCGGTGCTGCTGATCGTCTTCTTCGCCGGCGGCAGCTTCCTCGACTGGTTCCCGTTGCGCGGCCTGACGTCGGAGAATTTCGACGAGCTCGGCTTTTTCGGCCAGATCGCCGACTATTTCTGGCATCTGGCGCTGCCGCTGGTCTCGCTGGTCGCGGGCGGTTTTCTCGCGCTCAGCCTGCTCACCAAGAACTCCTATCTCGACCAGATCAACATGCAGTACGTGCTGACCGCGCGGGCCAAGGGGCTGACCGAGCGCCGGGTGCTCTACGGCCACGTATTCCGCAACGCGATGCTGATCGTGATCGCGAGCTTTCCGGGGGTCTTCGTCGGCATCCTGTTCACCGGATCGCTCCTGATCGAGGTGATTTTCTCGCTCGACGGGCTCGGGCTGCTGGGCTTCGAGGCGCTCATCAAGCGCGACTACCCGATCGTCTTCGCGACCACCTATTTCTTTACCCTTCTGGGCCTGGCGATGCGGCTTGCGGGCGACCTGACCTACACCATCGTCGACCCGCGCATCGATTTCGAGGTGCGCGGTGGCTGACCTCGGCCCACGGCGCGCGTTCGGCGTCCGGCTGACGCCGCTCACCCGGCGGCGGCTCAGGAATTTCCGCAACAACCGCCGCGCGTTCGTCTCGTTCTGGGTATTCCTCGCGCTGTTCGCGGTCACCCTGCCCGCCGAGTTCATCGCCAACGACAAGCCCCTGCTGATCCAGTACGACGGCGGGTATTACTTCCCGGTCTTCGCGGCCTATCCCGAGACGGCGTTCGGCGGCGATTTCGAGACCGAGGCCGAGTATCGCGAGCCCGACGTCCAGGACTTGATCCGCGACAAGGGCGGCTGGATGGTGTGGCCGCTGATCCCCTACAGCTACCGGACGGTCAATTACGACCTGAAGGTCCCCGCCCCGTCGCCGCCTTCGGCCGACAACTGGCTCGGCACCGACGACCAGGCGCGCGACGTGCTGGCGCGCGCGATCTACGGCTTCCGCATCTCGGTGCTGTTCGGGATTTCGCTCACCGTCCTGGGCTCGATCATCGGCGTCGCGGTGGGCGCGGCGCAGGGCTATTTCGGCGGCTGGACCGACCTCGCCTTCCAACGCTTCATCGAGGTCTGGCAGGGGCTGCCGACCCTGTTCCTGCTGATCATCCTGGCGAGCATCGTCACCCCCAATTTCTGGTGGCTGCTCGGCATCATGGTCCTGTTCGGGTGGACCGCGCTCGAAGGCGTGGTACGAGCGGAATTCCTGCGGGCGCGCAATTTCGACTATGTCAGGGCCGCGCGCGCGCTCGGCGTGAACAACATCACCATCATGCGCCGCCACGTGCTGCCCAACGCGATGGTCGCCACGCTCACCTTCCTTCCGATCATCCTGACCGGCTCGATTACCAGCCTGACGGCGCTCGATTTCCTTGGATTCGGGCTGCCGCCCGGCTCGCCCTCTCTCGGCGAGCTCCTGGCTCAGGGCAAGGCGAACTTGCAGGCGCCCTGGCTCGCGGTGACGGCGAGCCTCACCATCATCGTCACGCTGTCCCTGCTTATTTTCGTCGGCGAAGGGGTCCGCGATGCCTTCGATCCGCGCAAGACGGTGAACGAGTAGGCCGGGCGATGGCCGAAACGCTGCTCACCGCCGATAACCTCTCGGTCTCGTTCGGCACCGGCGACCGCGAGGTTCGGGCGGTCCGGAACATCTCGTTCGAGATCGGTCGCGGCGAGACACTCGCCCTGGTCGGCGAGAGCGGCTCCGGCAAGTCGGTCTCCGCGCTCTCGATCCTGCAGCTCCTGCCCTACCCGCTCGCCCGCCACCCGAGCGGCAGCATCCGGTTTACGGACGAGGAGCTGATCGGCTGTCCGGAGCCCGCGCTGCGCGGGGTGCGCGGCAACCGGATCGCGATGATCTTCCAGGAACCGATGACCTCTCTGAACCCGCTGCACACGATCGAGAAACAGATCGGCGAGATCCTGAGAGTCCACAAGGGCCTCGGCCGCGCCGAGGCGCGTTCCAGGATCGTGGATCTTCTCAACCAGGTCGGCCTGCCGGAGGCGGAGAGCCGCTTGCACGCCTACCCCCACCAGCTTTCCGGCGGCCAGCGCCAGCGGGTGATGATCGCGATGGCGCTCGCCAACGACCCCGAGCTCCTGATCGCCGACGAGCCCACGACCGCCCTCGATGTGACGATCCAGGCGCAGATTCTCAAGCTGCTCAAGGACCTTCAGCGCGAACGCGGCATGTCGATCCTCCTGATCACCCACGATATCGGGATCGTCCGCAAGGTTTCCGACCGGGTCGCCGTGATGACCGGAGGCGAGATCGTCGAGACCGGCCCGACCGCCGAGATCTTCGAGAACCCGCGCCACGACTACACCAGGCACTTACTCGCCGCCGAGCCGAAGGGAAATCCGGCCGTCGCCCCCGGGAAGACCGAAGCGGTGATGCAGGCAGACGATCTGAAGGTCTGGTTTCCCGTCAAGCGCGGCGTCATGCGGCGGGTCGTCGGCCACATCAAGGCCGTCGACGGGGTCTCGGTGACGGTGCGCGAGGGTCGGACGCTCGGGGTCGTGGGCGAGAGCGGGTCCGGCAAGACGACGCTCGCCATGGGGCTTCTCAGGCTGGAAAAGAGCATGGGGCCCATCCGCTTCCGCGGAAGCGACATCAGCGGCATGAGCTGGTCGGAAATCCGGCCGCTCAGACGCGAAATGCGGATCGTGTTCCAGGACCCGTTCAGCTCCCTCTCGCCGCGGTTTTCCGTCGGGCAGATCATCGAAGAGGGTCTCGTGGTCCACGGGATGGCGGGCGATTACGAGGAACGGCGGGAGCTCATTTCCGACGCGCTCGTCGAGGTCGGGCTCGACCCCGGCGCCCAGGACCGATACCCGCACGAGTTCTCCGGCGGCCAGCGTCAGAGGATCGCCATCGCGCGGGCTATCGCGCTCAAGCCGCGCTTCATCGTGCTCGACGAGCCTACCTCGGCGCTCGACATGTCGATCCAGGCGCAGATCGTCGATCTCCTGCGCGCATTGCAGGAGCGCCACGGGCTCGCCTACCTGTTCATCAGCCACGACCTGAAGGTGGTGCGCGCGCTGGCCGACGAGGTGATCGTCATGCGCCACGGCCGCGTCGTGGAGCGGGGCAGCAGCCGGCGGATCTTCGAATCCCCCGCGGAGCCCTACACCAGGGCGCTGATCGCTGCCGCGTTCGATATCGAGGCGGTCGAGACCGACGCCGTGGCTACCTGACGGATCGGCCCTTGCCGGCGCGCTTTTTCCCGCTGAACCGGCGTTCGATCAGCGCGTAAATCGCGCGCATTCCCTGCGCCTCGCCACCGACCGGCCGGCCGGGGCGGGCGGCAAGGTTCCAGGCCATGATGTCGAGGTGGATCCAGGGCGTGGTCCGGTCCACGAATTCCTGCAGGTAGAGAGCGGCGGTGATCGCTCCGGCCATCCCGCCTTCGGAGACGTTGTTGATGTCCGCCGTCTTGCTGTCGAGCAGCCGGCGATAGGGTTGCCAGAGCGGCAGGCGCCAGAGCGGGTCGGAGACCGCCTCTCCCGTGCTCGACAGCTCCTCCGCCAGCGCGTCGTTGTTGCAGAAAAATGCCGGAAGCTCCGCCCCGAGCGCCACCCGCGCCGCGCCGGTGAGTGTCGCGAAGTCGACGAGGAGATCGGGCCGCTCGGTCTCCGCCTCGGTCAGGACGTCGCACAGGATCAGCCGCCCTTCCGCATCGGTGTTGCCAACCTCGACGGTGATGCCGCTTCGTGTCTTGACGATGTCGAGCGGCCGAAGGGCGTTGCCCGATATGCTGTTCTCGACCGCCGGTATCAGCACGCGCAGCCTGACGTCGAGCTTTGCCGACATGATCATCCCGGCGAGCCCGAGCGCATGGGCCGCGCCGGCCATGTCCTTCTTCATCCGGAGCATGCCGTGGGCAGGCTTGATGTCGAGGCCGCCGGAATCGAAGCACACGCCCTTGCCGAGAAGCGTGACCTTGGGGGCGCTCGTCCTGCCCCAGCGGAGATCGATCAGCCGGGGCGCGTTGGCGCTCGCCCGCCCGACCGCATGGATCGTCGGAAAGCCGCGTCGCAGCAGCGCGGCGCCCTTGATCTCGGCGACCCTGGCACCGCCTTCGTCCGCGATGCGTCGGGCGGCCGCTGCAAGCTCCGCCGGGCCCATGTCGCCGGCCGGCGTGTTGATCAGGTCGCGGACCGCGGTCGTCGCTTCGGCCGCGGAACGTACCAGGGCGCGGTCGGCGCCCGCCGGCCAGACAAGGGACGGAACCGGCCCGGCCGATTTGGCCGCGTAGCGGTCGAAGGCGTAGCAGCCCAGCGCCCAGCCGAGCGCCGCCCCGGTCGCAGCCGCGCGGTCCATCCGCGCATCGATGCGATAGCTACCCTCGGGCAGCCGCCCCGGGAGGTCCGCGTAGGCCCAGAAGTCGTCATGCGATTCGACGCCCAGAAGAACGCTGCCGAGCGCATCGTCATCGCCGGAAACGAGGCTCAGGCTTCGCGGCGCGGCCTTGAAGCCCGTGCTGTCCACCCAGGCGCGCATCGCCTCGGACCGATCCGCGCGCCACGCGTCGAAGACGTCCTTTTCGATCGGGATGATGGGAACGGTTTTTGCATCTGCTCTAGTCCTGAACCTGGCGCGCACGAAATCCCCCTTTTCGGCATCCGGGCGCCGCGACGATGGCGCGCGAGGGACACCGACGCAAGCCGGCCCGGACCCGTCCCCAAATCGATTAGATGCGGATGCCCGCGCGCTCCAGAATGCCGCGCACCCTGGCTCTCTGCTCGTCCGCGATGGTCAGCCGCTCGGCGAAGTCGCGCCCCGACGGCTTGGTCGCGTCGATCCCGACCTTGGTGACGGTGTGGGTCTCCGGATCCGAGGTCGGATCGAGGATCGCGCCCATCGCGCCGGGGATGTAGATCACGTCGCTCTCGGCGCGGGTGCGGGTGATCACCGCCCACATCACGTCCGAGAGATCGAACACGTCCACGTCGTCGTCCACGACGACGACGCACTTGACGTAGAACTCGGTGCCGAGCGCGCTCATGATCGCCTGGCGCGGCTGGCCCTCGGCGGTCTTTCGCATCGACACGATCGCCATCAGCGCGCCCACGGTCGTCGTCGGCACATGGACCGCGCGCACGTTGGGGAGATTGCGCCGCAGCGCGTTGAGGATCTCCGCTTCCCGCGAAATGCTCGAAATCAGGATGTGGTCCGGTGCCGTGCCCGAGGCGACCGAATGGAACATCGCGTCGCGCCGCATCTGGATCCGTTCCGCGACGAAAACGTTCTCGGTCGAGCGATAGGACGCGTAGCCGGTGAACTCGCCGAACGGGCCTTCGGGCTCGTGCACCCCGGCGAGGATCCTGCCCTCGATGACGATCTCGGCCCCCCAGGGAACCTCGAGGTCCGCCGTTCCGCAGCGCGCGACGCGGTAGGGCTCGCCGAACAGGGCGCCGATGATCTCCACCTTCCGGACGCCCGGCGGGTAGTGATAGGCCATCGAGCCCATGTAATGGACCGGGTGGATGCCGAGCGTGATCGCGGCGGGCAGCGCCTCCCCGCGCTCCTCGGCACGGCGGTGATACTCGTACATGCGGCGCCGCGAATGGAGCGACAGCCCGAGCCGGTCGGGTCCCCGCAGCATCAGGCGGTGGAAGCCCGTGGTGTCGACCCCGGTTTCGGGATCGCGCGCCGCGATCTGCCCCGCGGTGATATAGGGCGCCGCGTCGACTCCGAAATGGAGCGGGATCGGCAGTTTCGTGAGGTCGACCGCGTCGCCTTCGAGCACCACCTCCTGCCACGGCGCGTCCGCCGTGGTTTCCACCGGCAGATAGTTCTGGCAGCGCTCCCGATAGGCGCCGGGCAGGTCCTCCGGCGCAACGCCAAGGGCGAGGCCCAGGAGTTTGCGGTTGCCGGCGACGTTGGTGACCACCGGCATGTCGAAACCCTCGACGTTCTCGAAGATCACGATCGGGCTGCGGCCCGCCCGTTCGAGCTCGAACACCGCCGAGGTGATGTCGAGCTCGCGGCTGGCCGGCTCGGCGACGCGGAGCACCTCGTCGGGTGCGGCGTTCTCTACCCTGTCGATGAAGCCTCTGAGACTTTGCTCTTCCACGATCCGACCGGCCCCCGTGCCCTTGTGGATGTCGAGCATGCAGCCGCTGTCCCGACGTGACAAGCGGCCCCGGTTGAACCGGCCGTCCACTCTCGACATTCTTGCGCTTGGCAAACCGGGTCGGAGCGGCATTGTGGCGGAGACGCGCGAGGTGAACATTCCCGAGGTGGTCGCGGAGGTGACGGCGGCTTTCGAGCGGTACGAAGAGGCCCTCGGCACCAACGATGTCGATACGCTGGCGACGCTGTTCTGGGACAGCCCGCTCACGCTGCGTTACGGTCCGAACGGCACGCTGCTCGGCCACCGCGCGATCGACCGGTTCCGCCGCAACCGCAACATCTCGGGCGTCGAGCGGACCCTGAGGAACACCGTGATCAAGACGTTCGGTCGGGACTTCGCGATGGCCGATACCGAAGCGACCCGGCCCGACGGGCGCATGGTCGGTCGCCAGAGCCAGTGCTGGGTCCGGATGCCCGAAGGTTGGCGGATCGTTTCCGCCCACGTCTCCGACATCCCCGACGAGGGGTAGTCCAAACCTCCGGAATGAGGAAAGCGGTGCAACCGAAGGTCCACATCTACGCGGCCGTCGACCGGGACGGCCGATCGTACGAGCGGATGCGCGAGGCCGGGCTCGACGTTCAGGTTCCCGACGAGCCATGGTCTCAGGCCGCCAACAGGTCCGGCGATTCGACCGAACTGATCTTCACCCCGTCGACGGTGGCCGCCGCCGGGGTCGCCAACCGGCTCAACATCCTGACCGGCCGCACGCTGGAGTCCGCGCCCGACCTGCGTCTGATCGCCAAGTATTCGGTGGGCTACGACAATGTCGATGAGGCGGCGGCGACCGATCTTGGCATTCTCGTCGTCAACAGCCCGACCGAGAGCAATTGGGGCGGTGTCGCGGAAGGGGCGGTCACCTTCCTGCTCGCGCTGTTCAAGAAGGTGCGCGAGCGCGACCGCAGCGTGAAGGACGGGCTGTGGCGAGACCCGGCGCTGATGGGCACCTATCTCGGCGCGCGGCTGACCGACGACTATCCGGGGATCGCGGTGGGGATTATCGGTCTGGGGCGTATCGGCTCGCGCGTGGCCGACCTGCTAGCGCCTTGGCGTGTCCGCCTCCTCGCTTACGATCCCTACGCCCACGACTCTCAATTCGTGAGCCGCAACGTCCGCCGCGTGCCGCTCGGCGAGCTGTTGTCGGAAGCCGACGCGGTGACGATCCACTGCAACCTCACCCCGGAAACGACGGGTATGATCGGCTCGCGCGAGCTCGCCCTGATGAAGCCGGGTGCGGTGCTGATCAATTCCGCGCGCGGTCCGATCGTCGACATCGACGCGCTGTTCGACGCGCTGCAGTCGGACAGGCTCGCCGCCGCCGCGCTCGACGTGCTGCCCGAAGAGCCACCCGACCCGCAGACTCCGCTACTCGGGCTCGGCGACAAGGTTTTGCTCTCACCCCACATGATTTCCAACAACGTGGGCACCGGCCTGCAGATGGCGGTGCCCTGGGTCGAGAAAGCGATCTTTGCCGCGGTCCGGGGCCAGGTTCCGGACAACGTCGTCAACTCCGACGCGATACCGCTATGGCGTCAGCGGTTCGCCGGCAACAGCCTCATCTGACACCGAACGGAAAGGGACCGGTCATGATCTACGAAGCCAGGAGCTATCGAATCTCGCGCGGCAAGGTGCCCGAATTTCTGAGGCTCTTCGCGGAAGGGTACGAGACGCGCAGCAAGCTCTCGCAGATCAGCGCGATGCTTTATACCGAGATCGGGCCGCTCAACCAGGTCATCCACATCTGGCCCTATGCCGACATGGGCGAGCGCGAGAGGCTTCGCGTCGAAGGCGGCAAGGACCCCAACTGGCCGCCCAAGGTCTCCCACCTCCTGGAGACCATGCAGTCGGAGATTTTCACGCCTCTGCCCTTCACCCCGACGATGGGGAGCGGCGACCTCGGGCCGGTCTTCGAATGGCGCGAATACATGATGCGCGCCGACGGGCAGCCGGCCCTGATCGAGAATTGGTCCACCGCCATCGAAGAGCGCGTCAAGATCTCGCCGCTGGTCATGGCGATGGTCACCGAATGCGGCGTGCTCAACAAGTTCGTTCACATCTGGGGCTATGAGAGTCTGGAGCACCGCCGGGAGGTGCGCGAAGAAGCCAGGGAGAAAGGCATCTGGCCGCCCAAGAACGTCAGCGGCGGACCCGACCCGATCCTCACGCAGGAATGCAAGATCTGCTTTGCGGCGGACTACTCGCCGGTGAAGTGAATCAGGCCCAGAGGTCGGCGAACTCGGTCGCGACCGCCTGCCCGTACGGGACCGGGCGGTCGAGGATTCCCATGTCCAGCGCGAAAGCGTTCATGCCTTCGACGAAGCTCTCCGAGATCGCCGGGTCGTAATAGGGCAGGTCGCGTTCCACCACCCGCGCGATCAGCTTCGCTTCGTCCGGTCCGAAAAGCTTCTCGCCGATGGCGGTCGCGCGGCCGACATCCTGCTTGAGCTTGTCCTGGGTCGAGACGATGGCGCGGAC
>JAJDVM010000096.1 GCA_022826125.1 Defluviicoccus sp.
TTCCCGATGACCATCGTGGACGCGGTGTTCAAGGCGCTGGCGCCGGCGATCCCCGAGCGCGTCGCGGCCGGTCACCACGCCGATCTGGTGATGGGGCGGATGAACGGCATCGACCCGCGCGAGAACACGCTGTTCATCGGAGCGATCGGGCCGACCGGCGGCGGCTGGGGCGCCAAGCACAACGAGGACGGCATGCCGGCGACGGTCTGCCTCAACGACGGCGACACCCACAACAGCCCGTCCGAACTGATGGAGGTCAACTACCCCATCGTCATCGAACGGCACGCGCTGATCCCCGATTCCGGCGGGGCGGGGCGGCATCGGGGCGGGCTCGGCATCGAATACGTCGTCCAGGCCCGGTCGCCGCTCAACTTCAACAGCCAGGCAGACCGCGCCAATTGCGAGCCCTGGGGGCTCGAAGGCGGGCGCGCCGGGCGCGGCAACCGCGTCGGGCTCCGGGTGAACGGCGAGCCCGGGCCGGACTTCGCCAACGCAAAACTGTTCTGGAAGCGGATCGAGACCGGCGATGCCTTCATCGTCAATTCGGGCGGCGGCGGCGGGTTCGGCTCGCCGCTGGAGCGCCCGGCGGAGACGGTGCTGGACGACGTGCGCCAGGGCTATGTCTCGCCCGAGGCGGCGCGCGCGCTCTACGGCGTGGCGATCGACCCTGAGACGCTGGAGCTCGACGCGGAGGCGACCGAACGGATACGCGCGGCGATGGCGACGCTGGAAAGCGCGGGGGCACCGGCCGAATGACCGACGAACTCCTCTTCCTGTCGCACGCCGAGACCCTCGACCTGCTGAGCCCCGCCGAGGCGATGGCGGTGTGCGAGGACGTCTACCGCATGCACGCCGAGGGCACCGTGAGCTGGACCGAACCGCCGGCCTTCCGGCTCGACGACGACCGTTTTCACCACCACTGGCACGTCAAGGGCGCGCTCTTGTCCGAAATCCCGATCTCGGGCGTCAGGCTCTACGCCTATTACGAGGATTCGGAACGCTCGACCGTCGGCACGCTCGATGCGACGCGCTACATCGTGCTCAGCGACCCCGTCACCTCGGTCGCGCTCGCCATCGTCGAGGAGCACTGGACCTACGCGATCCGCTCGACCGCCGCCGCCGTGCTTGCCTGCAAGTGGATGGCGAACCCCGACCCCCGGGTGCTGGGCCTGGTCGGCGTCGGCACGATGGGGACGACGGCGCTCCAATGCCTCAATGAGCTCTACGATTTCGAGGAGATCCGCTGCACCTCGCGCCGGGCGGAGACCCGCGAGGCGTTCGCCGACAAGTGGTCGGCAGTGCTCGGCGTGCCGGTGACGCCCGTCGCCTCCATCGAGGAGGTCGTGCGCGGCGCCGACATCGCGGTCGGCGGCACCACGTCGAAGGACATCGTGAGCCGCGAGGACTGGCTGAAACCGGGCGCCACCTTCGTCTCGCTCGCCCGGCGAGAGCTCGACCCGGCGGGCTGGCCCGCGATGGACAAGATCGTGGTCGACGATTTCGACATCAACATGCTGACCCCCGAGTTCCGCAACACCGTCGCCGACGGCCTGTTCTCGCGCGAGACGATGCACGGCGAGATTTGCGACCTGGTAGCGGGCAGGGCCGGCGGCCGCGAGAACCCGGACGAACGCACCCTCATCCACACCGTCGGCCTGGTCAGCCAGGACATCGGCGTCGCGCACCACGTCTACCGGAAGGCGCTCGACATCGGCGCGGGGCTCAGGCTGCCGCTGCCGCACGCGGCGGGGTGGAGATAGGGATTTTCGGGTCGGCCCCGTCGGGCTTGAACCGTTTAATGTAGTAACATAAATTCATACCAATCGAGTACGACCCGACAAAGCGGTCGGCCACCCTCCAAGGCAGAGGGTTGGACATGGCCCGGGCGGGAGACGTGTTCGATGGCGCGACTCTCACCGTGGAAGACGATCAGCGGGACTACGGGGAAGATCGCTTCATCATCGGATTTCTCGACGACGCGATGGTGGTGCCGGTCTGGACGCCGCGCGACGGTGTGCAACGGATCATCAGCATGAGGAGAGCCAATGAACGGGAACGACGGCTCTACCCCCCGCGACTTCGACCCGGATGACGCGCCCGATCTCTCTCGGGACGGGTGGCCGGACAAGTTAGCCCGCTCGCCCGTTCGCCGCGGCCGTCCGCCCGCGGCTCGGCCCAAGGTATCGACCACCATCCGCCTGTCGCCGGATGTGATCGATCACTTCAAGGCGGGCGGGCGCGGCTGGCAAACGCGGATCGACGCCGCGCTGCGCGACTGGATCGCGAGCCGGGAGGCCCCGAGATAGCTACCCCGCCACCGGCGCCGCCGTCCCGTCGATCTGCACCCGGTAGCCCGAGCGCACGTTGGGGAGGTAGTCGGAGATCGCGCGGTGCTGGGCGCAGCGGTTGTCCCACATCGCGATGGAGTGCGGTTTCCAGCGGAACCGGAAGGTCCATTCGGGCTGGGTGCAATGCTCGACCAGGAAGGCGAGCAGGTGCTTGCTCTCGCCCGGCGGGAGCTCCTCGATGCGGACGGTGAAGGACTCGTTGACGTAGAGCAGCTTGCGCCCGCTGTCTGGGTGGCGGACGACGACGGGGTGGGTCGCGCGCGGCGTGCCCTCGCCGAACACGCGGACCCCGTCATGCAGCGCGGTGAGCCCCTCCAGGTAGGATTTCATGCGCTCCGACAGCGCGTCGTAGGCGGCGTACATGCTGGCGAACAGGGTATCGCCGCCGCCGTCGGGCGGGAGAGTGTGGTTGTAGAGGATGCTGGCGAGCGGCGGCACCGGCGCGCAGGACTGGTCGGTGTGCCAGACATTGCCCGAGACTTCCTCCGAATGCTCGTCGAAATGGAAGCGGCGCACGCGGTCGTCCTCCGACGGCCGGCTGTGGGTCCGGACGCCGACATGGTGGCCGATGGTTCCGAAATACTCCGCCAGCCGCGCATGGTCGTCGAAGCCGATCTCCTGGTCGCGGAAGAACAGCACCAGATGCTCGGTGAAGGCGCGGCGGAGCTCGGCCAGCGTCTCCGCGCCGAGCGGCCGGGTCAGGTCGATGTCGCCGATCTCGGCCCCGACATGCGGGCTGGCCGGCGTGACCGATATCGTCCGGTAGGGCGTCCCGCGATAGCCGTCCATGGCTTCGTCCCCGGTTCCCGCCGCCAGCCTACACCAGCCGCCCGGGTTGTTCCAAAGGAGCGCATGGCTATGATCGCGCGGATCAACCGGAAAACACTGACGGGAGCGACGACATGCGTTGGATTCAGGCAGGGTTGGGTACGCTCGCGGCGATCGCGCTGGCAAGCGCCGCCTCGGCACAGACGGTCGGCATCGGCGCGACCAAGGCGGGCGCGGTTTCCCAGATCACCGCGACCATCTCGAAAGCGGTCTCGGAGCACGCGCCGGGCGTCCAGATGCGCAAGCAGACCATGGGCGGCACCCAGCAATACATCCCCGTGGTCAACGCGGGCGAGCTGGAGTTCGGGATCTCCAACATCCCGCAATACACCATGGCGAAGGAAGGCTGGGGCCTTTCGAAGGGCAAGAAGCACGAGAACCTGCGCCTGGTCTCGACCATCATGAAGTTCCGGGTTAGCGCGGTGGTTCCCAAGAAATCGGGCGTCACCTCGATCGCGCAGCTCAAGGGGCAGCGCATGCCGGTCGGCTTCAAGGGCGCGCCGCTCTTCGCCTACATGTTCAACGGCTCGCTCGCCAGCGTCGGCCTCACCTCCGACGACATCAAGCCGGTGCCGCAGGTCGGGCTGGTGCAGCATTGGCGCGCCTTCATGGCGGGCAAGCTCGACTGGGCGATCGCCGCCGTGGGGTCGGGCTTCGTCAAGCAGATGGACGCCAAGATCGACGGCGGGGTCCGGCACATCTCGTACCCCAACACGCCCGAGGCGCTGAAGGCGATGCACAAATGGTTCCCCAAGAGCGAATGGGCCGTCGTCCAGCCGGCCAAGGGGCTGACCGGGGTGCTCGAGCCCACCGTATTCGTGAGCTACGACTTCCTGCTGTGGACCCACAAGGGCGTGTCCGACGACGTCATCTACAAGGTCGCCAAGGTGATGCACACCCAGGAGAAGCAGCTCAAGGAAGGCGGGCCGCTCTGGCGGACCTTCAGCGCCGACAAGCGCCTCGCCAAGCAGCACGGCTACCCCTATCACCCGGCTGCCGTGAAGTACTACAAGGAAGCCGGTCTCTGGCCCGCCGGCTGACCCGGCTGGCGGCATAGAACCGCCGGAGACGCCCGCGCTCGTCCAGGGGCGCGGGCGTCCGTCCGGCGGCGAGATTTTCCGAGATGGCCGAGCAGTCGACCGGAACGGACTCCGGCGGTCGGAAGGACAGGGGCGCGCAGCTCCTCGCCGAGCGTCGCGAGGGCCGCTTCGTCACGCTGTCGACCCGGGTTCTCGGCGCGGTTATCACGGTGATCGCACTGACCTGGGCGATCGAGTTCTGGCTCAGGCTGGGTTTCCAGTGGTTCGACGAGCAGGCGCTGGTGGCCTGCTTCGGGCTGACGCTCGCCATCGTCTTCATCCGCTTCCCGTTCGCCGGCGGGCGGGACCGGCCGTCGGTTCCCTGGTACGACGTGGTATTCGCCGTGCTCGGCGTCGGCGCGTCGGCCTATCTCATTTGGATCTATGGCGACATCGAGCTCAACCCGTTCGCCATGCGCGGGAAGATGTTCTGGATCAGCGCCGTGCTGATCCCGCTGATGTGGGAAGCGTTGAGGCGCACCGCGGGGTGGAGCCTCACCATCGTGCTGAGCGTGTTCCTCGCCTATGCCTTCGTCGGGCACCTCGCCCCCGGCATGCTCAAGGGCTACGAGCAGGACGGCTACCGCATGATCGCCGAGCTCGGCGTCACCAACGTCGCGCTGCTCGGCCTGCCGCTCAAGATCATCGTGCTGACGGTGGTGTTGTTCATCTGGATGGGGCAGCTTCTGCTCCATACCGGGGCATCGGAATGGTTCACCGACCTCGCCGCCGCCGTGATGGGTCGCTCGCGGGGCGGCTCGGCCAAGATCGCGGTCGTCGCCTCGGGGCTGTTCGGCTCGATATCGGGCTCGGCGGTGTCCAACGTCGCTTCCACCGGGGTGATCACCATCCCGCTGATGCGCAACGCCGGCTACGACCGCAAGAGTGCCGGCGCGATCGAGGCGGTGGCCTCCACCGGCGGGCAGATCATGCCGCCGATCATGGGCGCGGCCGCCTTCCTGATGGCCGAGCTGCTGGAGCTCGAATATACCGAGATCATCCTCGCCGCGCTGATCCCCTCGGTCCTCTACTACCTGGCGGTCTTCGTGCAGGTCGATCTGGAGGCGGCGAAGAACGACATCGCGCCGCTGCCCAAGGACCGCATCCCGCCGATCCTCCGCGTGCTGAGGGAGGGCTGGTTCTTCGCGTTGCCCTATGTGGTGCTGGTCTATGCGCTCTTCACCCTGAACCTGCCGGCGCAGGAGGCGGCGTTCTGGGCGGCGATATCGGTGGCGGTCGTCAGCATCGTGTTCGGCTACAAACGGCGCCGGATCACGCCGCGCCAGCTCTGGGACTCGATCGCCGATTGCGGCCGCGCCTCGGCCGACATCGTGGTCATCGGCGCGATGGCAGGCATCATCATCGCCATCCTCGACCGCACCGGGCTCGGCCAGGCTCTGACGCTGATTCTGGCGGCGGTCGGCGAGGACAGCCTGTTCCTCCTGCTGATTCTGACCGCGATCGTCTCGATCCTGCTCGGCATGGGGATGCCGACCTCGGCGATCTACCTCCTGCTGGCGACGATGATCGCGCCGTCGCTGATAAAGCTCGGCATCCATCCCATCGCGGCGCACATGTTCGTGCTCTATTTCGGGCTGATGTCGATGATTACCCCGCCCGTTGCGATCGCCGCCTTCGCGGCGGCATCGTTATCGGGGGCCCGGCCGATGGAGACCGGGGCGACGGCGGTCCGTCTCGGCTGGATCGCCTATGTCATCCCGTTCGTGTTCGTGCTTTCCCCGGCGCTGATCGGCCAGGGCACCGCGCTTGAGATTATCTCCGCCGGGGCCACCGCGATGATCGGCGTCTGGATTGCCTCCTGCGGGTTGATCGGCTTCATGTTCGGCCGGCTGGGGGTAGCCGAGAGGCTGCTCACCTTCGCCGCCGGCATCCTCTTGCTGCTGCCGGCCCACGCGATCGCCTACGGGGTCTGGCTCAACGCGATCGGGCTCGCGCTCGGCGCGCTGATCGTGGGCAAGGACTATCTCGCGCGCCGCCGGGCGACGCTCAAGGCGACGCGATAGGAGCGCCGCCGTGACGCTTTACAAGTACAACTCCGCCGACAACCACCTCGATCAGCGCTGGATTCCGGCGCGGCTGTGGCAGGACCGAGTCGCCGCCCGGTTCAGGGAGGCCGCGCCGAAGGTCGTCGAGCACGAGGGCGCGCATCTCTGGAGCTGGGAGGGCAAGATCGTTGGCGGGCGCGACGGCGGCAGCGCCGACGGGCCGGACAACCGCGCGCTCCTGGACCAGTTCTTCGGCCGGTCCGGGGCGCGCATCCCGGACGGCAGTCTGCCGCCGTCCGACCCCGACCTGCTGCTGGAGCACATGGATCACGGCAGCGTCTACGGCTATGTCGGATTCGGCTCGACCCGCAAGTGGGACATTGACGACCCGGCGCTGCGCCACGAGGTCCACCGCGTCTACAACGACTGGGCGATGGAACTCAACGCCCGCGACCCCGACCGGCTGATGATCCTGCCGATATTGCCGGTGTTCGATCCCGCGTCGGTGCCGGGCGAGATCCGGCGCCTCGCCGCGATGGGCTGCAAGGCGGCCGAGTTCGTGCCTTTCGACGGCCCGCATCCGATGTTCCACGAATGCTGGGAGCCGGTCTGGCAGGCCTTCGAGGAGACCGGGACGGTTTGCGCCTGCCATATCGGCGGCCACGTCAAGACGACCATCCCGCCGGCTGACCGCGGCGAGCGGATGGCCTATTTCTCCTGCGCACCGTTCTCGCTGTCGCGCCCGCTGGCCGATATCGTCTATTGCGGCGCGCTGCAGCGCCATCCGGGACTGAAGATTCTGTTCGCCGAATGCCGGGCCGGATGGGTGCCGTTCCTGGTCTACTGGATGGACCGCCAGGCCGAGGAGCGCCCGGGCCTGTTCCGCGACACCGGGCTCGACGAGCTCCCGAGCTTCTACGTCCGGCGCCAGATGCTGGTCACCTTCGAGGAGGACGCGATCGCCGCCCAGGGGATCACGCACGAGGACAACGTGCTGCGCGACATCCTGGTCTTCGGCGCCGACTACCCGCACCCGCAGGGCACCTGGCCCGACCCCTCGCCGATCTTCTACGAGATGTTCAGGGGCCTGGATGCGGCCCTCCGCCACGAGATCGTCTACGAGCGCATGCGCCGCTTCTTCGGCCTCGAGGGCCCGCCCGCCGGGCAGGTGGCGACGCCGGAGATGATCGCGGAAGACGGCGCCGGCAAGAGCCGGGCGCATGCGGACTACGAGTGAGTCGTCATGCGCGGTACCAGCGCCAGCGCCGCCCGCTATTTCAAGTAGAAAATACCATTACTCTTTGAAATCATGGAGCGTGTTCGCTATATTCGCTCCATGAGTCCCGAGATCGTCACCATGCTGGGGGTCGGGGTCGCCATTGTGGCGTTCCTCTGGTGCACCATGACGAGCATGGAACAACGTCTGGACAAGAGAATCGACCGCCTCGAAAGCAAGGTCGACGGTCTGGCGAAGGATCACGGGAGCCTTGCTGGAGAACTGGCGGAACTTCGCGCGAGCTTCGCCGGAGAACTGGCGGAACTTCGTGGGAGCTTCGCCGGAGAATTGGCGGAGATCCGCGAACGCATGGCGCGGCTCGAAGGACTCTTCGGGGGATTCATCCGCAGGGAACCGCCCGCCGAAGCCCCCGTGGCGGAATAAACCCCTACTCCGCCGCCTCCATCCGCCCGCGCGAGGTCAGCCGGTCGACCTCCTCGCGGTAGATGTCGTCGTCGACGAAGCCGATCGGGCCGGGCTCGCCGCTGCCGATCATGATCTGGATCAGCGCGTCCTCGTCTCCCTCGTTGACGAAGCCGTGCGGGATTCCGGCCGGGCACAGCGCGACCTCGTACTGCCCGAGCGTATTGCCGGCCTGGCGTCCCGTCTCGTCCTGGAAGAACACGGTGAGCTCGCCTTCCAGGACGACGAACGCCTCTTCCACCTCATGGGTGTGGGCGGAGCCGCCCTGGCCCGGCGGAACGATCAGCATCGAGAGCGTGAACCCGCCCGCCGGCAGCGCGTGGGGGTCGGGCTTGCCGGACCCGCCGACTCCGATCAGGCGATACTGCGCCCGGCGGCGGCCCTCGATCTGGGAATCGGCGAAGGCGTCCCAATCGGGCTCGAGCTCGCCGTAGCGGACCACCTGACGCTCCGCGAGCTCGTCGATCGTCACGTCCCGGTAGGCGTCCGGGACCTCGTGCCTGACGCGCTGCATGTTGGGCTCTCCCTCGGCCATGGGCTCGTCTTTGCGGATCGTGGCCCAGCCGGGCCGCGCTTGCAAGCGGGGTCGCGGTCAGGGCGCGTCGATACGCATCTGCGCCTCGACCTCGATCGCGACGCCGAACGGCATCCCGGCGACCCCCACCGCCGTCCGGGCATGGCGCCCGCGATCGCCGAAGATCTCGATCAGCACTTCCGAGGCGCCGTTGAGAGTCTCGGCGACCTGGGTGAAATCGGGATCGATGGCGATGAAGCCGCGCACGTTGACGATGTCGCGCACCCGGTCGAGGTCCCCGTCGAGCGCCTTCCGCGCGTGGGCGAGCATGTTGAGCGCGCTGAGCCGCGCCGCCGCCTGCCCCTCCTCCAGCGAGAACTCGCGCCCCACCTTGCCGACATAGCGGATTTCGCCGTCGAGCCTCGGCACCACGCCCGACACGTACATCCAGTCACCGGATATCTTGGCGGTCAAAATTTTCGCCGCCTTCGGCGCTCCCGCCTCCGGCAGCACGATGCCGAGCTCCGCCAGCCGCGCCTCGATCCGTCCCGCCATGTCCTGTCTCCTCCCGGTTACACGATTCTTCCGCCATTTTGCCAGACGGAGACCGCCGGGGCCCCGGGTTTCCCGCCTGGACTTTTGCGCGCCGCCCCGCGTCCCTAATATCCGGGGCGCAAGGACTGGGGGGCGGAATGAGCAACAACATGGGGAACGAGGTCAAATCCGACCTCGAGATCGCGCGCGCGGCCACGCTGGCCGAAATCACCGACATCACGGGCTCGCTCGACATCCCGGACGACGCGGTCTACCGCTTCGGTCCGCACAAGGCGAAGGTCTCGCTGGACTACATCGACACCCTCGCCGGCAAGCCCGACGGCAAGCTGATCCTGGTTACCGGGATGACGCCGACCCCCGCCGGCGAAGGCAAGACCACGACCACGGTCGGTCTCGGAGACGCGCTGAACGCGATCGGCAAGCGGACGGCGATATGCCTCCGCGAGCCCAGCCTCGGCCCCTGCTTCGGCGTCAAGGGCGGCGCGGCCGGGGGCGGCTATGCGCAGGTCGTGCCGATGGAGGACATAAACCTCCACTTCACCGGCGACTTCCACGCCATCGGATCGGCCCACAACCTGCTGTCCGCGCTCCTCGACAACCATATCTACTGGGGCAACGCGCTCGGCATCGACGCACGCCGGATCTCGTGGCGCCGGGTCGTCGACCTCAACGATCGCGCGCTGCGCTCGATCGTCGGCTCGCTCGGCGGAGTCGCCAACGGCTTCCCGCGCGAGGACGGTTTCGACATCACGGTCGCGTCCGAGGTGATGGCCGTCTTCTGCCTCGCCGAGAGCCTGGGCGACCTCAAGGAGCGCCTCGGCAACATCGTCGTCGCCGAGACCCGCGGCCGGGAGCCGGTCTTCGCGCGCGACCTGATGGGCCCGGGCCCCATGGCCGCGCTGTTGAAGGAGGCGATCCTGCCCAACATGGTGCAGACGCTGGAAAAGACGCCGGCTTTCGTGCATGGCGGGCCGTTCGCCAACATCGCCCACGGTTGCAACTCGGTAACCGCCACGCGAACCGCGCTCAAGCTCGCCGACTACACCGTGACCGAGGCCGGGTTCGGCTCCGATCTCGGCGGCGAGAAGTTCATCGACATCAAGTGCCGAAAGGCGGGTTTCGAGCCCGACGCGGTGGTGCTGGTCGCGACAATCCGCGCGCTCAAGATGCATGGCGGGGTCGCCCGCGACGCGCTCGGCACCGAGAACGTCGCCGCCGTCCGCGAGGGCGTCGCCAATCTCAAGCGCCATATCGAGAACATTCAGGGGTTCGGCGTCCCGGTCGTCGTTGCGCTGAACCACTTCAACGCCGATACCGCGGACGAGGTCGCGGTGGTCACGGAGGCCTGCGCGGCCTACGGCGTCGAGGCGGTCGACTGCACCCATTGGGGCGAGGGCAGCGCCGGCGCGGCGGCGCTGGCGGAAAGGGTGGTCGCCGCGGCGGAAGCGCCGAACCCGGGTTTCCGCTTCCTCTACCCCGACGAGATGCCGCTCTGGGACAAGATCGAGACCATCGCGCGCGACATCTACAAGGCCGGCACGGTCGGTGCGCCCGACCGGGTGCGGCGCCAGATCGAGGGCTACCAGGAGGCCGGCTACGGCGCGCTGCCCGTCTGCATGGCCAAGACCCCGCTCAGCTTCTCGGCGGATCCCGCGCTGCGCGGCGCGCCGGAGGGCCACGACCTCCAGGTTCGCGAGGTCAGGCTCGCCAACGGCGCCGGCTTCGTGGTCGCGATCTGCGGCGACATCATGACCATGCCGGGTCTGCCGCGCGTTCCCGCGGCCAACAACATTACGGTCAACGACCGGGGCGAGATCGAAGGGTTGTTCTGAGGTCCGGTCGCCGCGATGAGCCTCACGCGATCCCGACTGCAACGGCGGACGCTGACGGTTTCGGGGCACCGGACCAGCGTCGCGCTCGAACCCGTGTTCTGGCACGAGCTCGCCTCGATCGCGGATTCGCGGAGCGTGTCCCTCGCCGCGCTGATCAGCGAGATCGACGCGGACCGGCCGGGAAGCCTCGCCTCGGCCATCCGGGTCTACGTCGTCGAGCAATTGCGGGCCGCTGTCGCATCGGCGGGTTGACGGCGCCGCTCAGCCGCCGACGCGGACGAACGCCCATTTCAGGGTTGCCGCGCCGCTCCCCTTGGCGCCGGTGACCACGATCTGGAGGGTCCGCCGCGGTCGGCCGCGAAATCCCAGATAGACGCTTTCCTGCAGCCCGACGACACCGCCCTCGGCCCGGAAGCGCCAGCCGTCCCCGTCGCGAAGGCGGAGCAGCACCGACTCCTCGTTCTGCGCCAGCGACGCGGTGACCGACGGGTGCAGATGGAAGCGCGCCACGAAGCGATGCGGACGCTTGCCGGCAAGGCTGTCCTCGCCGCGGAGATTCGCGCCGTTCGCCGTCAGGTAAAGCCTGCGTTGGTGGCTCAGCCCGGAAAACCCGCCGTAATCCTCCAACGTCGCGTCGAGCCAGAGATTGCCGTCGGCTTCGTGCCGGTCGACCGCCGTGATGCGGGGACGGTACCCGATCATCTCGGCATTCAGCACGTCGGCGGAATTGTAGTCGTCGATCGTGACGGTCGAATGAGCGGCCGTCGCCCGTTGCGCGAAACGCCAATCTTCGCGCAACCCCGAATAGGCGCCGCAATTGACGACCATCCGCTGGCGCCCCGCGCTCATCTCGAAACTCAACGTGCCGGCGTGGGCGTGGCGGTCGAATCCCGGCGGCGGCGGCGGGCCCGCATCCATCAGGACTATCGTCCCGTTCGCCGAGAGGCGCTGGAAGCCCGCGTCCTCGGGCGGCGCGTCGGCCGGGTGCCCCCGCGAATCCGCCCGGCTGAGCACAAGGTCGATCAGCCAGTTCTCTTCCTCGTCGCTGTCGTTGAACAGGCACAGCCGGCCGTCGCCGTGGCGCAGCTGCCGCAGCGCCGCGGCCATCCGGGCGATCGCGCCCTCTATCGGCTGGGGCGTGTCGATCCCCGCGTCGCGAAGCACCCCGTTGAGCTCGACCAAGCGACGCAGGATCAGGAGCTGCATCGTCGGGCTTCGGGTGACATGGACCCCGTCGATTCCGATTTGGGCCACCGATTCCGCGCTCAGCATGTCGAGCCATCGCGGGAGGCTGCGCGCTTGAGCCGGTATGCACACCCCGGTCAGCACCAGCGCGGAGAGCGCCCTCAGCCTGTCGGTCCCCGGATCGAGCAGGCCGACGACGCGACCGAGATGTCTGGACTGGCGGATCAGGCTGCCGAGGAACGGCTTCGCGTCGAGCGGCTCGTCGACGGGGTAGAAATATTCCGCCGCCATCAGCCAGTTGGTCAAACGTTCGGCGATGACGTCGGGCCGCCAGCTCAGGGCATGCCACCGGTCCTCCCGCTCGAGCCAGTCGACGATCATGGCCCGCCCGTGATCCCGCGCCGACTTGCCCCCCACGGCGCGGAGGTCGCGCAGCCAGTCGAATCCGTGAAGCGCGGCCTGCCAGGCCGGGGGCGCGCTCTTGTTCTGCCAGAGATTGCGGGGCGCGGACTCCGCGTGTCCCGCGAAGACATACTCCTTCTTCAGAAAGGCGGAACCGCGTCGCGCGTCGCCCAGCCAGATCTCCTGCGGCGCGTGGGCGAGTCCCTGGCCGTAGCGACCGCCGAGCGTGCGGCGATAGAACAGCCCGGAGAACCAGATCGTCGCGGCGGAATAGGCGATGCGCCGGAGGGTCAGGCGGTCGAGCCGGTAGAGCGCCAGCCTGATCGGGTTGCGCGGCAGCCTGCGCACCGGGCGGGCGTCGGCGGACCGTGCCGGGGTCGTGCCGCCGTCAGGCATTGCCGCGGAGCCTGAGGATGTTCTCCGCATACGACTCCTCGCCGCCGGCGAAGGCGGCCGTGCCGGCAACCAGGATGTCGGCTCCCGCCTCGGCCGCGCGTCTGCCGGTCTCGGCGTTGATTCCGCCATCGACTTCGAGCGCGATATCGCGCCCGCTGTCGTCGATCATCCGGCGGAGCCGGTCCAGCTTGTCGAGCTGGCTGTCGATGAAGGACTGTCCGGCGAACCCCGGGTTGACGCTCATCACCAGCACGAGGTCGACCGCGTCCAACACGGGGGCGACGGCCTCGGCCGGGGTCGACGGGTTGAGCGAGACTCCGGCCTCGCAGCCCTGGTCCCGGATCAGCGCGAGGCTCCGATGGAGGTGCGGCCCCGCCTCGGCATGCACGGTGATTATGTCGGCGCCCGACGAGGCGAATTGCGGAATGAAGGGATCGGCCGGCGCGATCATCAGGTGGACGTCGAAGGGCAGGCCGGAATGCGGCTTGAGCGCCTTCACCACCCCCGGTCCGATGGTGAGGTTGGGGACGAAGTGCCCGTCCATGACGTCGATGTGAATGAGATCGGCGCCCGCGTCGGTGACGGCGCGCAACTCGGCGCCCAGCCGCGCGAAATCGGCCGAGAGGATGGACGGCGCAATTCTTACGGCTCGGGGCACGCGGCCTTGGTATCAGCTTCGCCGAGTCGCGGCAACAGAATAGCCGGCGCGGCAACGCCGAAGCCGCTCTAGCCCGCATTTCTCACCACTGTCATGGACCGTGACAGTGGTGAGAAATGCGAGCTAATCCAGCGCCACCGGGAGGCGTTTCCGGTAGTCCTGCCAGGCGCGGACGGCGAGCGAGCTCTCGTCGCGCCGGCGCAGCGCCTCGATCAGGGCGCGGGCGAGCTGGAGGTCGGTGATCAGCGGGAGCCCGGCCTCGACGGCGCGCCGCCTGATCAGGTAGCCGTCGGGCCGGCCGAGCTCGTCGAAGCTGCGCGGTATGTTGATCACGAGATCGATCCTGCCCGCGTCCATCAGCTCGATCGCGCTGGGGCTGGTATCGGCCTCTTTCGACACCGCGGCGCATTCGATGCCGATCGTCCGCAGCGCCTCGGCCGTGCCCTCGGTGGCATAGATCGGGAGACCGAGCTCGTCGGCGATCGCCCGCGCCTCGTCGGCGAACCAGAACTTGTCCTCGACGGGGCCGAGCGACAGCAGCACGCCGTTCCGCGGGAATCGAAACCCGGTCGCCTGCATGGCGTGCAGCAGCGCTTCGTGCAGATCGTCGCCGAAACAGCCCACCTCGCCGGTCGAGGCCATCTCGACGCCGAGGATGGGATCCGCGCCGGTCAGCCGGTCGAAGGAGAATTTCGGCGCCTTCACCGCCACCAGGTCGAGGTCGAGGCTGTGATTGTCGATCGGCTGGCGCACGCCCAGCATGCGGCGCATCGCCTCGGCAACGAAATTGTTGCCGGTGGCCTTGGAGACGAAGGGGAAGCTGCGCGAGGCGCGCAGGTTGCACTCGATCACCTTGACCGCGTTGTTCTTGGCCAGGAACTGCATGTTGAACGGGCCGGTGATCTTGAGTTCCGCCGCGACGCTCGCCGCGATCTTCTTCACCCGGCGGATGGTCTCGATATAGAGCCGCTGCGGCGGAAGCACGAGAGTGGCGTCGCCGGAGTGCACGCCCGCGTCCTCGACATGCTCGCTGATCGCGTAGAGCACCAGCCTGCCTTCGTCGGCGACGGCGTCGATCTCGACCTCGCGGGCATGGACCTCGAACTTGGAGACCACGACGGGATGGCGCGGGCTGATCTGGGAGGCGCGCCCGAGGATTCGTTCGAGCTCGTGGCGCTCGTGGGCCACGCTCATCGCTGCCCCGCTCAGCACGTAAGAGGGTCGCACCAGCACCGGGTAGCCGCCGAGCGCCTCCACCGCCGCCTCGGTCCGGTCGAGGTCGGTCAGATGGGTCCAGCGCGGCTGGTCGATGCCGAGCCTGTCGAGCAGCGAGGAGAACTTCTTGCGGTCCTCCGCGCGGTCGATGTCCTCCGCCGCCGTCCCGAGTATCCGCACCCCGGCCTCTGCGAGGTCGATGGCGAGGTTGTTGGGGATCTGGCCGCCCATCGACAGGACGATGCCGACCGGATTCTCGCTCTCGTACAGGTCGAGGATGGATTCGAAGGTGATCTCGTCGAACACCAGCTTCGCACCATGCGGTGCTAACTAATTGAAAACAGGGTCGTTTTCTCTCCCAAATCGAGTTGCAGCCGGAAGAGGTCGTTATCCTTTGCTTCCCCGGCTGCAACCGCAGCCGGGAGAACGGAATTGCCCAGACCCACCCTTACCGACGCGCGAATCGTCGCGCTCGCGCCGCGCAAGGCGTCTTACGACATCCGTGACGGGAAGCTCAGGGGCTTCGGCGTCCGGGTGACGCCTTCCGGGCGCAAGCGCTTCTTCGTCCATTGCCAGCACCGGGGCGAACGGGTCTGGAGGATCGTCGGAGACGCCGACGCGATGGATGTCGCCGAGGCGCGCTCCCTCGCCAAGCCCATGCTGGCCGCCATCCGCCGGGGCGAAACCGTCCCGGCCAGGCCCGAGGACATGCTCTTCGAGGCTGTCGCCGAGACCGTGTTCCAGCGGCACGAGCGCCTCTGGAAGCCGCTCACGCTCCACGTCAACAAGGGTTATCTCCGCAACCAGATCCTGCCGCATTTCGCGGGGCGGACCATCGCCGACGTCGACAGCCGGGACGTGCGCCGCTGG
>JAJDVM010000282.1 GCA_022826125.1 Defluviicoccus sp.
GTTCCGCGCCCGCTACGAGAACGTCTCGGAAGGGCCGGCGGCGTGGCGCGCGATCTCCTCGACCCCGTCGGAGACCTTCGACTGGCAGGACTCCAGCACCTATGTGCGTCATCCGACCTTCTTCGAGGAGATGACGCCGGAACCGGCGCCGATGGACGATATCGAGGGTGCGCGCGCCATCGCGATGCTGGGCGACTCGGTGACCACCGACCACATCTCGCCCGCCGGCAGCATCGCGCGGCAGAGCCCGGCCGGCGACTACCTGCTGGAACGCCAGGTGCGCCCGGCGGCGTTCAACTCGTACGGATCCAGGCGCGGCAATCATGAGATCATGATGCGCGGCACCTTCGCCAATATCCGCATCCGCAACGAGATGGTGCCGGGGATCGAAGGCGGGATGACGCGCCACATCGACGGCGGCGATCCGCAACCCATATACGAGGCGGCCATGCGCTACCGCGACGCCGGGGTCCCCCTGGTCGTCGTCGCCGGCAAGGAGTACGGCACCGGCTCGTCGCGCGACTGGGCGGCCAAGGGAACCCGGCTGCTCGGCATCAGGGCGGTGATCGCGGAAAGCTTCGAGCGCATCCACCGCTCGAACCTGGTGGGCATGGGCGTGCTGCCGCTTGAGTTCAAGCCGGGCACGACCCGCAAGACGCTCGCCCTCGACGGCTCGGAAAGCTTCGACATCACGGGCGTCTCGGGCGGGATCGTGCCGCGCATGGATATCGGCTGCCGGATTACCCGGGCCGACGGGTCATCGGTGGATATCCCGCTTACCTGCCGCATCGATACGCTGGACGAGGCCGAGTACTACCGCCACGGCGGCATCCTGCAATACGTGATCCGCAACATGCTGGAAGCGGCCTGAACCGGCCGCCGTTCAGCCGGTCTCGAGACCCCGCGCCAGCGCCTCGCACATGCGCCTGGAAAAGGCCGCCGGATCGGGCAGCGTCTCGCCCTCCATGATGCGCGCCTGATCGAGCACCAGCCAGGCGGTGTCGGAAAGCCGCTGGGCCGTGGCGTCCTTGCCGACCGCTTCGGCGAGGCTCCGTATCAGGGCGTGTCTCGGGTTGATCTCAAGGATCCGCTTGAACCCCGTGTCCAGCTGCCGGTGCTGTTTCAGCAACCGTTCGAGGTTGATGTCGAGATCGCCCTCGTCGGCCACCAGGCAGGCGGCGCTGTCGGTCAGCCGGTCCGATACACGCACGTCCTTGACCTCGTCCTTGAGCGCGAGCTTGAACATCGCGATCACGCTGTCCACCCGTCCCCGGTCGACCGCTTCCTCGTCCTTCGCCGCCTCGTCTCCGCCCTCGACCGCAATATCGGCGAGGTCGGCGCTCGCTCGCGTGGCCGACTTGAACTCCTTCTCGGCATGGGTTCCGACCGCCGGGATCCAGAACTCGTCGACCGGGTCGGTCATCAGCAGCACCTCGATCCCGCGCGCGCGGAACCCTTCGAGCTGCGGGCTGCGGCGAACCGCGTCCAGGTCTTCCCCGGCGATGTAGTAGATCGCTTCCTGGCCCTCCTTCATCCGCTCGACATAGGCGTCGAGCCCGACCGGCCCGTCGTCGGCCGTGCTGTGGAACCGGGCGATCTTGAGGATCTCGTCCCGGTTTTCCGGATCCTCGTAGAGCCCCTCCTTGAGGACGGGACCGAAATTCTCCCAGAACCCGGCGTAGCCCTCGGGCTCCGCCTCCGCCTTCCTGGAGAGCTCTCCCAGCACGCGTCTGACGATCGCCGTTCGCATACGCACGAGCAGCGGATTGTTCTGCAGCATCTCGCGGCTGATGTTGAGCGGCAGATCCTCGCTGTCGACCAGCCCGCGCAGGAAGCGCAGCCATTGCGGCAACAGCTCGGCGCAGTCGTCGGTGACGAACACGCGCTTCACGTAGAGCTTCACCGCGTGCTTGCGCTCCGGGTTGAACAGGTCGAACGGCCGCTGCGAGGGAACGAAGACCAGCGTGGTGTATTCGTGGGTGCCCTCGGCCCGCCAGTGGATCGTAAGCCACGGCTCGTCGAAGGCGTGGCCGACATGGCGGTAGAACTCCGCGTACTGTTCCTCCGTGATTTCCGGCCTCGGTCTGGCCCAGAGAGCGGAAGCCTCGTTGACCGTGTCCTCGTTGCCGCCTTCTACGAGGACGATCGGCAGGGCTATGTGATCGGAGTAGGTCTTCACGATGCCGCGCAGGGTTCCGGGCTCCAGGAACTCGTCCTCGCCCTCGCGGATATGCAGCGTCACCGTGGTCCCGCGCGTCTCGCGCTGGGCCTCGCCGACGGTGAACTCGCCAAGCCCTTCGGAAGCCCAGCGCCAGGCCTGCTCCTCGCCCGCGCGCCGGCTCACCACCTCGACCCGGTCGGCGACCATGAAGGCCGAGTAGAAGCCCACTCCGAACTGGCCGATCAAGGCCACGTCCCTGGCGGCGTCGCCCGACAACTCTTCCAGATAGGCGCTGGTGCCCGACCGCGCGATCGTGCCGAGATCGGCGATCAGCCCGTCGCGGTTCATGCCGATCCCGTTATCGGCGACGGATATCGTCCGGGCGGCGGCATCGAGCTCGATCCGCACCCGGAACTCCGGATCGTCCTCGATCGTCGCCGGCTCGGTGATCGCCTCGTAGCGCAGACGGTCGCAAGCGTCCGACGCGTTCGAGATCAGCTCGCGCAGGAATATCCGCTTCTCGCTGTAAAGCGAGTTCGCGACGATTCGGAGCAGTCGGGAGACCTCCGTCTGGAAGCTCAGCTTCTCCTCGCCCATCGATCCCTCTCCACCCCATCGACCGGAACGCCGGTCCCCGCCGGCTGTTTCAGGCGAACATATGCGCAAGCCGCCGCCCGCTTGCAAGACCCGCAAGGCCTTGCTTTCGCGAGCGCAATTGCCGATTCTAGAGACATGTCCGCTCCCGGGCCGCGCGCTTCCGTCACCGCCGTTCTAGGTCCGACGAACACCGGAAAAACCCATTTCGCCATCGAGCGGCTGCTCGGCCATCCGAACGGCGTGATCGGGTTTCCGCTCAGGCTTCTGGCGCGCGAGAACTACGACCGCGTGGTCCGCCTCAAGGGCGCCCGCAACGTCGCGCTGGTCACCGGCGAGGAGAAGATCGTGCCCGCCAGGGCGCGCTACTTCCTGTGCACCGCCGAATCGATGCCGCTCGAACGCCGCTTCGACTTCCTCGCCGTCGACGAGATTCAGATGTGCGCCGACGCCGAACGCGGCCACGTCTTCACCGACCGCCTGCTCCGCTCGCGGGGAGAGGCGGAAACCATGTTCCTGGGCGCCGACACCATGCGCCCACTGATCCGCAGGCTGGTGCCGGACGCGGAATTCGTGAGCCGGCCGCGGCTGTCCCGCCTCGGCTATGCCGGAACCAGAAAGCTCACCCGCCTGCCGCCGCGCAGCGCGGTGATCGCGTTCTCAGCCGGGCGGGTGTACGAGATCGCGGAGCTTCTCCGGCGCCAGCGCGGCGGCGCGGCGATCGTGCTGGGGGCGCTTAGCCCGCGCACCCGCAACGCCCAGGTCGGGATGTATCAGGCGGGCGAGGTCGACTTTCTGGTGGCCACCGACGCGATCGGCATGGGCCTCAACATGCGGGTCGACCACGTCGCCTTCTTCGAACGCAAGAAGTTCGACGGCAGGCTTCACCGGGAGCTCGGGGTCTCCGAACTGGCGCAGATCGCTGGCCGCGCGGGCCGCTACATGAACGACGGGACGTTCGGGACGACAGCCGGTCTCGACGGTTTCGAGCCCGAGACGGTGGAGGCGATCGAGAACCACAGCTTCAAGCCGGTGACCGCGCTCCAGTGGCGCTGCTCGGCGCTCGATTTCCGCTCGCCGGAGGCGCTGCTCGAAAGCCTCGATGCCTCCCCGCCGCGCCCGGAACTGGTCCGCGCGCGAGAAGGGGACGACCGGCGGGCGCTGGCTGCCCTTCTGGGCGATGAAACGATCCGCAGCCGCGCCTGCGGCCGGGCCTCCCTGCGGTTGCTCTGGGACGTCTGCCAGATACCCGACTACCGAAAGACCATGGCGGAAGAGCACACGAGGCTGCTCGCCACCGTGTTCGGCCACCTCTCCGGCCCCGCGGAGCGTCTGCCCACCGACTGGATCGCCGGCCAGATCGCCAGCCTCGACCGGACCGAGGGGGAGATCGACACGCTGATGGCGCGCATCGCTCACGTGCGCACCTGGACCTATATCGCCCATCGCGGCGACTGGGTCGACGACGGCAAGGCGTGGCAGGGGCGGGCGCGCGCGATCGAGGACCGCCTGTCGGACGCGCTGCACGAACGCCTCACCCAGCGCTTCGTCGACCGTCGCGCAGCGCTGCTCAACCGGGCGCGCGACAAACCGTCCCGCGGCGCGCGCGTCGACGCGGAAGGGACGGTGCGGATCGCGGGCGAGATCGTCGGGCGCGTGGAAGGGTTGCGCTTCGTCCCCGCCGGGCCGGAAAGTGCCTTCACGGAGCGGGAAGCGATGGCCGTGGCCGGCAGCCTGCTGCGCCGCCGGCTCGAGGATACGGCAACCGGCCTGGCCGGGGATCCGGACGATGCGTTCGCTCTGCGGCAGGACGCCTCGATCTTCTGGCGCGGGGTGCCGGTCGCCCGGCTCACGGCGGGCACGAGCGTTCTGGAGCCGCAGGTCGCGTTGAAGGCCGATGACGGGCTCGGCAAGGACGCGGCGATGCGCGTGCGCCGTCGCCTCGAACGCTGGCTCGCCACTCATCTGGAGGCCGGGTTCGCGCCGCTGCTCGCGCTACGCGACGCCGGCTTTTCGGGCGCGGCGCGGGGCCTCGCATACCAGCTGGTCGAAGCGCTGGGGTCCCTGCCCAGGCGGTCGGTCCGCTCTCTGATCGCCGATCTCGGGGCCGGAGACAGGCGGCGCATGCGCGCACTCGGCGTCCGGTTCGGCATGGAGGCCGTCTACCTGCCGGCGCTGGTCAAGCCCAGGTCCGCGAGCCTGCGCGCGCTGCTCTGGTCGGTCCATAGCGGTTGTCCGGCGCGTCCCGCCCCATCGCCCGGCCTGTGTTCGGTGACGCCCGAAGCGGACGCGGATCCGTCCTTCTACGCGGCTTGCGGCTATCGCATCGTCGGCGGCCGGGCGATCCGCATCGACATGCTCGACCGCCTCGCGATCGCGCTCGCCCGCGCCGCGCGCGGCGGGCCGTTCGAGATCACTCCGGACATGCTGTCGCTCGTCGGAATCACGCAGGACCAGGCGCAAGCGGTACTGGCCGATCTCGGCTACAGTCCGCGGGACGGCGCGGATGGCACGCGCTTCATTCGCTCGCCGCGGAGGCGAGCTGACGCCAGGCGGCCGCGGCGGGCGCGCGACCCGTCCTCTCCGTTCGCCAAGCTGCAACAGCTCAGAACGCCGGCATGACGGACGAGGCCATCCGGGTCGACAAGTGGCTCTGGTACGCCCGAATGTTCAAGAGTCGCACCAGGGCGAGCCGGCTGTGCCGGGAAGGGCGGATTCGGGTGGACGGAAGGGTCATCAGAAAGGCGGATCACCGGGTCATGCCGGGCAACGTCCTTACCGTGCCGACGGCACGCGATATAAGGGTGGTGCGGGTGCTCGCGGTCGGGAACCGGCGCGGACCGCCGGCCGAAGCGCGGTCGCTTTACGAGACCATCCCGCCGGAAACGGCCGCGCCGTGATCGACCGGATCAGGGATCTCTTCGGCAACCGCGACGCGGGGGAGCCCGCCGCACGCAGGCCCCCGGACGAGGACGCCCTTCAAATCGCCGCGGCCGCTCTGCTGGTCCATGCCGCCTGCGTGGATGCCAGCTTCGACGAGGTCGAGCGCCGGCGGATTCTCGACATTCTCCCGCGCCGGTTCTCGCTCAGCCCGGACGAGGCCGAAACCCTGCTCGCCGCGGCGGAGGACAAGGCCGATGGCTCGGTGCAGATTCTCGGTTTCACCCGCGCGGTGAAGGACAACTACAGCTACGAGGAGCGCATCGCGCTGGTCGAGATGCTGTGGGAGGTCGTGCTCGCGGACGGGCGGGTCGATGCGCACGAGGCCCAGCTCATGCGCCGCATCGGCGGGCTGATCTACGTGTCCGATCGGGACGGCGCGATCGCCAGGCGCAGGGCCGCCCAGCGCCTCGAGGCCGGCGAGGGGTCCGCCCGAGGGCCGGAGACGTGACGAAAAGAGGTTGGCTGACAGGGGCTGCGGTACTAAGTTCCCTGTCGTTTCGAAATCGGTGGGCCGGCGAACGGCTTCGGGAGTGACGAGAATATGACCTATATCGTCAATGAAATGTGCATCAAGTGCAAATTCATGGACTGTGTGGAAGTCTGTCCCGTGGATTGTTTCTACGAGGGCGAGAATATGCTGGTCATTCATCCCGATGAGTGTATCGATTGCGGCGTGTGCGAACCGGAATGTCCGGTCGAGGCGATCCGCCCGGACACGGACGACGGCGCCGAGGAATGGGTCGAAATGAACCGCAAATACGCCGATTCCTGGCCGAATATCACCCGCAAAGGCGAATCCCCCGCCGACGCCGACAACTGGCGCGAGGTGCAGAACAAGTTCGCCGATCACTTCTCCGAGAACCCGGGCGAGGGGACCTGACGTCCTCGGGCATTCATCGGAGAACGCCCGAACTTCGAACCGAGCCGTGACAGGATCGATGCCGATCGACGCGCGCCGGCGCACGACGGCGGCCGACGAAGCCCCGATCCCATGAGGTAGAGACCGGCCGATGGCAACCAAACTGGCCTTTTCCAAGGGCGATTACGTCGTCTACCCGACGCATGGCGTCGGCAAGGTGCTGGGGATCGAGGACCGCGAGGTCGCGGGGTTCGATCTCAAGCTGTTCGTGATCTCCTTCGAGTCGGAGAAGATGACGCTCCGCGTGCCGGTGGACAAGGTCAAGGACTCGGGCCTGCGCAAGATCAGCTCGCGGGCCAAGATGAAGACCGCCATGACGACGCTGAAGGGCCGCGCCCGCGGCAAGCGGACCATGTGGTCGAGACGCGCGCAGGAATACGACGCCAAGATCAACAGCGGCGACCCGGTGGCGATCGCCGAGGTGGTCCGCGATCTCCATCGCGCCGCGGGACAGCCCGACCAGTCCTATTCTGAGCGGCAGATGTACGAGGCCGCGCTCGAACGGCTGGCGCAGGAGCTGGCGCTGGTGGAGAAGATCGACCACGACGCCGCGACGGAGAGACTCGAGGCGGTCCTGGCCAAGCCCGCCTAGCGTCCGGCCCGCGGCGGCCCGGACGCGGTGCTCGAACGAATCCTGTCGGGCGGACAGACCGGTGTCGATCGGGGGGCGCTCGATGCCGCGCTCGACGCGGGATTTCCCTGTGGCGGCTGGTGCCCGCGCGGACGCCGCGCGGAGGACGGGCGGATTCCCGACCGCTACCCCGTTCGCGAAACCCTCTCTCCCCGCTACATCGTCCGGACCGGTCGCAACGTGCGCGAATCGGACGGCACGCTGGTGCTGTGCTGGGGAGAGCCGTCCGGCGGAACCCTCGCCACCGTCGACACCGCCGGCCGTCTTGGAAAACCGTGCCTCGTGCTCGACATGGGCGGGCTCGACGACGATGCCGCCGCGTCCACGGCCCGCGCCTGGATCGACGCCGAGGGCGTGGCGGCGCTCAACGTGGCCGGGCCCCGGGCAAGCGGGCAGGCCGACGCTTACGACCGGGCGCGCCGGGTGATCGGCCTCGTCCTGGAGGCCGCGCTTACTCGACGACGAGCTTGAGCGGACGCCCGGCCACGATCCGGTCCCGGGGCTCCAAACCGTTGAGCACGCGGAAAAGCTCGAGGGGGCGCTTCCCGACCGCCATCCTCCTCGCCAATCCTTCCTGCGTATCCCCCGGGCGGGCCTCGATCACCTTGATCCGGCGCGGCCGATATGTCGCGGCCTCGCGCTCGGTCAATTCGCGCAGGCTTGCCGTGATTTCGCGGTATGCGGCGTCAAGGTTCGATTCCGGCCCCCTCGGAAACACGAAAACCGTTTCGTAGACCCTGTCCTCGTTCGAGCCCACGATGAGGATCTGGACGTCCACCGCGCCGCGCGCGCTCCGCGCGACCGCGCCCGCGGCTGCCGCCGGTTGACCGTTGACGGTGAATTCCTCGATCCGTCCGAGCGAAAGCTTCCCCGCCCACCTGCGGTGCAGGAACCCGGCCGCCGAACGGGTCCGGCCCCGGTCGTGCAGTTGCAGGATAATCTGGGCCCCGCCGCCGCCGGAAGCGATCACCGCTCTGGGCGTATTGTGCAGGGTGAAGGTCTCCGGCACCTAGAACCGGAACCGCAGCGTCGGGTGGATAAATTCCCGGCCGCGTATGAACCCCTGCTCCGGGCTGCCGCCGTAGAACAGACCGTCGATCTTTCGGAGGTAAATGTCCCGCGCGACCATGGGATCGCGGACGGAGGTGCGGGCGGCGTTTTCCAGGGCGCGGCGAACGCGCTTCGCCGGGGCGGGGTGGGTCGCGGTGTAGTCGAAGCGGTCGATCTCGTCGGGCGACCTGCCGGCGAGCCGGGCCTGCAGGCGGGCATGCGCGCGTAACTTGGCGAGCATGCGGGCGACCCCCCTCGTGTCGTAGCCGGCCCGCGCGATGTAGCGAATGCCGAGGTCGTCGGATTCGTACTCGTTCTCCCGTGAATGGCTCCGCAGATAGGCGAACGCGGCGGTGCCGGTCAGGTCGCCCAGCGCGTTCCTGACGGCGCCGCCGGCGCCCGCCTGTTGCGCCAGGATATCCGCGGCGAGCACGCCGATCTGAGCCAGAATGGCCTGACCCTGGCTGCGCGCGTAGTGCAGGGCGGTAACGTGGCCGAGCTCGTGGCCGAGCACCCCGGCAAGTTCCGCCTCGTCACTGAACAGGGCCAGGAGGCCGCGGGTGATGTAGATATGGCCACCGGGAGCCGCGAACGCGTTGACCATATCGGAATCGACGACCGTGAAGGTGTATTCCAGATCCCGGCGTTCGGTGGTGCGCGCCAGCAGCTGGCCGACCGAGTTCACGTAGGTCTGGACCTCTTCGTTCTCATATCTGGGGCCGAGCTCGTCGAGGATTTGCGCATGCGCCTGGCGGCCGACCGCTTTCTCCTGGGCGCCGGTAACGCCGCCGGTGAAGACCCTCTCGCCGGTGGCGGGGTTGACGGAGCAGCCGCCCGGCCCCAGCGCCGGGAGGACGCCGGCCATGACGGCGGCGACGAGCGCATGCCTGAGCCTCATGGTTCGATCAGCTCCAGCTGTTCGGGATGGGTCGCCTCGATCATCGGTCCATTCTGCCATGCGAGCCAGCCCCGTACACGCACCCGGCGTCCCGCGAGGGCCGCGATGTCGATCCCGGCGCGACCGAACCGGCGGCGATGCTTGCGCGCGACGGAGATCGTGAAGTCGGTGCGCCAGTCGGGGCCGAAGTTGAGATACCCCCGCCCGCGCACGACGGCCGCATCGAGCACCTCCCCTTCCACCAGCCGGAAGCTGCCGATATGGCGCCGTGTCTCCTCCGGATCGAGGATGCGGTAGTAGCGCAGCCGCCAGATGCCCCGCCGGGCGGCCCGCGCCTCCCGCTCCAGCGCCAGCATCCGCTCCGCTCGCGCCCGGTTGTCGGGGAAAGTGTAGACGCGCGCGAGCCCGGTTCTCAGCATCTCGCCCTGCACCCAGAAAGCGGCGGCGCCGGGCGTGGCCCTGCGCTCCAGATGGGCAAGTATCCGGCGGTGGCGGTCGACCCTGCGCCCGCCATAGACCAGCTTGACCGGGGCACCGAGGACAAGCGCCTCGAGCAAGTCCCTCGCCTCCGCCGCGAGAGGCCAGTCGCGGACTCCCGGACGGCCGAGCGCCAGCCGAGGCGCCTGGATCCCGACCAGCCGGACCTCCGCGCCGCTTTCCAGTACGACCGTGTCGCCGTCGACCACCGCGGCCACCGTCCCCCGCCGCACGGTCTCGGCGGCAACCGGCTCGGAACAACACAGGACAAGCGCCGCGATTTGCCATGCCGCGGGGCGGCGGTAAAATGCCGCGCCCGCCGCCGGGCCAGGCACCCGGCCGACGCTGCCGAGCAACCGGTCGAGGCGCGGAAATCTCAGATGGCGCGTGAGCAGCTCTTCCCTCCCATCGAACCGTACGACAGCGGACGGCTCTCCGTCGACGCGCTGCACAGCCTCTATTGGGAAATCTCGGGCAACCCCGAGGGAACGCCCGTGGTCTTCCTTCACGGCGGGCCGGGCGCGGGGGCCATCCCGGCGCACAGGCGGTTCTTCGATCCCGCCCACTACAGGATCGTGGTCTTCGACCAGCGCGGCGCGGGCCGATCCACGCCGGCCGGAGAGATCCGGGACAACACCACGCAGCATCTGATCGCGGACATGGAACGCCTCCGCGCCATGCTCGAGATCGACGCCTGGCTGCTGTTCGGCGGCTCCTGGGGCAGCACCCTCGCCCTTGCCTATGCCGAAACGCACCCGGAACGCGCGCTCGGCCTCATCCTGCGCGGGATCTTCCTGGGGAGCGAGGCGGAGATCCGCTGGTTCCTGTACGGAATCCGGAACGTCTTTCCGGAAGCCTGGGACGGGTTGACGGAGATCCTCGACGAAGAGGAGAAATCGGACATTCTCGCGGCCTATTGCCGCCGCCTTTCGAGCCGGGACCCGGCGGTGCTGCTGCCGGCGGCGCGCGCGTGGAGCCGGTACGAAGGGGCGTGCTCCACCCTTCTTCCGAGTCCCGAGACCGTGGCCGCGTTCGGCGAGGACTCGATGGCGGTCGGGCTCGCGCGCATAGAGGCGCACTATTTCGTCAACAACGTGTTTCTCGAACCGGGCGCGCTGCTCGCCGGCGTGGATCGCATCCGCCATCTCCCCGGGATCGTCGTCCAGGGCCGCTACGACATGGTCTGCCCGATCGTCACCGCGGACACGCTCCGCCGCGCCTGGCCGGAGGCGGACTATGTCGTGGTTCCAGATTCCGGCCATTCGGCGATGGACCCCGGCATCCGCGCCGCGCTGGTCCGCGCGACCGAGCGCTTCAAGACCGCCCTGCGAGGCGCGCCGTGAAAGGCCCGCCGGCCGTTGAACCGCCTGTTCCGGGCCGGCACACTCCCGCCCGCACAAGCAGGGGGACGGTGGAAGAATGCCAGAGTTGACCGCAATCGAACTCGATCGGCTGGAAAATCCGCGGGTGGCCCCGGACGGCGGCAGCGTCTCCTTCGATCTGCGCCCTTCCGCGGGAGACGGCGCCCGGGTCGTTTGCCGCACGGACGATTTGCAGCGGGTGATCGCGTATATCGCGGGGCTGGGCGGACAGGCCGCGGCACGGCGGCCGGACGTCACGCCAGCCTTCTTCGGCAATACCGACCGGGTCCTCGCGGAACCCATCGAGACCTCCGACGTGGGCCTGGTGCGCGGGCTGGAGGATGGCGAGGTGATCCTGGTCGCGCGCATGTTCGGGTTCGATCTCGCCTTCACCGTGACCCAACCCCAGCTGGCCGCGCTGCATCGGGAAATCGAGCGCGCGCTGCCGCGTTCCGCCCTGGCGAAGACCGACCACCATCACCACCATCATGACCATTAGCCCGCATTTCTCACCACTGTCACGGCCTGCGTCGCGTCCAGGCGCCCGCCCCGCCAGGAGCGGGCCGAAGAGCGTAGCGGGGAC
>JAJDVM010000133.1 GCA_022826125.1 Defluviicoccus sp.
CAGACGCGTCGCGAATCGCCATGCTCTGACGCTAGCGCATGGCGAAATTCGTTACCAGCAATTCCTACGGAGCGCGTCTCCAGGCGCGGCCGTTGATGTCAACGCCCAACATGCCATCACTCTATGACCGAAGGATTACCGTTGGGGAGAAGGACCGGCGCCCGCCGGCTTCCCTCGCCCGTGCCCGGGGACGAACCCCCGGATCACTCCCTGACTGCGCGCGAATGCGCGCAGCGTTTCGCTTTCCCGATACTCACCGTCACGCCGTGACCCTCACACCGAAGCTGTCTTCGGACGCGCCGCCGACATTGGCCGCGATCGGAGCAAACCCTGGAAGCGGAGCTCGAAGCCGCACTGTTCCTGTTGCCGGGCCCAAACACCCGCCGCGTCGACATCAGGATCTGCAACTGCGCGTCGTCGAGCTCCGCCTTGAGGACGAACCGGCCGTCGAGCAGCGTCACCCCATCGACTCGCACACCCGCCTCGGCCAACAGCGAAAGCAGCAGCGCCGGAACCGGCCGGCATCGGGAGACCGGGCCAGAACGGCGAGCGCCAGCCCTCCGCTTCGGTATCGTCCCAGGCAGGCGATAGCCAATCCGCCTCTGCCAGCGGATCCGTCCCGGTCTGCGCCCGGATCGGAACGTCCGCCTGCTCGAAGCGGGGCGGCGTGAAATGTGCCCCGCACGCCGCGCGGCAAACGGGACAGCGCCGCATGCAGGGCCAAGCGCGAGCCCCCTTGACCGCATCCCGGTCCCCGCCCTTGCCGCGGCTCATCCCCCGGGTTGCCGCCGGGCGCTCACCAGCGCGCGGTGACGCCAAACCCGATGCGGTGCTCCGGCGCATCGCCGGCGCTGTCGCGCCGGGCGGCGTCGAGATTGACCTCGAAGCCCCCGCCGTTCGTGGGGGCGAGCCGCCAGCCCATGCGGAGCTCGCGCGCCGTGTCCGAGAGCCCCAACCCGACATTCGGCGTGCCCGTGAAGCCGCCGCCGAACATGGGCAGGCCGTAGCCCACCTCCGCGTCGAGACGGCTCGACAGGGGCGCGTTCTCGTTCGCCGCGAGCCCGGACGCGTCCGGCATCATCCAGAGCCGCTCCGAGCCGCCCGGGTCCACGCCATACGACGGCGTGAGAGAGGCCGACAGGCCGCGCCCGGCGCCGCCCGGCACCAGCCGCAGCGAGCCCGAGATGCCCCACTCGTCGTAGCCGTCCTCGGCATGCGCCGCGAGACCGTGCACCTTCAGCGCCATGTCGAGGCCCCGCGACGGGTCCGCGTAGCCGACACCGGCGCCGAGTTCGAAGCCCGTCCCGGTCTCCGCGTCGCCCCCGTCCTGGCGCAGCCCGAGCTCCAGCGACGGCGTCAGCGCCGCGCCGCCCGCGAGCGCGAACGTCCGCGAGCCGTCGAGCACCGCCCGCAGCCGGCTCGCATCGGCCCGCGCACCCGCGAGGTTGCCCCCGCCCGGCGCCGAGGCCGAGTCCGACTCCGTCCGGACCCAGAACGCGTCCGCGTTGAGCGCCAGCGCGAAGCCGCCCGCCTCGGCGGGCGTCACCAGATCGCCCCGCATGCCCACCGCCGCCAGCGTCATCGACAGGTCCGCGCCGTAGCGCTCCGCCGTGGCGCCGTCGAGGTCGAGCGTCAGCTTTCCGGAGCCCGTGCCCGCGAGACCCCAGGCCGACAGCCGCTCCGAGAGCGCGTAGCGCACATAGGGCAGCATCGTCGTCACCGAGCTTCCCATGAGATAGCTCCGGCCCGCGCCCTGCGCCGTGCCTTCGCCCAGGCTGTGCGTCATCGCGAACCCGGTCAGCAGCCGGCCCCGCTCGTAGTCCATGCCCAGCGATCCGGTCGCGGTCTCGCCGCTCAAGGACAGCGTCGGGGTGGCGCTCGCGAACTGCGATACCGAGGCGCCCTGGCCCCAGCTTGTCCACTGCGCGCCGGCGCCGCCGCCCATCACCGCCCGGAACGAGCTCCCCAGCAGCAGCTCGCGGCCCGTCAGCCGCGGCGCCGCACACGCCGCCACACCGGCGCCGTCACGCGCGGCGCCGCGCCCAGCCCAGCCGTCGGGGTCCGGTTCCGGACCGGGCCCGCACGAGCCGCCGAGAAGCTGGGCGAAGCCGGTCAGCGCCTGCTGCAGCGCCGCACCGCCGTCCGTGTCCGAAAGGTCCAGGCGCTGCCCGCGCAGCGTGAAGTGCGAGCCCGCATCGCGCGGCGTCTCCAGCCGCGACGTCACCGCCGCCACCGCATCCGCCGCCGCCGCGCGCCCGAACCGCGCCAGCCAGTCCTTCTGCAGCGGGTCCGAGTTCTCGATCGTGCCCACCGCCTCGCCGTCGGCGATGACCGCGCCCTTCGGCTTGCTCAGCTTGAGCGTGAACGTCTCCGTGCCCTCGTCGTGCGCGTCATCCAGCAGCGCGACCGAGACCGTCTTCGACGTCTCGCCCGCGGAGAAGACGAGCTTGCCCTTGGCGTTGCGATAGTCCTTGCCCTTCTTCGCCGTGCCGTTCTTCGTCGCGTAGCGCACCGGTGAGAGGACGCGGGCTTTCAGCGGGGATCGGGGTCTGATCCGCTCGGATTAGTCGATGTTTTGTGGAGGGTGCCCCCCGGCGAACTTGCAAGAATTTCGCCGGGGGGCTTTGTCTCGGTGACAGTCCAAATCTCCAG
>JAJDVM010000074.1 GCA_022826125.1 Defluviicoccus sp.
TCTCAGTTGATTTAGTCGTCACCGAGACAAAGCCCCCCCGGCGGCCTTCTTGCAAGATCGCCGGGGGGCACCAACCCCAAAACCTCGATTAATCCGAGCCGATCGGACCGAAATCGCCGCCCACAGCGTGCGTGCTCTCAGGTCCTTGGGCCGCTACTTGATGACCCCCTAAAGAAGCTCAACCCAACAAGCGGATCAAACCTCCAAGCTTCTGTTCTAGATCGACCAGTAGGTCCACGACGGTGACGCCACCGGCTGCGGCAATGGTTGTAACAAAGGCATCCGCGGCCCGGTTGGCTCTTGCCGCAAGCCACCCGCCAATCTTTTCGAATATTCTACGAAGTACGCTGCGGTCTTGCTCAATATCATCTTTCTCATGGTCAAAGGATAAGATTGCAGTCCGAATATTTCTCGTGCTTGTGAAGAGTTGTGCCTCATCTTCGCGGCTATAGGCCACATCGTCGATCGGCTCCGGCGGACGGTTATGCCCAATACCGCCGCGATGAGCGTTGACCCTTCTAGCCGCAGCCTCTAGGTCGTCCAGTGCACCGAAAATTCGCTCAACGGGCAGGTTTCCGACGTTTTCCCCGATCGCGTCGTCAGGTTCGGCCGGCTCATCGGGTTCCGCTGGCTCATTAGGTTCGGCGAACTCGTAAGGTTCCGGCGGTTCATCCTCGGTCCTGATCGTTCTAGAAGCAGGCGCCCAGTCGAAAATGCCGCCCGATTGAATGCGTTGGGCCGCGGCTTCCACGACATTAGAGCCCACGACGTCCTCGAACCTGTCTCCCAATTCCCATTGGGCATCGTAGGGACCGCCCCAAATGTAGATGTATCCCCCCTCACTTGATTCGTAGGGAGTGATTTCCGCCGGGTCCTCGAAGTTCCAGTAGAACCATTCGCACAACGCCTCGATTTGTGCGTCAACTGGAGCGTTGGCGAGAACCTCGTCGCTCGGAAACTCGTAGGGGTCCTGCCGATAAATAGAATCTTCGAATGTCACTCTTCCCTCTCTCACACCTGCGACCGCGCCGCCCACACCGCCTGTCCGTCGGTCTCGGCGTCGCCCGGCCAAGGGACAGGGTTCCACGACGGGCGCTCGCCGATCAAGAGCGAGCCACCGCTTTCTTCCCGACCGGCGCGCTTGACGACTGGCCCGTTGGCGGTCTGTCTCCGTGCCACACAACCCGCCGCCATGGCGATCGCGGCATGGCCGACCGCGGGTATTGCACTGTCCTGCGCTTTGTGGAAAAAAGGGGCGGCCACCCCCTCACAGAGCAACCGCCCCTCCAAAGCCTACCTGCCCTTACGGCGCGTGGGCTTTTTGACGGTCTCGACAACATGCGTTTTCGGCCTGCTGCGAGCCCGCCGAACCGTCGTAAAGCGACCGGTGATCGCGCTACGTCCGATTTTCGTGGATTTGGCCATTGCCTTCACCTCCTTCCGAGGGCCGGTTGCCCACCTTCTAGGCTAGCCCTTGTGGTCGGAGGTCCAATCCACGGAATATATTGTATCGGACCCGGCGGTCGAAGTCCAGCCGGGAACCCGCCAAAGGAAGTCTAGTCCCGGTTCCCCAACGTTATCCAGGCGGCGAGGGCGCGCCGGTCCTTCATCTTCGCCGCCTTGAGCTTCCTGATGGCGGACTCGGCCGCCACGATGTCGCTCAGGACCTCCGATCTGGTCACCCGAAAAGAGGGATCGTAGTCCGCCGCATGGCGTTTGGTCTGGGCGTTCACGAAGGTGTTGCCGAAGTCCTCGATTTCCTTCGGGAAGGCCTTCATCACTCTCTGGTCGCCGAGGCGGTCCTTTGCCAGCCTGTGTCGCGGCGACCGGTACGCCTGACGCCACGCCGACCGGCTCCGATCCGCATTCCTGGTGCCGATGAAGGCATCCGCGCAGTTCTGGCAGAGCGCGTGAAACAACGCGTAATAGGTGGTGCTGACGGCGCGCCGCAGATCCGACTCGCGGGGTCTGCGGCTGCCGCCCATCGAGGCCAGCCGCCGCGCCGTCCGGACCAGATCAAGCGGTTGCAGCGCGCTCCTCCGCGGCGACGAAGGACATCACCGGAAAACGATACTCGCCGTACTCGGAGAGCGCCGGGCGCAGGTGCCTGACCAGCCCCGACAACGTCGCGCCGTCCAGCTCGCTCTCGTCGGATTTGTAGACGACGGTGACGTGGAGCACCGGTTCGCCGTCGGCATCGTGCTCTTCTTCCACTTCGACGGCGACCATCCGCACCCGGTCCAGCCGGCTCTCCAGGGTATCGCTGACGATCCTGTGCACCAGGTCCATGGCCTTCTCTTCGGCGTCAGCCATTGCTTCTCCTCCGCTTTCGCGAAAGCCTACACCGGTTATGTCGGAATGCGCGCGCGGATTTTCCGTCCGTCTGCTCAGGACTCACCGGCGTCGGTCCGTTCGACCGATAAGAGCTCCGCCCAGACAACGGTATCGCCGCGTCGTTGGAGCTCGATCTCCATCTGAAGGGGGACCCCATCCCATTGGCCCGCCTTGAACGCTTCTCTGTCCGCCAAGGAAAGTCTGTATTCGGGCACGTCTACCAGTAGCTCTTCCTCCGTCTCGACATTACGAATTCGGACTCGGAAGCCGTCTTCCAGTCCCCGGGAGTCCACGGTAAGAATCTCGAAAACCGATTTCACGCGATCGGGTTCGATGCGTCCCCGTTTGGCCCGAAGAATTTTCTTAGCTTCCCTTCCGGTTGCGATCTCCTTGCCATGGACTAGGAGACGATCATCGTCGTCGAGGCGTCTCAGTACCTCGTCCAACGTCCGGCGCATGTCGGTCAGATTGGCCGCGATGTCGGCATGTTTCTCGGCAAGATCGACGATCATGCGGAAACGCTTTGTTTCCTCTTCGCTGAGACCTTGTACCAGTTCGAATTGGCGATCAGTGGTCAACGACTCGATGTACGCCTCACCGATGTTCTCGATTCCGACGATGGCCGCTACACCCAGTATGACGATAGCCGCTTGCTCCCCGCTCCTCCTCGTCAGGGCATTATTCAAGAACCAATCCAACGGGGACCAGAAGGTTGTTGAGCCCGACCCCAGCCGCACGATTAATTCGCTCTGTTTGCGTTCCTCCGAAGTTAACCGTTTCACATGCCCTGACTTGCCAACGCTCCGCGCATAGGCGCGTCTAACCGTATGCTGGAACTCGAGCAGCGCCGGCATCATCCGTGTGGGGATACCGCCAGCGAAATCCTTGCCCTGAAGGGTGATCTCGAACGTCGGCCAGCCGTTGAACAGAACCGCCTGATCCTCCGGCCAGTCGCGCAGTTCGATCATTTGGATGGCGTGGAAGAGGTCGTCCGCGTTACGAATTTCAAAAGGTTCCGCCATTAGGATCATCCTCACACTCAGCAAATCGTGTGTTCTCGGGCACTCGGTTAGGCGCGCGCGAACACTTTCAGATCAGCTTGGTTCAAACCGAGCTTGCTAGCTGCCTTTCACAGGCAACGCCTCGAAAGGCGGTTCGTAGCCCTTCTCTTCGTAGCGTTCCCGGGGCATGGACATTGTAATCGTGCCGTCACTCACCGTCGCCCATCCCGCGCGATCACGGTAAATGCCGCACGCTGTTTTCGGTTCATGCTCGACCATCAAATTTTGTCCCTTCTTGAAAGTAATTTTCCGATCAACGGTATGTCTCCCCTCACACCAGCGACCGCGCCGCCCACACCGCCTGCCCGACGGTCTCGGCATCCGCCGGCCAGGGCACAGGCTCCCATGACGGGCGCTCGCCGATCAAGAGCCAGCCGCCGTCATCGCCCCGCCCGGCGCGCCCGATCGCCAGCCCGTCGCCGGTCCGCACGACGAAGATGCGGCCGGGCGCCCGGCGGCGCTGCCTGCGGTCGACCAGGACCCAGTCGCCCTCGCGCAGCAGGGGTTCCATCGACCCGCCGCCGACCCGGATCGCGACGTACCGGGCCGGATCGGGCCGGCGCCCTTCCAGCCAGTCCCGGCCGAACCCGGCGCCGCCGGCGTCCTCCCCGGCCGGTTCGTCTTCCTCCTCCGCTCTCGCCGGACCCCCGCGCCGCGCGGCCAGCACCGGCCACAGATCGTCCGGCACCGGGTCGCCGCCGGCCTCCGCCACCACCCGGTTGAGCGTGCGCGCGCTGGCCTCCAGCTCGCGCAGCGCCGGCCGCGGCAGGGCACCGCCGGGCTCGTCCTCCCGGCCGTCCGGCGGGCGCGGAGGGCCGACATAGAGCTCCAGCCCGAGCGCGTCGGTCAGCCGCTCGATCGTGTCGCTGCGCGCGGCGCGCCCGTCGCAAACGCTGCGGACCTGGCCGACCGGCACGCCGAAGGCCTGGGCGAACGGCCGGAGGCCCAGCGTCTCGACCTGCCGCCGCAGCTCCCGCCGCAGGTAACGCATCGCCGAAGTGCGTGTCATAAGTGACACGATAAACCAAGAGTTGTTTACCGTCTCATAATTTTTGTGCCATATGCCGTGCTATGAATAGCACCATATCTTATATGTACACTCTGGCGCGGGCGTTCGCGCGCGCCACCAACCGCGCGGAATCGACGGTGTCCCGTCTGTCCACCGGAAGCGGCGATACCTTCTCCCGGCTCAGGCGCGGCCACTCCATCACCACCTGCAGGGCGGACCGGGCGGTCCAGTGGTTCTCCGACCACTGGCCCGCCGGCCTGGACTGGCCCGAGGATGTCCCGCGGCCGGCGCCGCGCGTCGAAAGCCAACGCGGCGAGGCGGCGTGATGGAGAGGGCGGTTCGCGAGTGCCACCGGGCGACATGACGGGTGGGGCGGACGCGTGAACGCAGCGGCGACGGTCGAGGGCGCGGCCCCGGTTTCCCCCACCGTCATGCCCGGACTCGTTCCACTGCTGTCCGGTTTACTCTGGCGGATCGGGCGCAGGGCTTGAGTACAGGCGGGTTATCGACCGCTCGGTCGAATAGAGGCTCGGATCGCGTCACACCCGCGCCGCCTGTCATCGTTGCCCTCTCCCGCCCCCCTCGTCATTTCGACCGGAGTGCGAAGCGCGGTGCGGAGAAATCTTCCCGCGCAGGCGGTCCGGCGGCGAAGCGGAAAGATTTCTCCGCTCCGCCGACCCTTCGGGCCGGCTCCGGTCGAAATGACGAGGGGGTGGAAACGGTCTTGCCCATCGGCAGGGAGCCCATCCTGAAGTTAAACCGGACAGCAATGGACTCGTTCCGGGCATCCACGTCCATCCGCCGCTCCGCCCTCCCCCGGCTCGCACCGCGATGCCGCAGGACGTGGATGCCCGGAACGAGTCCGGGCATGACGGCAATGGGGGCGAGGCCGGCATGACGGGCGGCCTCGGGACGCCTCAGCCCAGCTCGCTTCGAACCCCCGAGAAGATGCGTTCGGCGGTCTCGACCGCCGCAGGCACGGCTTCCGGCAGCCCGGCTTCGAGATCGCCGACCTCGCTTTCGAAGGACTCCTCGAACACGGACAGGACTTCGGTCGGGTCGGGGTGTTGGAGAAGCGCGAGAAGCATGGTCTGGGACAGGAGATGCTCCAGCGCCGCGACCCGTCCGATGAGCTGCACGATCAGCTCTTCGTTCGTCATTGGTTTTTCCCCCGTCGGTTGTGCGATCGCGCCGATGATAGAGACGGCGCGGCATAGCGTCATCGCGACCCCGGCCCGGGGGTCGGCCGCATGAGCGCCCGCGCGAGGCCTGCCCTGGATACCGGTCCGGGACCTGTCCCGGCCCCGAATTACGCCTCGCGCGAGGACTGGCTGGCCACCGGCCGCGCCATCCTGGACGTCCGGTCGAGCGCGTCCTGGTCGTTCGCCGACTGGCTGATCGCCGGCGAGGATGCGTTCGGCGGCGACACGCTTCGCGACGTCGCCGACCGGCTCGGGATATCGCCCGGAAAAATCAGCGACTATCGTTTGGCGGCAAGAACTTATCCCCCGTTCAGACGTCTGAACGGGCTTGGATTCTCGCACCATCTCGAAGCCGCGCGCCTGCCGGAAACCGAGCGGGACGATCTCCTGGTCGCCGCGGCCGAGGGTGGCTGGTCCGTGGCGCGCACCCGCGCCGCCGCCCGCGAGATCTCGCTCGAAGGCAAGGTCAAGCGGCAGGCCGCGGAGATCGCGGAATTGCGCCGCGCGCTCGCCGGGGCGAAGTCCGATCCGCGCGACGTTGCCGAACAGGCGCGGCTCCGCCTCGCCGCCTCGCGCCGCCTGATCCGCGACGAGGCAGGCCGCGCGGCCGCGATCGTCGAGGAGGTCGCGGCAGGCGAAATGCTGGTCGGGCTCCACGGCAACGCACGGCGCGGGCTCGCGCGCGGAATGCGCCGCGAGGTCGACCGGATGGCGGCCGAGGTCAATCTGGTCATCGACCGCGTCGCGGCAGCCGCCGATGCGATCGAGGGCGCCGCATGAGCGCCCCCGCCAAATGCCGCCGCATCGGGGATGCAACGCTCTTGCAGGGACCGGATATCGCCCCTGAAACACCCGATTTCGCCGGAGCCTGCCCCGGACCCGGACCTGTCCCGGACAGCGATCCGGGATCCGGGGCCTGGGGGCGCGCTTCCGAGGCCGAGCGGGACCAGGCCCGGGCGCGGCTGGCGACCGTCCGCCGCGCCGAGGAGCTGGTCGCGATCGGCTTCTCCCGGCTTGAGGCCGACCGCGCCGCGGCATCCGAGGCCGGGGTCTCGGCCGCCTCGGTCGGCGCCTGGCGCCGCAAGGTCCGCGATCTGCCGGAGGGCGCCCGCGTCCCGGCGCTGCTCGACGCGCCGCGTTCCGGCCGACCGTCCAGGATCGACGGCGAGCTGCGCGGGACGCTGGAGGCGCTCGCCTTCCACAACGGCCGGCACCTGACCGCCGAGCACGCGCACCGTACCCTGATCGCCAGGCACGGAAGCGCGCCGTCGGTCTCGACCGTCCGCCGCTGGCTGCGCGACTGGCGCGCCGAGCACGACCGCGCCCTGTCCGCGGTGCTCAACCCCGACCGCCATCGCTCGCACCGCAAGCCGGCGGCCGGCGACGCGGCGGCGGGGATCGAGCGCCTTAACCAGCTTTGGGAGCTCGACTCGACCCCGGCCGACGTGATCTGTGCCGACCCCGGATCGGGGTCCCCGGATCGGTGTCCGGGGCAGGCCGGGGCAGGCGCCAAGCGTCATGCGGTCGTCGCCGCGATAGACGTCTGGTCGCGGCGCGTCCGCGTCCTGGTGGTTCCGACCAGCCGGGCGACGGCGATCGCCGCGCTGCTGCGGCGCTGCATCCTCGAATGGGGCGTCCCGGAAACCGTGCGGACCGACGAGGGACGCGACTACACCTCGCGCCATGTCGTCGGCGCGCTCGCCGATCTGGAGATTGCGCACGATCTCTGCCCGCCCTACACGCCGGACGCCAAACCGTTCGTCGAGCGGGCGATCGGCACGCTCTCGCGCGATCTGTTCGCCTTCCTGCCGGGCTTCTCCGGGCATGACGTGGCCGGCGCCCAGGCGCTCCGCGCGCGCAAGTCCTTCGCCGCCCGGCGCGGCGAGAGCGCCGCCAAGTCCTTCTCCGTCGCCCTGACCGCGGCCGAGTTGCAGGAGCGTTGCGACGCCTGGTGCGAGTCGGTGTACGGCCGGCGCCCGCATGACGGGCTCGCCGGCGCCTCGCCCTTCGCCCGGGCGGCGTCCTGGGCCGGGCCGGTCAAATGGATTCACGACGAGCGCGCGCTCGACGCGCTGCTCGCCGAGCCGGCGGGCGACGGCAAGCGAACGGTCGTCAAGGGAAGGATCAAGGTCGACGGCGGGGTCTACATCGCCGCCGAGCTGGGCTCGCTGGGCGGCGCCCTGGTCAGCGTGCGGCGCGATCCCGCCGATCTCGGACGGATATTCGTCTACCACCGCGCGGGCCGGAAGCGCGGCCGCTTCATCTGCATCGCGGAGGACCCGGTGCGCACCGGGATCGACCGGGCCGAAATCGCCGCGCGCGCGAAGGCGTCCGCGAACCAGGTCGACAAGGCGGCGCGCCAATGGGCGCGCGAGCTGCAGCGCAAGCACAAGCCCGAGACCGCGATGGACGATGTTCTGACGCACGCCAGGCGCGAGGCCGAGCGCGTCGTCGCGCTGCCGCGCAAGGGCGAGGCGCACGACCCGGCCGCGCTGATCGAGGCTGGCCGCGCGGCCGACGCCGCGAAGGCGGCCGACGCGCCGCCGGCGCCGCCGCCGTCCGGGCGCAAGAAAGTCGTTGCCGCGGTCCGGCGGCTCTACCTGGAGGAGGTCTGAATGGCGAAAGTCCTGTCCCTTAACGCGGCGCCGGCGCCCGCCGCCGCTCTCGTCGCGACCGTCCGCGCCGAGATGGACGCCGGCGGGCTGTCCATCGCGCAGGTCGCGCGGCAGATCGGCCGGGGAGTCTCCGAAGGCACCTTGAGCCGCTGGCTGCGCGGCACCTATGACGGCGATGTCGCGGCGGTCGAGGAGCGCCTCCGGCGGTGGCTCCAAACCCGCGCCGAGGCGCGCCGGCAATCGCTCGACGGCGCCGGGCTCGACCGGCACGCCGAGACCGAGGCCTCGGCCGAGATCGCGGCGGCGCTCGCCTACGCCCAGGCGACCGGCGACGTGGTTCTGGTCCACGGCCCCTCGGGGCGCGGCAAGACATGGACCGCCAGGCGCCATTGCCGGGCGCGGACGGCGGCGTTCTATATCCAGTTCACCCGCTCGACCAAGACGCTGAACGGCATGCTCTACCGGCTCGCCGAAACCGTCGGCGCCGGGGCGCAGCACGCCTCGGCGCAGGACGCCGAGACGGCGGTCGTCGACCGGCTGCAAGGGCGGGGCGCGCTGATCGTGGTCGACGAGGCGCACCATCTCCGCGCCAACCTGATCGACGAGCTGCGCTGCATCCGCGACGTCGCCGGATGCGGGCTCGCGCTGATCGGCGACAACTCGATCCACCTGACCCTCGCCTGGTGCCCGCAGGTCGTCGGGCGGATCGGCATGCGGATCGATCTCAAGCACCAGCGCGAGGCGGACGTGGCCGCGATCGCCGCCGGCCCGCTCGCCCGGCGTCCCGACAAGGGCGAGCTGAAAGCGCTGACCGCGGCCGCGCGCGACGCCGGCGGGCTGCACGGGCTCCGCCGCCTGCTCGCCCGCGCCTGGATGGTCGCGCATGCGGACGGGCGCGACCGGATCGAGGCCGCCGATATCGCGGCCGCGGCGGAAGGCGCCGCGTAATGATCGGCGCCGAGGTTCGCGGCGTCGCGGCGTCGCTCGGACGGATGAGCCATAGCGGGGCGGTCGACTATGTCGCCCTCGCCATGGCCTCGCGCCACGTGCGCGACCTGTCCGGCCGCCTTGCCTCGCTTGCCGCCTCCTCGGGCGAGCCGCCCGACCACGCCGTCGGCCTGCGCGGCGTGCACGACATCCTGGAGGCGCTGATCGACAGCAACCGGGCCACGCCGGCGACCCTGAGCCTGGTCCGGCACATGCTGGAGGGCTGCGCGCTGGCGATCGAGGAATGGGAAGCCACGAGCGGACCGCGCCCGGCCCGCGTGCTGCCGTTCCCGGATCGGGGCCTGGCGCCTCGCTCCGGTCCGCGGCTCGTCCCGGACCCCGGAACCGAGCCCGGGGCAGGCCCCGATCCGGGGCCTGCCCCGGACCTCGATCCGGGGGCGGCATGACCGGCACCGACGACAACAGGGTCGCGCGCCTGTCGATGCCGACCGTTTCATCCGTCACGCGGATCAAGATCGCCGTCGCGGCCGAGTACGGCGTCAGCGTGATCGACCTTGAGTCCGATCGCCGCGCGCTCTCGGTGGCCCGCCCACGCCAGGCGGCGATGTGGCTTTGCCGGCGCCTGACCGGGCGAAGCCTGCCCGAAATCGGGCGAATGTTCGGCGGGCGCGACCATACGACGGTGATGCATGCCTGCAAGGCGGTCGAGCGGCGCCTCTCCGATCCCGACGAGCGCGAGCGGTTGACCCGGCTGCTCGGCACCGTCGGCGACGGCGCGGAGATCTGGACTGGCGATGCGGCGCGCGCCGATTGGGCGCTGCGGGAAGTCCACGAGCTGATGCGTGATGTCGCGGCCATCCAGGAGCGATTGCGCCGCTTTGCGCTCGCCCTGGGCGTCTCTACTGGCACCGCGGAGCCGAGCGTGGAGGCGGCGCCCGCGCCGGCCCCGGCGATCCCGGCCCGGGCGGTGGAAGACAAGCCACCGCTTTGGCGGTGCCGGACGGCGGCCTGCCCCGGCACGCGCCAGCCCGGGCGCGACCGTTGCGCCGAGTGCATCACGGCGGCGGCGATCTCCGGCGGCGCACCCGATGCGGCGTCTTCGCCGGCGCGCCAAGCGAGGAGGGGAACATGACGGACAACGTGCCGGCCCGGCCGGCGACCATGGACGAGATCGAAGCGCTCGCGCGCGGCTACGCGAAGGCGCGCGACGCGCTCGAGGACACGGCCGACGAGATCAAGGACCTGCAACGCAAGGCGGTCGCATCGCGAATGCGCGGGCTGCGCAACCGGATCGCCGAGGCGGCCGCCGCGCGCGATGCCCTGCAAGCGGCGATCGAGGCGCGCCCCGATCTGTTCGTCCGGCCGCGCACCGTCGCCATCGACGGCGTGAAATTCGGATATCGCAAACAGGCCGGGGCGCTCGAGCTGGGCGACGAGGCGAAGGCGATCGAGCGGCTGCGCAAGCTGTTCCCCGCCCGCGAGGCGGCGACGGTGAACGTCAAGGAGAGCCTCGACAAGAAGGCGCTCCGCAAGATGCCGGCCGCCGATCTCGCGCGGATCGGGGTCACCATCGGAGATCCCGGTGACGCGGTCGTAATCGAGGTCGCGCCGAGCGACGTCGACAAGCTGATCGGGTTCCTGTCCGACGGGCTGCAAATCCAGGAATTCCGGGAGGCGGCGTGAGCAAGCGCGGGCCGGACCTTGCCTGTCCCGGACCTCGTTCCGGGATCAACGGGCCGATCGGCGACGACTACCCCTGGCTCGATCGCCTGATCCGGCGCGCCGGCGCGCACGCTTCCAAACTGCGCGATACCGATATCCGCTTCGTCGACTCCTTCGTCCCGCGCCTCGCGCAATACGAGGAGCGGACATTCGTTTCGGACCGGCAACGCAAGTGGCTCCATGATATCGAACGCCGGCTCGACCAGGCCGGCGAGAACGCGGCATGACGGCGCTCCATCTCCTCCGCCCGTTCTCCGGCTGGCAGCGCCGCGACGCCAACGGCCGCCGCTTCGCGATCGAGACCGTCGACGGAGCCGAGGAATGGGTCGCCCATATCGCCGGGCTTGGCTTCGACTGCTTTACGACATGGACCGCCCGGGCGCCGGCGCGGGCGGACGAGCTGGAGGGCGGCTCGGTCTATTTCTGCCGCGCCCGCCGGACCCTGTTCCGCATGCCCTGGGCCGGGCTCGAATACGACGACCGGCACCATGTCTGGGCGATCCTGATGCGCCCCGAGATCGTCCGGGTCGAGGCGATGCGCGTCGGCATGGTACGCGGCTGGCGCTATCTGGAAGACCGCGACGCGCCGGCCGATCGGCCGCGTCCGGCCGCCGCCGTCGACGGGCTGCCCCAGCATGTCGCGCGCGAGCTCCGGGAGATCGGTCTTGCCTAGACCGCGCCAATTGCTCCTGTTCCCGAAACCGTCCCGGCGCTCGCCGCGGGTGATGATGAAGCTCTCCGACGCCGGCGGCTGCGACGACGGCACGCCAGCCCGGACTTCCCGCCGGGGTCATGGTCTGCGCGGCGCTGTCCGGCCGACAGGGCAGGAAAGCCGCGCCGCGCGATGCGGCACATCGGGCAAGCGGCTTGACGCACCCTGTCGGCCGGACAGCGCCGCCCGAAGGGTCGCGCCCAGGCGCCCGCCCGCTGCGTCGCGGGCCTCGATCGTAGTCCCCGCTACGCTCTTCGGCCCGCTCCTGACGGATCGGGCGCCTGAACGCGACGCAGGCCGTGACCCCGGCGGGAAATCCGGGCTCGTCTGCTACCGCTGCAAGCAATGCGACCACGATACCGGCTGGGTCGTCGACGATCGCCCGACGAGCGAGATCCGGCGCGGTCTGCCCTGCCCGCGGTGCAACGATTCCGAGGGCGCGGAGGCGGCGGCATGACGGCGGCTGCCCAGACCGATGCCGCCTGGAAGCGCCTCAACCGTCGCGTCCATGCCCGCGCCCGCGAATTGGGGATCGACGAGCAGGCGCGGCGCGCGCTGCAAACGCGGGTGACGGGGAAGGCGAGTTGCCGGGACATGAGCCCGGCCGAGCTCCGCCGCGTCATCGCGGCGATGAGCGGAAGCGGTGGAAGCGACGCGCTGCCGGACTCCGATTTGTTGCCGAAACTCCGCGCGCTCTGGATCAGCGGCTGGCATCTCGGCGTCGTGCGGGACCGCACCGATGCCGGGCTCGCCGCCTGGCTCCGCCGCCAGGCCGGGATCGACTCCGCCACCTGGGCGACGCCCGCCCATCTCGTCGCCGCGATCGAGGCGCTGCGCGGATGGCTCCACCGCGAGGCCGGGGTGAGCTGGAAACCCTATCGCGCGGTCGACGAGTCCGGCCGGGCGAAAGATATCGACCGGCCGCGCGCCCGCGTCCTGGAAGCGCAATGGGCGATCCTCCACGGCCTCGGCCTGGTGCGGATTGCCGATCGTACCGCGCTGTCCGCCTATGCCTGTGCGCACGCCGGGCTTGCCCGGACCGATTCCCACACCGCGCTTTCCGACAAGCAGGCCGATGCGCTGATCCGCCATTTCGGCGACCGCATCCGGGCCGCCGCGGGAAGCGCCCCGTGACGCGTCGGGAAGGCCCACGGGTGCGCGAGCCGGTGTCCCGGCACGAGCCATGCCCCGCTGCCGCGTCGCGCATCCACGGCGTCGACAGGGCGCCGGCGGATATCGCTTGCCCCGAACCCCGTTCCGGGGACTCCCCGCTCCCCGGCGCGCTGGCCGAAATCGCCGACGCGGCAGGCCGCGAAACCGCGATCAGGCTGGCGCTCGAATGGGGCGGCCGCGACGTTCATTTCCCGAAACCCAACCACCTCGCGCGGCACCCCGAGCATCCCCTGGCGGTCATGCTCGCGGCCGAAGGGACGGCGTCGGTCGTCGCCGAGCTGCTCGGCGGCAACAAGGTCTATCTTCCGCACGCACGGCGTGCCTGCGCCGTCCATCTCGCGGCCGCCGGCGCGCCGGTCGCCGAGATCGCCACCCGGCTCGGCATCTCCCGTAGCGCGGCACGGCGGTACATGCGGCGGCGGTAACCGGGTTCCCACCCCGCCCCATCCGTCATTTTGATCGAGCGGAGCGAGCGGAGAAGTCTTACCGCCGGGGATACGAGATTTCTCCGCTCTGCGCCTAGCCGCGCCGCGGTCGAAATGACGGATGGGGCGGGGCGGAAGCTTCAGACGATCTCCGCCCGGCCGACGTCGAGGAAATCGACCTCGATGGACCGATCGTCTGAGTCGATCCAGATCGACCCGCGATATTGCCATCCGCGCCCTTCCAGGAAGCGGGGTTGTGACAAAGAGCCGTGGACGAATCCTGTAATCGGCGCCAAGCCACCGGTGAGAACTACGCGGCAGGTTCTCCATGCGAATTCATGCATGAAACCGCGATGCCGGGCGATCTTCTCCGCTTCCTCGGTCCATTCGTCGACCCATCTCGGCTCTCGGACAATAATTTTTCTTGGCATAGTGCTTTTTCCATATTCGCAGGCGCGAGTCCTTCGCGCTCTATAACTAAATTAGGAAGTCGGCACACCGGACCATGGTCCGGTGAACAAGCCGCCGCGCCCACCGCATCATCCTCCCGACCGCGCCACCGGCCCCGGATCGCGATCCAGGCCGGCGGAGCGCCCTCAGAACCGGGACTCACCGATGCGAACGAATCCGTTCTCCAAGCTATATCTCGGCGCCGCCCTCGCGGCCGCCGCCATGCTCTCCTGCGCTTCCGTTTCCTCCGCCGAGGCCAAGCCTCCGCCCGCCTGGGACGCCACCGCCTTCGAGGCCGAGTTCAACCGGGCGCTCGGCGCGGCCGCCGCCGAGTTCGACGCGATTGTGCTCGCTCATTCCGGCGGCATGGCAAAGGACGGGTGCCACCGCGACCGCAAGGCGGGCGAGCGGCACCACCACAAGGACGGCTCGGTCGATCGCGCCGGGCCTTGCCTCAAGATCGACGGGAGGACCTGGCGCTTCGCCGGGAACGCGGTCTGCGCGGCCGAGCGCGCCGCGATGGCGCGCGACGAAGGCGACGGATGGGGGACCGACTGGCAGCGCCACGCGAAGGCACTGAAACGCTGCATCCTCCGAATCCGCCCCAACCCTCACCGCTGACCGCACCGCCGCGGCCAGCCTGATGCGCCGGGTGATCCTCTGCCGTGACCGGAGCGGCGACCAGGGCACCATCGGGGTCCTGGTCGCGCCCGGCCTCGCACCGATCCAGATCATGGAGCCGCCCTGGCGCGACAACCGCCGCAATCGCTCCTGCATCCCCGAGGGCGCCTACGACGTCGTCCCACATGTCTCGCCGCGTTTCGGCCGCTGCCTGCTGGTGACCGGCGTCGAGGAGCGCAGCCACATCCTGTTTCATGCCGGCAATTTCGGCGGCGACGTCGACAAGGGGCTGCGCAGCCACACCGCCGGCTGCCTGCTGCCCGGCATGCGCCGCGGCTGGATGAAGGCAGGCGACCGACGCCAGGACGCGGTGCTCGGATCGCGCACCGCCTTCCGCCACCTGATGGCCTGGGCCGAGCGCTCGTTCCGACTGGAGATCTCCCATGCTTGAACTTTTCGGCGACGCGCTGCTCGCGATCCTGTCGGGTGGGGCCACCGGCCTGCTCGGCACCGGGCTCAGCTTCATCACCGGCTATTTTCAGAAACGCCAGGCGCACCGGCACGAGGTCGAGCTGCGCCGGCTCGACATGGAGATCGTCAGGATCGAGTCGGCCGGCTTCGAGCGGGTCGCCGAGATCGAGGCCGAGGGCGCGCGCGACCAGGCGGCTTGGAAGGCGCTGGAGGAGTCCTATCACGAGGCGGCGCGGCGCTGGTCGTCGCCGGGCGACGGCTGGCTGATGCTGTTCGTCGATTTCTGCCGCGGCATGACCCGGCCCGGCCTCACCTGGACCTTCGTCGGGCTCACCGGGGCGATCTACTTCACCGTCGCGGCCGACGACGCGAACATGCGGGTGCAGATCGTCAACACCGTCCTCTATCTCACGACGACCACGGTGCTTTGGTGGTTCGGCGCGCGCCAACTCGCCAAGGCGCCGGGAGCCGACCGTTGAGCGATATCGAGCTCAAGATCGTCGGCGCGATCGCTGTCGCGATGGTCGGCGCGTGCGTCGGGCTGTTCGTCCGCATGCGTCGCGCCGAGTCCGTCCAGGGCCGGCTCGAGGAACGGATCGTCAATCTCGAAAAGCGCCCCTCCGACGCGGGCGACTTGCCCGAGCGCGTGGGCAAGGTCGAGACGGGGCTCGCCGAGGTGACGGCCACCCTCAAGGCGCTGCCGTCCGCGCGCGAGTTCGCCAGTGTCGGGCAGTGCGTGACCGCCGTTCAGGGCGACGTCAAGGCGGTCAAGGCGACCGTCGATGGCATGGACAAGATGATCGCCGGCCTTTCCAAGCAGGTCAGGACGCTCAACCAGCATCTCCTCGGGAGCGGGCAATGACCGGCGATGTCGAGACCGAGGATCTCCGCCTCGTCATGCTTCGCGTGCTCGGCGAGGCGAGCGGCTACCGCGCCAACGAGTCCCTCCTTCAAGCCCTGCTCGAACCGTGGGGCCATGTCGTCTCGCGCGACCGGGTCCGGGTCGAGCTCGTCTGGCTCGGCGAACAGGGCGCGGTCGCAACCGAGGAGATCGGCGGCGTGATGATCGGCACGCTGACCGCGCGCGGCCATGACGCGGCGCGCGGCGCGGCGACGATCCCCGGCGTGCGGAGGCCCGCCCCGGGAACGGGCTGATGGGCGCGCGCTCGGCGATCGACCTTCTGCCGCCGGAAATCCGCGCCGCGGTACATGACGCGATCCGCGACGGCGCGATGATCGACGAGATCGTCGCGCGCATCCGCGATCTCGGCGGCGACGTCTCCCGCTCGGCGGTCGGGCGGTACCGGAAAAAGGCGCTCGATCTTGTGAAGCGCCAGCGCGAGGCCGACCGGATATCGGAAATCTGGGTCCGCGAGCTGGGCGAGCGGCCCGAGGGCAAGACCGGCCGCTTGGCGATCGAGACCCTGCGAACGCTGGCGATGCACGCCGCCGTCGATCTCGGCGAGCGCGAGGGCGGGATCGATCCCGACGAGATCGGCACGCTGGCGCTGGCGATCCGCCGCATCGAGTCCGCCGGCAAGCTGTCCGCCGAGCGCGAGCTGGCGATCCGCCGCGAGACCGCGAACGAGGCGGCGGGTCGGGCCGAGGCCGCCGCGGCCGAGGCGGCGGAGAAAGCCGGCCACGCCCTGCCGCCGGAGGCGCTGAAGGCGATCCGCGAGCAGGTCTACGGCATCGTCGAGGAGCCGGCGGCGTGACGGGGGCGATCCCGCTCTATGCCTACCAGCGGGCGTGGTTCGCCGATCGCGCGCGCTTCAAGATCGGTATGTGGTCGCGCCAGGTCGGCAAGACGTTCACCACCGGGCTCGAGATCGTCGACGACGTGATGGCCGCCAAGGCCGAGGGCCGCGCTTCGCCCTGGCTGATCCTGTCCCGCGCCGACCGCCAGGCGCGCGAGGCAATGCGTGCCTCTATCCAGACGCACGCCCGCGCCTACGGGCTCGCGCTGAAGGGGATGGAGTACGACTGGGCGGACGAGGGCGGGAACACCTACCGGGCGCACGAGTGGGACGCCGGAGGCGGCAACATCGTCACCGCGCTTCCCGCCAACCCGGACACCGCGCGCGGTTTCTCGCGCAACGTCTATCTGGACGAGTTCGCGATCCACAAGGACGCGCGCGGCATTTGGGGGGCGCTCTATCCGACCATCACCCGCGGCTGGAAAATCCGCGTCACCTCGACGCCGAAAGGGAAGTCGGGGAAATTCTACGAGCTGATGACGGCCGACGACGACCGCTGGTCGCGCCATGTCGTCACCATTCACCGCGCGGTCGCGGACGGCTATCCGGCCGATATCGACGCGCTGCGCGAGGGTCTCGCCGACGACGAGCTATGGCGCCAGGAGTACGAGTGCGAATGGCTCGACGAGGCGGTCGCCTGGCTGACTTGGGAGCTGATCGACGGGGTCGAGCATCCCGACGCCGGCAACCCGAGCCTCTACTCCGGCGGGCGCTGCGTGATCGGAAACGATATCGCCCGGCGCCGCGATCTCTGGGTTGCCTGGGTGCTCGAACTGGTCGGCGACGTGGCCTGGACGCGCGAGATCAGGACGCTGCGCGGCGCGACCTTCCGGGAGCAGGACGAAACGCTCGACGAGCTGGTTTCGCGCTACCGCCCGGCGCGGATCGGCATGGATCAGACCGGCATGGGCGAGAAGCCGGTCGAGGACGCCAAGCGGCGCTATGGCGACAGCGTGGTCGAGGGAGTGCTGTTCACTCCGGCCGCCCGGCTCGACATGGCGACCGCAATGCGCGAGCGGTGCGAGGACCGGACGATCCGAATCCCAGCGGGCGACGGCGCGCTGCGCGCCGATCTGCACGCGATCAAGAAAGTCGTCGGGCTGACCGGAGCGCCGCGGTTGCTCGCCGACGGCGATACGGACGGCCATGCCGACCGTTTCTGGGCCGGGGCGCTCGCCTGCGCCGCCGCGGATCTCGGCGGGCCGTTCACCGGCGCGGCCGATGGGCGGGTCTCCGCCGCGATCGCCGCCGGCTACGGCGTCGACGGCGAGACCGGCCCTGACGCGCGCCACGGGATCGACGCGGATCGCGGGCTGATCGTTTCCCCGACCGCGGAGGACATGCAGGCCTATGGCTGACATGGACGAAAGGACGCCTCCCCGGCCGGACGCCGGCGAGATCGCCGCGGTCGGCTCGTCGATCGGCTTCCACCTTGCGCCCTATATCGGCGAGATATCGCCCGATCCGCGGCGCGCGAGCGCTTATCGGCAAGGCTGGCGCGACGATTCCTATGTCCTTCTGCTCTACCGGGACACGCTTCGCGACGAGCAGGCGTACTCGACCTTTTCGCAGCGCCTCGACGCGGCGATCGCCGTGGATTGGGATATCCGGCCGGGCGGCCAAGGGCCGCGCGACGAGGCAGCGGCCGTGGACCTCAAGGAGCAGATCGGCGCACTCGATTTCGACTCCGTATGCCGGCAGATGCTGCACGGGGTCTGGTACGGCTACGCCGTCGCCGAGCCGATCTGGATGCTCGAACGCCGGCGGATCGAACTCCGCGATATCCGCGTCCGCGCGCCCGATCGGTTCCGCTGGGAGGGCGATCGCGAGCTGCGCCTGCGCACCTGGGACAACCCGATGGGCGAGCCGGTACCGCCGGCCAAGTTCTGGGTGCTTGCGCGGCCGGGCGAGCATGGCGACACGCCGCACGGCCCCGGCCTCGCGCGTTGGTGCTACTGGCCTGCCTGGATGCGCCGCAACGGCCACCGCTTCTGGGCGGTTGCGCTGGAGAAATTCGGCGCGCCGACGCCGAAGGGCCACTATCCGCCGGACGACGAGCCGTCCAAGGCCAGGTTGCTCGAAGTCCTGCGATCCTTCGCCACCGGCGCGGGCGTCGCGCTGCCGGAAGGGCAGGATATCGAGTTGATGGTGGCGGCCCAGCGGGCCGGCGGCGACTTCGAGAAATTCGCCGAGTACATGGACAAGATGATCGCCAAGACGATCCTCGGCCAGTCGGCGACCACCGAACAGGGGCCGTGGCGCGGCACGGCGGAAGTCCAGAAAGACGTGCGCGACGAGGTGATCGCGGCCGATTGCCGGCTGCTGGTCGAGAGCTTCAACACGACGATCGCGACCTGGTTGACGCACTGGAACTTCCCCGGCGCCGCGGTGCCGACGATGGTCCGCGACGCCTCGCCGCCGGAGGACCTCGACGCGCGGGCGAAGCGCGAGGAAACGGTGAGCCGGATGGCCGGGCTGCGGCCGACCAAGGCGCATGTCGAATCGGTCTATGGCGGGGAATGGGAGCCGGCGCCCGGCCCGATCCCGGGCATGGAACTGCCCCCCGATGCCGATCCGGCGACGATGGCGGCCTTCGCCGCCTTCGCCAGCGGCCGGTCGGACGACGCGATCGGTCAGGCCGCCGTGCAGCTGGTGCGCGACGAATGGGAACCGATGATGGAGCCGGTGATCGAGCCCATCCTCGCGGCCGCCGGCGCAGCGCTGGAGCGCGGCGACAGCCTGGAGGCGTTCCGCGACCGCCTCCCCGAATTGTTCGCCGCGATGGACGACTCACGGGTCGTCGAGACCCTGCACCGTATGGGATTCACCGCGGCGCTTTCGGGCGATGCCGGGCTCGACCATGGCTGAGCCGGCGGCGGTCGCCGAGCCCGCCGCGGCGCTCGCGCCCGGGCCGGCGCGCCTGATGCCCGAAGGTTGCGTCGTGCTGGTGATCGGCCGGCATTCGCAGGGCGCGGCCGTGATCGAGGACACCAGGGGCCGGGTCTTCATCGTCTGCCCCGAACATTTGAGGCCGGTCGACCGCACGGAGCTTTGCTGATCCGATGGCCGAACAGGAGATCCTCAAGGTCGAGCCGGTCGAGGCGATCGCGCATTTTCGCGGCAAGGGGCATCATGTCGGTTTCGACTGGCGCGATACCGACGCCGCCGAACACCTGCGGTCCTTCACCGTCGCGAAGGCGATGCGCCTCGACATGCTCCAGGATATCCGGGGCGCCGTCGACCGCGCGCTCGCCGACGGGCTGAGCTTCCGCCAGTTCCAGAATGAGCTCGAACCGCTGCTCCGCGCCCGGGGCTGGTGGGGGCGCCAGCCGATGACCGATTCCCTGACCGGCGAGACCCGGATCGTCCAGCTCGGATCGCCGCGCCGGTTGAGAATCATCTATGACACTAACCTCCGCATGGCCCACGCCAAGGGGCGCTGGGAGCGGATCGAGCGCGCCGCCAAGGCGCGGCCCTGGCTGCGCTATCTCGCGATCCAGGACGCCCGCACGCGCCCCGACCACATGGCCTGGCACGGCACAGTGCTGCGCTGGGACCATCCGTTCTGGGAGACCCACTACCCGCCGAACGGCTGGCGCTGCCGCTGCATCGTCCAGCAGCTCTCCGACGACGATCTCGCGGATTTCGGGGTCGAGCCCTCGGGCGGACCGCCGCCCGGCTCGGGCGAGACCCGGCCCTGGACGAACAGGCGGACCGGCGCGACCGTCCAGGTGCCGCGCGGGATCGATCCCGGGTTTCAGCACAATGTCGGCTTGGTCGGCCAAGCCAAGCCGGCGCAGACCCAGCTCGCCGAGAAGATCGCGGCTGCCCCGCCGCCGCTCGCGAAGGTGGCCGAGGCGAAGGAGCTGGACGACTGGATCGCGCTCGGCCGCGAGGAACGCGAGCGCTTGGTCGGCGCGGCTGGCGGTCCTTACAAATCGGGCTTTTCGGACCGGTTCCAGGCATCGCTCCGCGCGGAGCTCCGCGAGCGGCGCGACGCGGGAACGGCGACCGCCAGGGTCTCGGGCGATCCGGGCGCCGTCGACCGGGTCCGCGAGGCGGCCGGCCGGCTGCCGCGTTCATGGGTCGAACGGACCAATGCGATCCCGCTGACCGCGGAGGCAGGCGCCTTCCGAGCCGGTTACACCTCGCCCATCGCGGCCGGCGCGCCCGGCCGGCTGGGGTTGAGCGAGAACCCGAGCGCGGCGCTGCACGAATACCTCCACCACATCCAGCAGGCCGACCCCGAACTCGACGCGATTTTCGTCGCGCTCCACCGACGCCGCACCGCCGGCGAGAAGCTGGTGCCGGTCATCGTCCAGATTCCCGAAATGCTCGGGCGGCGGGACAAGTACATCGACCCCTATACCGGCCGGGAATACGACATCCCCGGCATCGCCGAGGGGCCGATGGAGGTGATGACCACGAGCATCGAGCAGGTGCTCGACCGGCCGCACGGGCTTAACCAGTTGGGCAAGCTGGCGGCGAACGACCCGGAGATGCTCGACCTTGTTCTGGGTTTGTTGCTTCATTACGATCCGGCCTGAAATGGCACGGCACGAGATCCGCATTCCCGACCGAATGCGCGGCGAGGAGTTGCGCACCGTCGTCTGGGACGACGAGGCCGGCACGGTCGAAGGCGATCACTGGGATGTGGACTGGATCGCAGAGACTCTTGCCGCGCCGAAACCGGTCACGGTGGGCGGTATCGGGTGGTTCTGGGAGCTGACGGATCCCGGCCGCGATCCGGCCGAGTTCCTGGTGCTGATCCACGAGGTCTACTGGCCCGCGCTGTCCGAACCGTTGCGCGAGACCCTGCCGGCCGTGTTCGACGGCATCGAGATGCCTCGCGGCGAGCCGGGCGAGGATGCGTTCGGCCGCGACGCCATCACCGGCGAGCCGCTCGCCTCCTGACCGGGCTCGGATTTCCCCGGGTGCGCGCGCGGCTTGGCGGGCGGGATTTTCCGGCCGATCGACGGGGGCGAAATCGCCGGGAAAACGGCCGTTTCGGTGCCTTGCAAAGGCGTTTTCCGGGCGGATTTCTAACGATTTTTGCACGCTCGCCGGCACCGGTCGCGACCCCGTCTAGCCCCGCAACCCCTTGATTCCCGCGCCGGAATCCCCCGGAATCCCCGATAATCCCGGCCAATCCCGGCTTATAAGGACTTTCGACTGGTTACAGTCACGGCGACCCGGCCCACCCTCCCCCGGCCCCTCCCGCAAGCGGGAGGGGAGAAGGCAGGGAGGAGGAGGGTGAGTCCCCTCTCCCCGGCGGGGAGAGGGTCAGGGTGAGGGCAAGCGCGCTACCGCGCGATCAGCCGCAGGTCTGGCCGTGCGCGACCGCCTTGAAGGTCTCGACGATCTCGAAGCTCGTTCCCTTGCATTCGGCGAGGAACATGTCCTTCACGACATGCCGGCTGGTCATCACGGCCGTGCCCGTGGGAGTCCGGTACTTCAGATTGTCGGCTGCCGCCATCAGCTTGGCGGCGTCGGTCCCGCCGGCCTTCTCGATCAGCGCCTTGGCGCAGTAGACACCGCCATAGGTGTCCACCCCGATCATGCCGAGCTGCGGCGCCTTGGCGCCGGCGGCCTTCCGGTAGCCCGCCTTGAACTTCGCGTTGGCCTCGCTCTTCTCGTTCTCGAAATAGGACATCGCGCTGTAGAGCCCGTTCGAGCTCTTGTCGCCGATGCCGAGCAGGGTCTGCTCCTCCAGCAGGTACGAGATCCGCTTGATCGACTTGTCGAGGCCGAAGCCGGCGAAGGTGCGGTTGAAGTTGATGTTGTCGCCGCCGACCAGAGTGATGACCACGAGGTCGGGCTTCTTCGCCTTGATGCGGGTGACGGCGTCCTCGAACTTGTTGGGCGCGCCGAGCGGCACGTATTCCTCGCCGACCACCGTGCCGCCGGCGGCGGCGATATATTTTTTCGCCTGCTCGTTGGTCTTGCGCGGCCAGACATAGTCGTTGCCGATCAGATAGCAGGTCTTCGCGCCCAGCGTCCTGGCCAGCCAGGTAATCGAGGGCTGGACCTGCTGCTGCGGCGTGTCGGCCGTCACGTAGACGTTGGGGTTGCATTCCCCGCCCTCGTAGAGCGGCGTGTAGACATAGGGAATCCGGCCCTTCAGCGCCGCGACGATCGCCTCGCGCACCGCGCTGTCATGGGAACCCACCACGCAATCGACCTTGTCGCGCAGCATCAGGCGGATCGCCGCCTTTGCGGCCTCGGCCGGCGGCGCGCCGCCGTCGGATGGGAGGACCGTCACCTTGCGTCCGCCGATGCCGCCTCCGGCATTGATCTCGTCGACCGCGAGCCGGGTGACGGCGGTCTGCGTCGGGCCGAACAGGGAGCCCGGGCCGCTGAGCGCATAGAAGGTGGCGATCTTCAGCTCTTCGGCGGCGCGCGCGCCGGTCAGCACGGCGGGCGCGACGACGGCCGCGCCCGAACCCAGGGCGCCTGCGACGAAGCGGCGGCGGGACATCCGTCCAAAGTCTCTCGGCATGGGTCTCTCTCCCGTTTTGCGGAGGTTATCGTCGATCCTTACGATTGATTCGGGGCCGAAATGGGCGGCAGCACCGCCTCCACGGCCTTGCTCAACGCGAGCAACGCACGGTCACCCCCCGCCGGGCCGTCGAGCTCCATGCCGATCGGAAGGCCGTCGGCGGACAGGCCGGCCGGCAGGGTAACGCCGGGAATTCCGGCAAGACTGGATGGGCCGGTATTGCGGATGAAGGTGAGGAAGATCGGCACCCGCTCGCCGTTCAACTCGACCGTCTCGTCATCGCCGATGGGCGCGGCGGGGAGCGGCGCGGTGGGGAAAATCGCCGCGACCGCGTCGTTCGCCTCGAACCAGTCGGCGTATGCGGCCTGGAGCGCCGGGCGCGTCTGCGTCAGCGCCTCGCGGTAGACCCGCTCCGGGATCGCGCCCTCGGGCGTGAGCACGCTTTGCAGCAGGCCCGCCACGTCAGGGCTGGCCACGGCGTCGGCAAGCCCCTTTAGATCGAGCGGCAACCCGGTCCCCGAGAGATAGCGTTCGAGCTCGACCACCGTCTCGTAGAGAGCGATCGGGAACCCCGCCGCCTCGTCGAGCTTCGGAACCTCGGGCATGTCCGCTTCCACGAGAACCGCGCCCTCCGCCGCAAGCGCGGCCAGCGTCGCGTCCGCCACGCGCGCGGTCTCGGGATGGAGGTTCTCGTAGAAATGGCCGCGGGGCACGCCGATCCGCGCGCCTTTCAGGGACATGTCGGGCAGGTCGTCCGGCTCCCCGGCGATGACGCTGTCGAACAGGGCCAGGTCCTCGACCGAGCGCGCAAGCGGTCCCGCCGTATCGCGCGTATTGGAGATCGGAACGATGCCTTCCTGGCTGTACCGACCGGCGGTTGGGCGAAACCCGGCCACGCCGCAGAGCGCCGCCGGGATGCGCACCGAGCCGCCGGTGTCCGTGCCCATCGCGACCGGCGCCATCCGGGCGGCGACGGCGGCGCCGGACCCGCCGCTGCTGCCGCCTGGGATCCGGGCCGGGTCGTAGGGGTTCCGCGCGGGTCCGAACGCGCCGTTGTTCGAGGTGATGCCGAAGGCGAGCTCGTGCATGTTGAGCTTGCCCATGACCCAGGCGCCCTCGTCGATGAGGCGCTGCAGGACGGGCGCGTTGCGCGCCGGGCGGTGATCGCGCAGGCCCGGCGTGCCGCCGGTAGTCGGCATGCCGGCGGTATCGAAATTGTCCTTCACCGGCACCGGCAGCCCGGCGAGACGACCGCCGCGTGCCTCCGCGCGCGAGGCGGCGTCGAGCGCCCGCTCGGGATCGAGGTGGATGAAGGCGTTCAGCCCGGCGCCGCGCTCGCACTCCGCCAGCAGCGCTTCGGCGTATTGGCGGGCGGAAATACGCCCCTCGCCGATTTCGCGCAGCGCCTCCGAGGCCGTCCAGTCAGCAATCTCGCTCACGATCGTTTCCCTGCGCTCGGGGCCGACCCGTCGAGCCGATCGCCGGATCGCAACGGGTCCGGTGGATGTTGGAGTGTCGCGCGGAAACCCGCGCGTCGCCATCCTCGGAATTGAGGATTTTCAGTCCCCGACCGCCGCGGGAAAGACGAACCGCGTGGCGAGCTGGGTCCTGTTGGAAACGCCCAGCTTGGCGAAGATATGCCTGAGGTGGGTCCTCACCGTGGTGACGGATATCCCGAGCGCCCCGGCGACCTCCATGTCGGTCTTGCCGAGCGCGGCCGACCTCGCGATCTCCTTCTCGCGCGCGGTCAGCCGGGTTTCGCTCGCGATGCGTTCCATCAGTCCGCCGGGCGAAGCGCCCGAACGGCCTCCTCCTTCGCGCGCGAGCGCGCGGCGCATCGCGTTGGTGAAGGCCGGGCCGATCGCATCCACGATCTCGATTTCCCGGCGCGAGAAATCCTCCTTGCCGCGGCCGCGCCAGATCCTCAGATCGCCGATATTCGCGCCCCCGGCATAAGCGTAATAGTTGATGCCGTAGTAGAGCCCGTCGCGGGCGAGAAAGTCGTTAAAGAATTCGCTCCGCTCCAGCGCCGGGCGGGAAATCACCTCATTCACCGAAGTGGTGCGCCGGCGGCGTTGCAGCGCCGGGGTTATCGGGTCGCGGAACTGGTAATAGGACTCATAGGACGACAGGTTGTCGTCCGACATGTTGAGCGCCACGCGGTCCGCGAACCTCCCCTCCTCCTCGCGCCACACATAGGACGCGAGGTAGTCGGCGTTCAGCAGGTCCCGCAAGAGAGGGCAGAGGCAGACGCGCAGATCGTAGGACGAGTGGCCGGCGGACAACTCGCCCATAATGCGAAAGACGACTTCCGACTCCCTGGAGGTCAGGTTCATCCCGATGCTCTCCGGCGACGGGGCGCGCGCTCCCCTCCTCGCCCGGACAACGCTAGCGCCGACGCGTTCGCGGCTCAACCGCGTCGTAATAGAGGAAGGGACGTTTCGCCTCGCGGGCGATTTGTGGCACAAACCGTCCGCTCCGGCGGTCGAGGGAAAGGACGAGGCAATGTTCATCGCGATGAGCCGGTTCCGCATCGCGCGCGGACGAGAGGCGGAGTTCGAACAGGTCTGGCGGGAGCGCGATTCTCATCTCGACGGCGTGTCGGGGTTCGTCGAGTTCCGCCTGCTCAAGGGGCCGGAGGCCGACGACCATACGCTCTACGCCTCGCACACGATCTGGCGCGAACGCGGCGATTTCGAGGCGTGGACCCGGTCGGAGGCGTTCCGCAAGGCCCATGCCGGCGCGGGCGGCCAGCGCGGCCTCTATCTCGGCCATCCCGAGTTCGAGGGCTTC
>JAJDVM010000214.1 GCA_022826125.1 Defluviicoccus sp.
TCGGCAGGGATGTATGATCGACCGATGTCCGAGGCCATCGCGTTCGACACCCATCGCTTCGTGAAGCGCCTGACCGAGAGCGGCTTCACCGAGAAGCAGGCCGAGACCCTGGCCGAAGAGCATGTCGACCTGCTCAACGCCAACCTCGCAACCAAGGCCGATGTCGAGGTCGCAAGGGCCGACATCGCCAGGGTCGAGGCCGGCGTGGAGACGCTGCGGCAAGAGACCAAGGCTGCCATCGAAGCTGTCAAGGTCGACTTGCTGAAGTGGCTGTTCGGGGCGCTGATCGCCCAGGGTGGCCTGATCGTCGCTCTGGTCAAGCTCCTCCCATGAGGCCGTACGGGGACGTGAGGGGTCGCTGGGTTGCATCCATCCGCATACGGTTTGATTACTGCTTTGGGAATATGAGGCCAGCAGGGATTAGGAAGTAGAAAAAAGACATTTTATTACAATGAATTAGGCTGACTCTGACCAGCAGGGCAGGCCAAGGTTCATCTAACCGATAGCAAGACCGGACCCCGAACCGTCTGGCTTTCGCGGCCCGCGCGGGCGATCCTCGACGGGCTGCCGCGGGCCGACCGATGGGTGTTCCCGGCGCCGCTGGCGGGAGGACCGCGCAACCCGGTTTGGCTGTACCGGTGGTGGCGGGACGTGCGCGCCGAGGCGGGCATCGAGGATGTCCGCCTTCACGATCTCCGCCATACCCACGCCAGCATCGCGCTGCGGCAGGGCGTGACGGTGCTCGCCATCGGCAGGCTGCTCGGCCACGCCGATCCCCACACCACCCTCAAATACACCCACCCCGCCGACGCGATGATCGACGCCGCCGCCGAAACCGTCGGCGCCGTACTGGGGAGCTGACGATGCCGGCAAGGGAACGGAAGAAGCTCACCGACGCCGCCATCGCCCGGCTCCGGCCCCGGGCGCGGGAGTACACGGTCTGGGACAGAAACCTGGCCGGCTTCGGCGTGCGGGTCCGCCCGACCGGCGGGAAGAGCTATGTCCTGCTGGAGGAAACCGGCGGGCGTACGAAGCGCGTCTCGCTCGGTCCGGTGTCCACCAGGAACATCCAGGAGGCGCGACGGGCATGCCATGAGCGTCGAGCGCGCCCGGAGCCCGTGGAAACCCCCGAGCCTGCGCCGCCCGTCCCGCTGTTCCGGGAGTTCGTCGAAGGTGCTTGGAAGAAAGCGCATTTCGACCGGTACAAGCTTTCCAGCAGGAAGAAAGTCCAGTTGTTGCTCGCGCGTCGCCTGTTGCCCGCGTTCGGGAACCAGCCGCTGGATCGCATTGCCTCCGCGAAGGTGCGGCGGTGGTTCGACATCTGGAGCGGTACCGCGCCCGGCGGCGCGAACAAGGGGCTCCAACTCTTCCGTCAGATCATGAATTTCGCGATCGCTTGCGGCCACGTCGAGAAGAACCCGGCAGAGTCCATCCGGCCCAACCGCCGTCCGAAGCTCACGCGCTTCCTCTCGCGTGAGGAAATCGCCCGCCTGCACCGGGTGCTGGACATGCAAACCGGCGAGGGAAACCACTGGCAAGCCGACATCATCCGACTACTATTGCTCACCGGATGCCGCAAGGGCGAGATCGTGGCGCTCCGCTGGGCGGCGATCCAGGCGAACGGCCTGGTCCTCGCGGACAGCAAGACGGGACCGCGACGGGTGCCCCTCAACGCCCATGCCCGGCGCATCCTCGAACGACAGATGCGGGGAGAAAGCCCCTTCGTGTTCCCGTCGCCGCGCGACCCGTCCCGGACGCGCGACGGCGAGCTCACGCTGTGGTACCGGGTCCGGCGCGAGGCCGGTATCGAGGATGTCCGTCTTCACGACCTCCGTCATACGTTCGCGAGCCAGGCGGTGATGAGCGGCATCCCGGTGCCAGTTGTCTCGCGCATGCTCGGCCATTCCAGTGTCCGGATGACGCTTCGGTACGCTCACCTCGGGGACCGCGAGATCGAAGAAGCGGCCGAGAAGGTGGGGCAAGCGATTGCAGCTATCATGGAATTTGAACCCGCGTTGCCCACGGGAGACCGGTCGCGGCCGAATTCATCGAAATTCTGTCCGGAAACGTCTTGAAGCGTCGCCATGCGTTGCGATAACCGATCGCCAGAAGAGGCTGTTCATGCCCCGGAAGAAGACCGACACCACCCTCGAGATGAACGTCGAGAGCTATCGTCGCCGCGCCGCACTCGACAGAGGCAAGCGAAAAGCCAATCGACCGGCAAACCACGCCACCAGGAAAATCACCGAGGACTGATCCGCCGCCAACTCAGCGGAGCGACCATCAAACTCACGGCCCGCGACGATCGCTTCTGCGGGCCGCCTCATCGCCGCCCGACCGTCCCTCCGCGACAATCAAAACCCGCTTGCAATCGCCGCCGCACGAGGGAATCATCCCCACGCCGTCCCGCGCCGGATCTCGCCCGGCGTCCCTATTGCCCAGGGGATCGACGAATCAACGCTGCAGGCCCTCCTGTTCCAATGCCCGATCCAGGTATCCACGCCGTCGCCCAGCCTGTCCGGATCAGCTCGGTGGCGGCATTGGGAGGCCAGAGCCTGCCGATGTTGGGGCAGATCCTCGGCTATACCCAGACCCGGACCACTGCCAGCTACTCCCATCTCGCCAACGCCTCCTCCAAAGCCTCTCTGACCGCGTCGCCTCCTACCTCAAGAAGGCCATGGACGGTAGGTGACAGCCTTGTACACCGGAGATCGACCCCTCACATGCTATCAGCGCATGCTGGCCCTGCACCTGAAACGTAGTCCAACCACGATTGAGGGGCAGCCCAAGGCGGTATGCCGGGGCTCAGTGCATCCCTCCCGTAGCCCGGATGATGGTCATTGTGTTGATAAGAAGGCATTCGAATCGCTCGGTGAACGGTCTCGATGCAGGGTGGGGAGCTCTCCTCTCGCCCGGCTTACTTCATCGCCGGGCTTGGAACGCTCAAGTCCCGGGGCTGCTGGACCGAGGAGTGACGCTGCAAGATGCAGCCTCACTAATGGACAATTGTCGTGGGTGATCCATATCACATCATTCAAGTCAATCCCGAATGGATGTTGCAGCGTGAAGAAATGGGGAGCAAGACCAAGTTCTGGTATCGGCCATTAGCAAACCACACGGATGCTTCAGTGGTAGACGATAACATGTGGCTGTTCAAATACCCCCAGCCACGTACCGGGCAACATTGGGCAGAAAAGATTGCTGCGGAAGTAGCCGTGATTCTTCGAATCAATCACGCGAGGGTAGAACTTGCTGAATTCCAAGGCGATAGAGGCTCGGTAACAGAATCATTCGCCCGCAGTGGTAGATCTCTATATCACGGCAACCAGGTATTGGAAAGAGTCGTCCACGGCTATGATCCCGAGCAGCGCTTTCGTCAGTCAAACCATACTCTGGCTAACATCTTTGGCGCAATGGATGGTATCTTCGTTGAGCCAGAAACTGCAAAATCTGCCAAAACCTTGATGGCAGAATATGTTCTGTTAGATGCTGTGATTGGCAATACTGATCGGCACCACGAAAATTGGGGAGTATTACGAAGGCGTGTCGGCGACAAGTGGAGGGGCTTTGTTGCTCCCTCATTCGACCACGCGTCTTCGTTAGGCAGAGAACTCTTGGATGATCGTCGAGATCGACTATTGACCGAGAACCGCGTAGGAGTCTATGCCGAGAAAGGGCGCGGTGCAATTTACTGGTCCGAGGATGACCGACGGGGCTTGAGTCCCTTGGAATTAGTACGTCAAGGAACAGCTCTTCATCCAGACCTATTTCTTCCGGCTCTCTCGAAGCTTGAAAGGCTGAATCACGAGACTATGACTAGTTTGGTAGACCGAATTCCTCGATGTTGGATGTCCTCTACGAGGCGTGTGCGTTGTTCGGAGTTCCTTGCTGAGCAAGGTCTTCCGGACGGGTTGAGATTTTTCTTACCCCAGCGGCGTGGCTGATTTCCGCGGGGTCCGGCGCGACGAACGATCCGGATTGTCGATTTTCACCCCATG
>JAJDVM010000366.1 GCA_022826125.1 Defluviicoccus sp.
CGGCCGCGCCGTTCGTGACCGGCGGGATCGGGCTGCTGGCGCAGCACTACCGGGGCCAGCTCGGCAACGACGGGATCGTCGAGCGCATTCTGGCGACCGCCGACAGGACGGGCGTGTACGCGGACTCCGATGTCTACGGCAAGGGGTTCCTCGACCTCGACGCCGCGACCCGGCCGGTGGGCGAGACGCGCATGCTGAGCGGCGGCACGCTCTCCGGCCCGTCCGCGCCGGGCAGCGCCAGCGTATTCCACCTGGGTCCGGCTTTCGGGGATTCGCTAGCGCGCGGTCTGGCACAGAGTGAGGTGGCGAGCTTCGATGAACTCGATGCGCCGTTCTTCCGGCCGTTCGGCGATCATCTTCGGCCAACCGCGTTCGGCAGGGTTGGACTCGAAGACCGTCTCCGGACACTGGGGCGCGATCCGCGCGGGGCCTCGTGGCGCGCGCGCGGCGCCGAGCTCCGGCTGCGCGTCGATGCCGTCTCGACGCCGCGCCGCATCGGCGGCGCTCACGGCCCGGGCCCGCACGGCGAGGAGGATGTCCCCGGCGCCCTCGGTTCGCTGTCGCTTGCACAGGAATTGGGATACGGGCGGCTGATGCTCGGATACCGCGCCCATCCGGGCCGGCGGTTCGGGCTGCGCGCCGGCGACGCCGCGCCGATCGCGCCCGGCCTGTTCACCGACGACGGCGCGTTCGCGAACCCGTTTACCGGCTTCGCCCGCGACGGCGCCAGCATCGGTTATGCCGCGGCCCTTGACGAGGCGACGTTCCATGTCGCCGCCTTCCGGGGCAGGGCGCAGCGCGGCGAGCGGCGCGATGCCGCCTCGGGAGAGTCCACGGGCGTGTTGTCGGAGTACCGGTTCGGCCGGTCCGGTCTCGCCATGCAGGCGGGGTGGCTCGCGGAAGCAGAGGCCGCGGTGGGCGGGCGGCCGGGCGGCGCCTTCGGCGAAATCGCCGCCGACACCGTCATCGCGGGGCTGTCGGCGCATCGAGCCCTGAGCGCCGGCTGGCACCTGCTCGCGAGCGCTCATGCGGGGTTGAGCCGCCCCGGGATGCGAAGGCGCGGCATGGTGCGCGGCCTGTCGGCGCTGTGGACCGGCTCCTTCGACGTCGGCCTGGTCGGCGAAGACGTCGACCGTGCCGGAGGCCGGCTTGCGCTCCGGCTGTCGCAACCGCTGCGGGTCGAAGCGGGACGGACGGAGCTCCGATGGGTGTCGGGGCGAACCCCGGACGGCGGGGTCACGGTCGAGGAGGCCGCGCTGGACCTCGATCCCTCCGGCCGTCAGCTCGACCTCGAAGCGGTCTACGCGCGTCCCCTTGCGGGCGGCGAGGCGCATCTCGCCGCGATCGCCACGCGCGACGCGGGACACGTCCGGGGCGAATACGAGGCTGCGCTGCTGACACGCTACCGCCGCTCGTTCTGACCCCGCGGGGCCCGCGGCCCAGGCGATGCGACGCGGAAGATGCCGTCGGCCGCCCGACGGCGCCGTGACGCCGCGCGGCCGGTTTCCGGTCGACCGTGCCGCGGGAATTCCTTCGCGGGCCGACCGGCCGGTTCCATGATCTCCCCGTGCACGCCCTTTGCCGCGACCGCGGCCATCGGCCGCCCGCCGATGCCGGAGCATGCCCGGCCTGCGGGTCGGCGCGCGTCCTGCGTCACGCGGAACTGCACGACAGGATCGTGCGCGCGACCTCGGCCAGGCTCAGCGGCGCGTCCTTCGGGCGGTCGGGCTTACCCGGTCGTCGACATGACCGGGGAGGGTGTCGCGGAAGCCTCCCCGGTCACGCGGCAAGCGCCGCTGTCCGACGATGGCTATTCCGTCTTCTTCGTGCCGAAGGACCCGACCATACGACCGATATTCGTATAGCGCGCCTGGAAGCCACCTATGGCACCCGTGCTTTCGTCTCCCTGGTCCTCGACCATGGTCGCCCACCACCAATTCGCTCCGGAGTCTCCCGGCGTGTCTTGCTCGGCGGAAATTTTCCACCGGGTATCCGCGATACGGTTTCCGAGGGCGAGGCGGAACGTCCCACGATTCGGGTCGAACATTTGAGGAAGCAGCTCCACGGTCCATCCCTTCCGTTCACCCGCCACGGTGAAGTTGTCGATCGTGCCGGATGCGCTGCCGTCTCCGAAGTCCACGGTAAGCGTGGCGTCGGCGGTGAATTCCCCGCTGTCATTTTGTCCATTGGACGGATTCGAAACCGCCGAAATGCCGGCCGCGTGGCCCTCGAAGGTCGCCGTGCCTTGCAGTTCGGCGATATCCGTGACCTGTTCGAAATTGCCTCTTGCCGAAATCAACTGGCCGTATCTATTGAACCAGCTGCGCCCCGAGCTGTTGGAGGCTTCGGTCTGCCAATACCCGAATTGCAGGTAGGTCTCCGTCCCCAACTGGCTCCGATAAAGGACCGCGACAGTCTGCTCTTCGGTCTGCCCCGAATCCACAGTGTGCGCGGCCTCGAATACCTCGCCCTGCCAGTCGCCGAGCGGCGGCGGCGACGCCGTTGTACGGTCGAGAACCATGTCGGGACGAGATTGTTCGGAGCCGGAGAACCCGATCGTCAGGGTCGCGCCATCGTCGGCTCGCGTCTCTTCGTGATCGAAACTGCTGATGAGATTTTGGCTGTGGAGGCCACCATAACGCAGTCGCGCGGCACCTTCGGCCTGGAGGTCCGAAAGCGCCTTGTTCGCCTCGGCCAGATCGGTCTCCAGGCCGCTGACCCTGGCGCTGTCGTCATCGCTGGAGGAGCACGCCGCCAACGCCGCTATGCAGGCTGCGCCGGCGATAGTTCTGATCGCGGTCTTCATTCCACATTCCTTCCGAGAGGTTGCCCTGCCCGGCCGGAGAGCCGGGCCGTTGCAACATCAACCAGGAATGGAAGTGCCCCGCCTATTCGCCGGACGCGATGATCAGTCACGTCGGGTCAAGGGCTGTTCTATTAAGCGGGCGACCCGACAGAGCGGGCCTGATTGATGTTGCGGCATCAGAATGGCATAGCCGCCGGCAGGACGAAAGCCCTCCGCTTGGCCCGCCAACGGGACGATCTGCAACAAAGAACGGGGCCGACGGACAACTCGGGAAGGCCTGTTCAAGCCGAAACCGGAAACCCGGCCTGGCCGGGCGGTGCCGGACCATCTGCACGATTACCGATATTCCGTTCCGATATTTCTTCCGGCCGAACCGCCCGAGCGGTAAAGGCGGTCAGAAAACGAGGGGCGTGGGGGCCGACCGACGCGCGCCCTACCGTCCGATCAGGTCGGTTGTGATCGCGGTGGCGATCCTCTGGCGCTGGAGCGGGGTTGCTCTCGGAGACGAGACCGTGCGGGGCACGGTCAGCCGCCATCCTTCCCCGTCCGCCCCGGCCCGGCCGCGCGTTCGAGGCGCGTCATCGCCCTCCTGTACTGCGGCGAGCGTTCCGCCGCGCGCACGTCGCCCGATCCGTCCGGCTTCCAGCCCGCGGCGATCATGCA
>JAJDVM010000326.1 GCA_022826125.1 Defluviicoccus sp.
TGCATGATCGCCGCGGGCTGGAAGCCGGACGGATCGGGCGACGTGCGCGCGGCGGAACGCTCGCCGCAGTACAGGAGGGCGATGACGCGCCTCGAACGCGCGGCCGGGCCGGGGCGGACGGGGAAGGATGGCGGCTGACCGCGCCCCGCGCGGTCTCTTCACCGAGGGCAACCCGTACCGGCGCCGGCGCGGGAGGATCGCCCGAAATAAACGCCATCCGCCGCCGTCACGCCGCCGACGAGCGGCGTCCGGCGTCGCGCGAAAAGATTTCCGGGAAACCGTGCCGGGGAAACCTTGCGCCGCGGCGGCGACACGACCGCGCGGAGAGCGGACCCGGAAAATCAAAACGAAATGTTTTCACATTGATCCTCATCGCCCCACGCTCCCCATGCGGGGTGCTGCCGTTATCGCTCGGGCTCCATGGCGTGTGGGAGACCGCCGCGCCGTCACGAATTCCGGCATCTCGACGAGAAACTACCCTATGCTCGGGGAACCAGCGGAACCGGAGGACGACTATGGACGCCGATCTGCTGTTTCTCCTCGCTTCGGTCGCGGCCTGGCCGGCTTGTGCCACCGCCGGGCGGCGATAGACTTTCCGTCATGTCCGACAGGCCGCGCCTGACCGTCACCCTGGAACCCGCCGCGGAGCTCGAACGCCGCGACCTGGCGCGAGAGGTGCCGGGCTTCGAGGACGCCTACGGGGAGCTGGTCGGCATCCTCACCGTCAGACCCCGGAGAGGCTGGCCCCTCAGCGGCGGCCGCTGGGGCTACGCGCTGGCGCGGCGAGGCAAGCCCCGGGTCCGGGTCCGATACACCCTCAACGAGACCGAATTGCGGATCCACGACGTCCAGGCGACGCCGGTGGAGGACCTGCCCGGGGGCGAGGGCCGATAGGCCCCGCCGGAGCGGTTCCGTCGGAAGCGATCGAAGGAAGGGGGAGACCGTTGCCATGAAGCCGATCGGGATATTTCTCGGCATCGTTCTGCTGCTCGCGGCCGGGGGCTGCGCGGATCGTGACGAACAGGCGCTTTCCAAGGACGAGGACGGTATCCATCGTGGCAGGAATACGGAGTTCTCGGGCGAGCATCTGCGGGTGTTCCTGACGTTGCCGGACGGAACCGATCTGTCGGTCAACTCGGCCGATGACGCGGTGGGGTCGCCGCGCCCCGCCACGACGCCCATCCCCGGCCACCAGGCTCGGGACTGGACCTTCGTCAAGGCGACCGACGTCGGAACGTCCGTCGCCTATGCTCTGGTGAGCTGGGACGAAGACGACCCGGCCGATTTCCTGATGGCGGGCTGGTGGGCGGAGTTTCACGGCCAGCGGCCGCCGGAGCTGGCGCTCGAAAACACGACCACCTACGCCATTTTCGACGGCCCGGAGATCGACCCTTCCAGCCCGCCCGAATTGCCGATCGCGGGACAGGCCACCTACGAGGGACAGGCCGGCGGGCTCTACGAACACGTTCTCGGAAACAGCTTTGGCGAGGACGCGGGCGCCACGGCGGTCGAGGAGTATCAGGGCACGATCACGCTCACCGCGGACTTCGCCGGGGGCACTCTCGCGGGTTGCATCGGATGCGCCGGAGATCTGGTCACCCGGCGCGCGCATTTCGGCATCTTCCTCGGCGACGAGGTGCGCGACCTTCGATCCCTCGCGGCCGATTACGAGCTTCATCTCGGTTCGACGCCGTTCGGCCCGGACGGCTTCTTCGAAAGCACCGACGTGGAGGTAAGGCACCCCGATCGGAGCCTTACCCATTCCGAGGGGTTCTGGGGCGGCCAGTTTTCCAACCTTCCGGACGGGGACGGCAACCCCCGCCTTGTCGCGGGCTTCAGCTCGGCGGGTTTCGAGGAAGGCGACGGCGGGTCGGGGACCTTCCTGGGCGCGTTCGTCGGATTGAGCGAACGATTCAAGGCGTCGGGAGAGTGAGGGGCTGCCGCCCGCCGGTGGAGGACCTGCCCGGGGGCGAGGGGCCGTAGGGCGGGATTATTATGGATCGAGCGGATTCTTCGGCGAAATAGACGCCGTCCGCCGTTGGGCGACAGACGACCGCAGCGGACCGCTTGCCGGAGGCGACGATCGCCGCCGACAAGCGGCGTCCGGCATCGCGGAAAAGATTTGCGGGAAACCGTGCCGGGGAAACCTTGCGCCACGGCGGAGACGCGGTCGCGCGGAAAGCGGACCCGGAAAAATCAAAACGAAATTTTTTCGCATCGATCCGCGCCGCTTCGCGCTCCCCGCGTCCGGGTTGCCTCGAAGGTCGCGAGCTCCGCGGCGTCGCCGGCAAGTACGACGGCGACACGGCCACCCGACTCGAGGCGCTCCGGAGCCTCGCCGCCGCGGAGGCGGGGGGCAGCAGCAGCGGTGCGGGAGAAACGCCGTGGAGCCTCTCCCGCGGCGCGGTCGGCGATCGCTACTGCCGTTCGCCGTAGAACGTGGACCGGAAGTCCTCGTCCCCGTCGGTCACATATCCCACGACACCGCTCTGGTCCGTGCCGCCGAATTGCCCGAGCCCGCGGAAGGTTCTCGACACGCTGCCCGTCCCGGTCGGAATGGACACCGTCCCGCTCGGGGCGAACCGGCCGTCGGTGACCGAAGCCGGAGCCGAGGACATCGAGGAAGGCAGGCCCGGAACATCGATGCCGGAATAGGTCAGTATCGCCTCGACATCGCCGCCGGCGATCGTCACGCCGATCGTCGCGGTTCCATCGTCGGTCTCGTCGAGAGCGCCGGGCTCCGAAGTCAGGGCCGTATATCGGGCGGCCCATCTTCCGGACCAGGTCCCCGCCACCGTGGGCTGGTGCATGGGCGAAGAGGCGGTGATCATGGGATTCTCGCCCGTCGCGTCGAACCTGGCCGTCAACCCGTGTCCGGTGTGCTCATAACCCGTCGCCCGGCCGTTTTCCATCACCACCGTCCACTCTCCGAGATCGTTCATGTCGTTGGGGCCGGCGGTGGGCGGCTCCATGGTATTGGACATCGGGGTCCTGGAGTCGTCTCCGCTCCCCCCGCATCCTGCCAGCATCAAGCCCATCGCAAGGATGGCCGAGAGTAGGATCGCGCCCCTGGTGTTCCGAATCCTGCCTGAGATCATGGTCGAGCTGCTCCGGTTGATGGACAATCGTCCCTCCGCGTCGTTGCCGCGACCCGGCGGGTGCCGGGCCGTTGCAAACGTCACAGGTGATGTGATGCCCCGCTTATTCGCCAGGCTCGGGGAGCGACCCCGCGCCGGGTAGCGGCTGTTCTATTCGGCGGGCGACCCGACGGAGCGGGTACCCATGACGTTTGCAAACCCGATAGTGGCGGCAGTTCCTGTTCCGGTCAACGCGGGCGTCAGGCCGCCGACGATGGCCCATGATCGTTTCCGCGCGGTCGCGATGCATCTCCTGCGCCGCTGGCGTCGGGGCGGCACGCCGGTTACGGTCGGCGGTGCCGGCAACCGGAGAGCGTGCCCCGCCCCATGACCGATCTTTTCGACGAAAGGATCGCGCTGTTCATCGACGGCGCGAACCTCCACTCCGCGTCGCGCGCGCTCGGCTTCACCATCGACTTCAGGAGCCTGCTGGACCGTTTCCGGGCCGAGGGCCGGCTGGTGCGCGCCTATTACTACACGGCGCTGTTCGACGAGGCGGAATACTCGCCGTTGCGGCCGCTGGTCGACTGGCTGGACTACAACGGATATTCGCCGGTGACCAAGCGCGCGAAGGAGTTCGTCGACGACTACGGGCACCGCAAGATCAAGGGCAACATGGATATCGAGATCGCGATCGACGCGATGGCGATGGCGAAGCATCTCGACCGCATGGTTCTGTTCTCGGGGGACGGGGATTTCCGGCGGCTGGTGGAGGCGGTCCAGCGCGAGGGGGTTCGGGTGAGCGTGGTGTCGACGCTGCGGTCTCACCCGCCGATGGCGGCGGACGAGCTGCGCCGCCAGGCGGACGAGTTCGTCGAGCTCGCGGACCTCGCGCCGGAGATCTCGCGGCAGCCGAGGACGTTCGATGACCGCGCGCCCACGCCGGCGCGGCCGCATGTCGATGGCACGGAACAGGAATGAGCAGGGCCGTGGAGAGCAACGGTTCCGCGGTCGGTCGGCCGCGGGAGGAGCGCGGCGCGGGCCGCCAACACCGTGTCCCGGGCAACGACGAAGGTTCCCGATTGGAACTTCCCGATCCGGGGCCGGCATGGAGCATCGTTCGCTTCGAGCGCGATTCGGTTAGCATGTCGGGCCGAATGAGGATGGACCGGGCTGGCGGAAGACCCTGAACGGATGAAGACGCCGACCGCCTATATCGACGGCCACGCGCGAGGCCGGGAAGTCGATCCCGAGCGGGCGGACAACTACGTCG
>JAJDVM010000064.1 GCA_022826125.1 Defluviicoccus sp.
GCCGGAGCGAAGCGGAGGAGCCGCAAAGCGGCTTGACGCGCCGACGGCCGTCCGACACCCGCGCCGTCATGATCGACCCCACGACCGAAACCCATCGAACAACCCGATCACCCCGCCATCAAATACCGCGAGCACACTCATGGGGCTTCAATTACGGGAAGCGCGCTGCCAGGCCCGGAAACAGGCTGACCGAGCTCGCCTCCACCTTGCCGTCCACGCACTCGGGCAGCGCCGGATCGCACGCGTTGCCGTGGCTGTTCCCCGCGGCCCAGACGAAGACCAGCTTCTCCTGCGAGCCTTCCTGGGCCATGACCTCGACCAGCGGACGCATGGGCTCGCGAAGATCCGCTTCGCCGTACCTCTCGACGATCCCCTGGGTGCCCAGGCTCAGGTTGAGGAAATCGATGCGTCCGGTCCCGTCGCGCCACGCGATGATGTCGCTGAAGAATTCGGCAAAGTCCTGCCCGTTCGGCCCCAGCCGGTCGATGGCGAGGGGCCTGTAGGTCCCGTCGCTGGAGCCGAGCGGGATCGCGAAGACGGCGAGGTCGGCGCCCCATGCGATGCCCGATGCGTACTTCGTGAGATCCGGATGCTCCCGCCCCGCGACGATGCCGGCCACCGCCGTGCCGTGCGAGAAACGGCTCCCGTCCTCGTCCCTGGCGTCCTGGAGCCATTGCTCGAAGACCTTCGTGGTCTCGAACGCCGGGTGCGAGCGGTCGATCCCCGTATCCAGAACGCCAACGATCGTCCCCTCGCCCGGCTTCGCGTCGGGACCCAGCCGCAGCTCGAGGTTCGCATAGGCCCGGTCGGCGCCGATCGCTTCCAGGCCCCACTGGTTCTCGAAGCTCGTCGTTTCCGTATAATCGACGGCGATTTCAGCCGCCAGCGCGTCGTAGTCGGATTCCGGCACGCAGCCCCGGTCGTGGGTCTCCACGCAGGGCGGCGGCATTGGCTCGCCCGACACCGGGACCGCCGGAGACGGGTCGCGCGGGGTCGGGTCGAGACCGCCCGAGCCGCCGCCCCCGCCGCAGGAGGCCGCGACCATCGCCGCCGCCGACAGCGGGACCGCGACCCGGAACAGGACCCGCAGAAAACCCGGAATTCCCCGCCGCGCGGGAAGAAGGGCACAAGGATCGCTCACGGTTAGACTCTCCGGTTCTTCGGCGCGCTCTCGGAGATCGTCCTGCGGAGTGTCACGAATGTAGCCACCGAATATCACTCAAAGTAGCCACCCGGTGTCGCAGTGTAGTTGGCCCCTGGCGTTCTTCCGCCGGGACGGAGAACCCCGGCGCCCGCAGCATGAAAGCGCCGGGGGTCTCCCGGCGGGACGAGGAGAATTGCAGTCCAACTCAGCCCCGCCGGAAACGGTGCGTCAGAACAGCCTGACGAAGCGCAGCTCGCCCGAGATGCGATCGTAGCCGTGCAGCTGGGCGTTGGTGGTCCGCTGCTCCTGGATGAGGGAGACCTGCGGGCTGAAGCCGCCCACGGTGAAGCCGCGGTTGTGGACGTTGATGCGGATCGAACGGGTCAGATCCCGGCGCTTCCCGCCGCCGAGCACGAACGGCGCCCAGGTGTCCTTGTAGTCCGTCCAGCGCAGCGTTCCCGCGCCGCCGAGGGTGAAGCCCCGGGGAAGGAGGAACGTGGCCCCCAGGCGCCCCCAGCGGCTCGAATTGCGCTCGCGCTTGCGCTCGGTCCTCTGGAGGCCCCAGCCGAGCGCGGTGTCGAGGCGGAAGGTGGGGGTGGCGGCCCAGCCGATCCCGGCGGAGATATCCGTGATGGGGCCCTCGAGCCAGTCGCGGCCCTCGTAGCGCCGTTCGTGGCGCGAGGCGTTGAGGTGCGCGGTGGTCCGCCGGTTGAGACGGTGGCGGCCCTCGATGCGGAGGCCGACGTCGCGGAAATCCTGCTCGTCGGCCAGCCAGCTTTGCCGTGCGCTCGCCAGCACGCTCGCCTCGCTCGCCCGCCCGATCAGCCAGCGCGGGCCGACATGTGCGCCGATGGTCATGCGGTCGAACTCGTCGGAGCGGTACTCGCGGCGGGAGACGTCGCCGCCGACGCGGAGCCGCCATCGGGGATCCAGGGGGTACTGGTATTCGCCGCCTGCCCATGCGGCGATGCCGATGCCGGACCGCGGCTGGTCCTCGGCGTTGTAGGTGAAGGGAAGGCGCTGGCCGAACACGTCTATCAGGATGGTCCGTTCGTCCGACCGGGCGGTGAGGTTGCTGTCGGGAGCCAGCGCCACGCCCACCCGGACGGACCACCGCTTGCGGGCGCGCATGATGTTGAGGAATCGGTTGACGTTGAGCGCCACCGCGGCCGGCGGCTTGCCGGCCAGCACGATCTCGAAGTGCCGCCTGGCGAGCGTGTCCTCTTCCTTGAGGAAGAATGCGCGGGCGAGCTCGAGTCGGACCCGGACGAGGGACGGGTCGGCGACCAGCATCTTGCGGAAGGCGGCGATCGCCTCGTCGAGCAATTCCTCGCGGCGCTCGTCCTCAGCCCTGGTGGCCTGGGTCAGGGCGGTCATTCCCTGCCGGAACAGCTCGTTCATGTCCTGCGCGGCGGCGGGGAGGGAAAGGAGAAGGATCAGGGCAAGGCAGATTACACGCATGGAGGCTCACCGATCGAAGTCAACGGAACCCCCGGCATGCCGTGCCGCGGCGATCCCGGGGGCCGTCCGGCGGGAGAGGAGAAGTTGCAGTCCTCATCGGACCCGCGGAATTCAGAGTACCGCCCACGCGTGCAGGACGAGCAGCACGAGCAACGCCAAAGCCGCGATCATGGAGAGCTTGAACGCGCGTTCCATCGTATCCCGTCCGCCAAAAAAAACCCGGCAGAGGTATGAGGCCAATGCCGGGGGGTTCTTCCGAACGGGGGAGGGCGTCAGCCCTCCCCCGGAAGGAGAGAATACGCGGTTACTGCTTGTTGGCGCCGAACGCTCCGACCATTGCGCCGTCCCGACCGTACACCGAATGGAACGTACCAGTGGCGATGGCGGGAACGCCGTCGTCGCCCTGCTCACGGAGATCACCCGACCACTGGCCGCTAGCGTCGGCGGCAACTCCGCCAATGGTCCACACTGTCATCTGCGCCCCGGTATCCGTGGAATCTTCGGGATCGCCGGCGATGGCCCCGGCGTCGGCGATGACCGAGTCGTTCAACGCGACCGACCAATCCCGCGCCATGCCGTCGCCGCCGATGAAGTTGTCGACGGTGCCGGAAATCTTGTGATCCTCGGCAAAGGTGGCGGTAAGCTCCACGTCAGCGGTGAAGTGGCCGGCGTCGTTGGTGCCGCCCGTGGTGCTGCTGAGAGCGTACTTGCCGGCTGCGCCGCCCGTGTAGGTGGCCGAGCCGCGCAGGTCGGCGATCCCAACCGTGCCCGCGTCCGTGCCTCTGTAGGCATGGAACGCGCTCGCGGTGTAGGTCTTGCCGTCCTTGGACTTGTGAAGCCACCAGCCATACGAGGCGTAGACGTTGTCCGGCACGTTCTTAAGCCGGGCCTCGGGGTCGTTGGGCTCAAAGGTCCAAGTTCCGCCGATGAGCGTGAATCCCATCGCGGCTTTCGTGGATCCGCATGTGTCCCGATCTGTGGCGATGGCTGTAGGTACACAGGTGTAAGTACCGGGGACCCCGTTGAAAGTGCCACCAAGCTCCACGTACTCCCTGTTTTCCGCCAGATCAAACGTCTTGGTGCCGGCGGACTGATCGAAGCTAGCGCTGGCGACAAGGCCCGCATAGCCGGTGACGGAAGCAACGTCGGCGATCTGATCGTCTGCGTTCAGGGTGTAGCCGCCGTTCGCCGAGTCGTTGAATTTCGCCCCCTCCGTCGGATCGCCGACATGCGAGTAGACGCGGGCCTCGTAGGTGTCGCCCGCGCCGTCGGCTGCGTCACTCGGCACCGTATGCGCGAACCGCTGGCCGGCCCAACCATGGCGACCGTCGACCGTCGTATCCTCATCTTCCGACAGGTCGAACTCGGCGGTGCCGCGTGTCACCTGCAACAGGCTATTGTCCGTCGTATCATATGCGGCTGCCGCCGTCGCGCTGGGCGCGTTGATCCCCGTATACAGCTTCGCTGCCGTTGCCGCCATCATGGCCGCGGCTTCTTCGGCTGCCTTGCGGGCCGCTTCTTCGGCCGCCATCCGCGCCGCTTCTTCGGCGGCGGTGACCTGCTGCTGGAGGGTGGCAAGCTGAGCCTGAAGATCCGCAATGGAATCCCCAAGGTCGTCGGACGGCTCGCGGCCGAGCGCGGCAAGCGCCGCGTTGATCTGGTTCTGCAGCTGCATCACCATCTCGGCCTGCTGCGCGGTCTTTTCTCTTTCGGCGTCCAATTCCGACTGCGACGTACCGCTGCTGCCGCAGCCCGCCAAGGCGAGCCCGGCCGCCGCAAGGCCGGCGAACATGAGTGTTCTCCAACTCTTCATCTCTTGGTCCTCTCCTTCGAGGTTTGTTCAGCCTTTCCGAACCGTATTCCTAGAAGACCACCTTGAGCCCGGCGACCGAAACGATTCCGCTGTTCTCGTTGTTTCCGTCGCTGCTCTCCGATTCGGTGCCGATCAGGTTCAGATGCACCTTCATGCCCGGACCCATCGCCCGCGCGTAGCTGCCCATGACTGCGGTATAGGAAGCGGCGCTGTTGTCCATCTCCCCCATAACGCCCGTGAGGCTGAACGAGTTGGCGCCTTGAACGAACCGCACGCCGACATCGGTGAGCTGGCTCTGGCGACGCTCGTCCTCGTCGGTCACCTGCTTGTGGGCGACCGCCACGCGGAACCCGCCGCCGAAGTCGATGCGCCCGGCGACGAGCCAGTCGCTCCGGTCGTCGTCGGCCACGCCGTCGGCGCCCTGGTAGCTCGTCATGCCGGCGCCGATGCCGAACCCGACATCGCCGAACTTGCCACTGTAGGTGACCGCGCCCTCAATACCGTCGTGCGGGCCGGCCGCGTTGGTGTTCGCTGTGTTGTCATCGCCATTGTCGCGGTTCGGCGAGTAGGTCAGGCCGAGCTGGAAGCCGCCGAACTTCGGCGAGATGTAGGTCATCTTCTGCGCGTCGCCGGTGTCCAGCCGCGAGTGCTGCATCGCGTAGTGACCGTGCCCCCTGAGACCGTCGGGGCTGACCCCGGCGTTCGGGATCCGGTCGTTGACGTCGAAGCTGAGCGTCTCGCCCACGCCGGTCGCCCACGATCCGCTGAGCCCGGTCAGCATCTTCACCGGGGCACCGCCGGTGCCGCCGAGGATGATCTGGCCGTACGAGCCGGAGACCGACAGGAAGTACTCGTCGATCGGGTCGCTGGTGCTGTGATGCTGCGCACCCTCGAGCTCCACGCGGACATGGACCTTCATGCCGTTGTCGGTGGTGGCGCGGCCGTTGAAGTGGATTTCCGCGTCCGACCAGACATCGAGCCCCGGCTCGTCGGGTGTCATGTCGCTGCCGCCCTGCTTGTGCTCCTCATCCAAGGTGCCGCTGACAAGGGCGTCGTAGTAGCCGTTCACAGAAATGCTCGGCTTCATCATCTTCTTGTCGGCCGCGACCGCGCCGCCGGCAACAAGCGTGGCCGCCGCAGCGAGCGCCGTGGTGTGCAAAAGGTGTCTCCGCATTCGGAACTCTCCTAGATTTGTCGACAAACCGCGCTGCGGCCTCTCCGCAGAGCAAGATCAGTGAAACGGTACTGAGCCGCCCGCTCAAGGGGGAACAAGCCGCCTCAGAACATTTCGCCGAGAGAATGTGGCACAATTGCCACAGCGGAGTCAAGGTCGAACGCGTCAGGATTTTCAGTAGAGCAGCGGCACGATGATCCGCTGCAAGTCCCGGTTCTCGGGGCTTTCGACCGTCGCCTCCCAGCGGCAGCCGTACCGGTGCCACGACAGTTCGCCGCGTTCGACGGCCCGGTTCAGCGCATTGAGGAAAGAGTTTTGGGTGATCCCGCCGGCGAGGGCATCTGTCTGGCGGTGATCCGTCTCGAGGTGTCTTCCATGGGGGCCCCCTCGGAACGATCGGGGCAGAGCCTCGCGACCCTGCCCCGATCCCATGCCCTGCCGTGCCAAGCCGGGCCTGGCCTTGCCCTGCCATGATCCATGGCCTGCCGCTCAAGAATGGCAGAAGAATTACGCCCGAAAAAGACCGAGCCCGCCCGGAATATCCGGGCGGGCTCCCATGCCTTGCCATGCCGAGCCGGGCCTTGCCATGCTCCCCGTGGCAGCGCTCTCAGGAGCGGTCGGTGAGCCTAGCCTCGAAGCGCCCGAACAATCCACCCCTTTGCGGACGGTAATCGCCCAGCCCGATCCGGGTGCCGGCGATCTCCGCCCACTGGCGGATGTTGAACAGATCCGCCACGTCGGGGTCGTGCTCGGCCGCGATCTCCAGCGACCACGCCGGGAAGATCGCTCGCGTGCGAATCACCCGCGAGGTGCCGACCTTCACCGAACGCCTGTCGACGAACCTCTCCTGCGCCTCCCACAGCGCGTCGGCATCGCCCGGCCCCTCATACGCGAACCGGACGCTGGAGACGGTGAACGAGCCGGAAAACATCGGCCCCTCCTTCCGCCGCTTCGCCGCCGCGTAGAAACACGAATGCACGTTGTCAACCGGCACGGTCGGACGCCCCGCCGGGTCGAGATAGAGCGAGCAGTGGAACTCGCGGCGAGCGAGCTCGACCAGGTCGGCCTCGGTCTTCCCGCGCTTGCCGGAAATCTCGCTGAGCCACTGCGCCTCCCTGGACAACGGATCGGAAGCGCGGTCCGCGTGCATCAGGAGCGGGGATATTCTGGTGCATTCGATCCGAAGGGTCGTTCCGTGCTCTCCGTTCCGGTCTCGCGTCGACCGCACCCGCCCGGATGCGGGGCTCGCCGTGATTTCCAGCTGTGGAGGTTCGATCGCACTCATCCGGCCCCGGGGCCGCGGCCCGGACCGCCGGGCCGCCCCGCGGGACCCGATGGAATCGGGCCGGAGGCTCACGGTAGCGGACAGGGTCCGGGGTATACATAATCTCGACTCTCAGGGAAGGACCGATGGCAGACCGAAGCTCTCGGGAGACAGCCGGGAAGCTCTCGGGAGACAGCCGGAAAGCGGCTCTACGAATACCGCCGGGACACCGGCGCGGGCTGGCTCGACGTCGCCCGGGCGCTCCGCTGGCGTCCCGAACTGCCGCCGGAGAAGCGAGGGCGACAGGCGATGCACGGCGCCCGCGGACACGCCAGGACGCACGATCTGCCATGGCCGTTGCGGCGCACCGGGACCGGCCGTCTCGCGCAGCGCGCCGTGGCGACCCGGGAGGTCGTGGAAACCGAGAGACGGGTCCCCGACGACGCCCGGCCGGAGGCGTTGGTCCATGCCAGCGCGCTGTCGCGCTCGGGTCTCGACGAGTTGCTTCCCGGGCAGAGTGTCAGCGTCCGGGCGAGGAGGCTCCGCGTGGCCTTCAGGCGACGGAGGTGGAGCTGCTTTGATCCATAAGCACTGCCGTCAGGAATCGCGCCTGTCCTGACATTCATCGCAGACCTAGACATGCACCGCGAGATTGGCGGAGAACGCGGCGATCGCGCTCAGGCCGGTGTTCCAGGGGCGTGCCGCGATGGCCGTGCAATGGCGGGCCGAGCCGGGTCGGAGCGGATCCCTTCACAGGCAGTTAGCCGAGAAACAACCGGCGAGGTACAAGTAGAAGATGGGCGCAGGGTTGCCGGCGCCGCGACGCCGGGCCAAAGCCCGCGCCTGCCGCGCGGTCGGTATCGTTTCCTGCGGTCATCGGGTTCCGGGGTCGGTGCTGTCCGGCCCCTCGTCCGGTGCGGCCCGCGCGCGGTGCACCAGCCATTGCACCATCGGACGCATCCAGCCGTCGCGATGCCACTCCACCGCCACCTGGCGCGCGCCGTACCGGTCGACGGCGATCTCCCGCATGGATTTCGCGGACCGGAGGCCGGCCAGCACAACCGCCTGCATCGCCGCGTCGTCCTCGCTATACCCAGCCGTCATGGCGCCCTCCCGGTCTCGAGAGTTCGACTGAATTCGCGCTGTCGGCCGGGCGCCTGCCACCGAACCGTGCCCCAGAGCGCGATCCCGTGCTCGACCGGCGTCCCGGCGCCGTAGCCTGCCCCGGACCCCGATCCGGGGTTGGCGGGCTCCCGCCAGACCTCGTGCCGGCGCCGCTCCGTCGTCTGCTCCATTCCCGATCTCCTCATCCCCGCGTCACTGTTCTACCGCGTCTGCGGGCCGGCGCCAGATCGAGCGGCAGCGGCTCCCGGCTCCCGTCGCGCCACACCAAGGACCAACGCCGGCGCCGGGAAACCGCGGTGGAGTATGTTATCGACCGCCGCCGGCGCGACGGAGAACGCGCGAATACGCCCGACGCGCCGGGCGCGTGAGGGGCCTGCGCGCTCGCGGTTTCTGCCCGATCGAACGCTGTGAGCGGGCTCGGCTCACGCGAACCGGACAGAGCGACAATATTGGCCGGGCTCTATAGCCCCAGGAAGTTCTACATGCTTCGGAACCGCGTCGGGGTTCCGCGCATGCAGCCAAGCCGAGGACCGGAATGCGGCCGACCGAGATCGTTTCCCGGCGCACACCGCCGACACCTCTATCCCCTCCCGGCCCGGCACCTCGTCGCCGCGAGGGAAGCCCGCCTTGCACTGGCGGACCATCCCCGCCCAGCACCGGACTTGCCTTCACATTCCCGCCCGCAAACCATAGGTTTCCGCCATGGCCTCCGGCGAGACGCGCGACATTATCATCTCCATCGTCGGCGTCGGCGTCGCCCTCGGCGCGCTCGTTATCCAACGGACCAACCGCGGCGACAGCCTCCGCAAAGGCGCCATCGCGCGTCCGGACAGCACCGTGTCCCGGGCCTTGGCCGAAGCCGCCAGCGACCGCCGCGTCCCACGGACCGCCATGGACCGATTCCGCAGGGAGATGCAGCGCCTCGCCGAACGGCCTGCGCTCTCGAGCATAACTACACCAACGGAATAACCATCCGCTCCATTCGCGGGAGCCTCCGCCATGCACTCTTCGATCGCAGAGAAACAGAACGAACTTGCCGATCTCTGCCGCCGTTACGGCGTTGCCAGGCTCGACGTCTTCGGCTCCGCCGCGCGGGCCACCGACTTCGATCCGCCGACCAGCGACGCGGAGTTTCTCGTCGAGTTCGATCCGCGGCGCGCGCCAATGACCCTCGAGCGCTATTTCGACTTCAGGGACGCCTTGCGCCATGCTCTGGACCGTCCCGTCGATCTGCTCGAACCCCAGGCGATCCGCAATCCCTACCTGCGAGCAGCTATCGAAGAGTCCCGTGAGCTTGTCTATGCATCGTGACCCCCGCATCCTGCTCGCGGACAACCGCCATCATCGGCATCGTGCCCGCGGCGCTGATCCTTCACGGCTACTGGCACCTGGACGACAGGTTGACGAGTACGCCGCCGAAGCCGCGGCCGAGCGGCCCATCGTGCAGGGGCGCATGGACAAGTACCTCTCCGAAGCCGTGGCCGAGCGGCGAGCCATGCAATCCGGCATGGCCGATTTCCGCAGAGGAATGCGCCGTCTCGAAGGACACCGGGCCCCTCCCCGGGGCGGTCGCCACACTCCACCCGGCCCGGAACCCGCCGCCGCCCGGTAACCCGACGCCCCCTTAACCGCATCTACGCTGCAGCAGAAGGCCTCGCGCATGCTCGGCCTCGACGTGCGGAAGACCATGCGCGTCGCCCAGGAGCTTTACGAGGGCGTGGAGACGGTGAGGGTGCCGACGAATTCCGTCTGAGGTTCGAGATCCTCGTCTTCGAGGACGAGGGTGATGACTTCGACGAGATTGTGGTGGAGTTCGTCGAGAGTGAGGGCTTGGGTGCAGGTGCCTGGAAAGGCGGGTACGTGGCCGACATAGTGGCCGGTCACGAGGCATCGCTCGATGATCGCGGTGAAGGTGCGCATGGGAGGCGCTCCTCTCGGTGCGGGGTGAAGTGTAAGGAGCGGAACCCGCGGGGCAAGAACTCGGTGACGCGGAATGTTGCTGGCGTCATTGCCGCGCAGGCGCCTCGGGGTCCAGCGCTTCTAATGGTCCTGGCGAGCAGGCCGAGATGGGGCGGGACTTGAGGATGACGAACAGCCAGCCCCCATTCCAGAGCAGGACGTGACACCCGTAGCCGGCGCCGTGGGAGGGGCCGGCCGCGAGGCCGACAACCGCTACGACGAGCCCGAGCGAGCAAAGCGATGCGGCGGCGGTTTGGGCTCCCTGCGGTGGCGAACGCCGGCGTCGAGGCCCTCGACTCGGCGGGGGTCGCGCCAGCGCCGCTTGGTCGGGAAATGCACGATGGCGCCTGGCCGGGCGGAGCCGGTGGGGAGCAGCAGGACCCCCGCCGACCGGTCCCCTTCGAATCCGGGTGAATTGACGATTTGTTCGCCGTGCTGGCCGATCGGAGGAGCGTGGCGATGCGGGTTGGCCAGCCTGGCACGACGACCGTGTCCCGACCCGGGGGAGGCGTAACCGGTTTGGCGAAGCGCCCGCCGGATGTCTGTTGACAGGCCGGCCGGGGATGCGAGGCTGGCCCCGCCATGGAGAACGGCGGCACAATATCGCGTGTCGGCGCGACCGGCGGGGCCTGCTCGCCGAGCGGATCGACCGGACCGAGCTGGCGGAGCGGTCGCGCGCGGTGCCGGTGGCGGCCGGGCACGGCGATGCGATCGAGGTCGTCGCCTGCGGCTCGCCGCTCCCAGGGCATCAGTTCCGGGTGGTCGACGAATCGGGGCGCGAAGTG
>JAJDVM010000321.1 GCA_022826125.1 Defluviicoccus sp.
GCCGGAGCGAAGCGGAGGAGCCGCAAAGCGGCTTGACGCGCCGACGGCCGTCCGACACCCGCGCCGTCATGATCGACCCCACGACCGAAACCCATCGAACAACCCGATCACCCCGCCATCAAATACCGCGAGCACACTCAGCGGGTCGCGGGCGGCAGATCCTCGAGCATCACCCCATGCCGCGACGCATTGAAATGCATGTTCAGCCAAGTCCGCCACTCGGGCGCCGCAATCGGAAAGCTCGCCCGCCGGCGCTGCTCGGCGGTCAGCGCGTCGAGGAAGGCGAGCGCCGCGTCGAGAACCGGCCGGGTGCTGACGCCCGTCGCGTGCAGCGGGAACAGTCCCGACCGGAGGCCGGGGCCGGACCGGATGCCCGCGAGCGGTTCCGCGAGCTGTTCCTGCCACGAATCGATCAGCGCTTGCAGGGCGGGCGGCAGCCGGGCGACCCGCTCCCGCGCCGGCAGGGGCGGAAGGTCGCCGAGTCCGAACTCCGTCCAATGGGTCATGGCCTTGCCTCCCGGGATCCGCGGGCCTGTGGGCGGGGCGAGCGGTCCCGCCCCGACAGGAGTATGCTCCCGAGCATGCCCTCTTGTCCTCACCGTAAGTCGGCGTGACGGCGGGGCCGGGGGACAGGGTAGGACCGACGGGACGGAGGCGCGGCATGGCGGGCAAGCGCATCGCGATCATGGGGACCGGCGCGACCTCGGCGGGGTTCGGCGCCGACATGGTGAACGCCGGGCTCGACGTCGCCTTCATCGACCAGTGGCCGGCCCATGTCGAGGCGATGCGCGCCCATGGCCTGCGCGTGGAGATGCCGGACGAGACGGTAACGACGCCGGTCGCCGCGTTCCATCTGTGCGAGGTGGCGACCCTGCGCGAGCCCTTCGACGTCGTCCTGCTCGGCGTCAAGGGCTACGACACGCGATGGGCGTGTCAGCTGATCGAGCCGCTGGTCGCCGCCGACGGGCTGGTCGTCGGTCTCCAGAACGGCATGACGATGGACGACGTGGCCTCGGTCGTGGGGCCCGAACGCACGCTCGGCGCGGTGATCGAGGTCGCCGCCAACATGTTCGAACCCGGCACGGTGGTGCGGCAGACGCCGCCGGACGGCACCTGGTTCGCCGTGGGCGCCTACGACGAGGCGACGCGCGGCCGGGAGGCGGAGGTCGCCGAAATCCTGGCGCATGCGGGCGCGGTCGAGATCCGCGACGACATCCGCTCGGCGAAATGGATGAAGCTGGTCGCCAACGCGGCGGAGTTCCTGCCGTCGTCGATCCTCGGCCTGCCGCTCGCCGACTCGGTGGCGGTGCCCGGCATCCTGGACGTGATGAGAGCCGCCGGGCGAGAAGCGATGCGGACCGGGATCGGGCTCGGCCACCGGCTGGTGCCGATTTTCGGCGACAAGCGCGTCGAGGTGAACGACCCGGACCACCATGCGACGGCCCTGTTCGATGCGGTCCTGAAGGGGTGGACGCTGTCCGACACGAAGGTCGCGACCCTTCAGGACTGGATCAAGGGGCGGCGGGGCGAGATCGACGAGATCAACGGGCTCGTCGCCACGGAGCAGGCGGGGCTCGGCGGTGAGGCCGCGGTCAACCGGCGGCTCGTCGAGATCGCGCAACGGATCGAACGCGGCGAACTCGCGCCCGAGCCCTCGAACGCCGACCTGCTGCGCTCGCTGCTCGACTAGGGCGCGTCTTAATCCTCGATGAAGGCCACGGCCTCGATCTCGACCAGCCATTCGGGATCGACCAGGGAGGCGACCGCGACCTGGGTGCTCGCCGGGTAAGGCTCCTTGAAGGTCTCGGTCCGCACCCGGTTGATCTCGTCGCGGTAGCGGATGTCGGCGGCGAAGACGGTGATCTTGACGACGTCGTCGAGCGACCCGCCGGCCTCGGCGAGCACGGCTCCGATATTGGCGAAGACCTGGCGGGTCTGGCCGGCGACGTCGCCCTTGCACACCGTGTTGCCGTTCTCGTCCCACGGGATCTGGCCGGCGACGAAGACAGCCCTGCCGCCGGACACCTCCCAGCCCGGGCTGTAGCTGCCCTTGGCCTGCACGGTCGCCGGTTTGAGCACGCGTTTTGCCATCATGGTTCTCCCTCGCTTGACCCGGCCCCTGTCACCTCTCCGCCGCTTCCACGTGCTGGCGGAACAGGTCGGGGATGGTGTCGGGCGGCCGGCGGCCGAACCCGCATTCGGTGGCAATGCCGAAATCGTCCACGACCCTTGCCGCCGCGGCGATGCGCCGGCGCGTGCCCGCGATCCCTCCGGTCATATGGACCAGGCCGAGATAGAGCTCGCAACCGGGCTTCAGCCGGAGATCGGCCAGCGGCGCGAAAAACGCCTCGTCGTCGCGTTCCTTCGGCACCGGCATGTGGATCCAGTCGATCGAACGCCGCGCCCTGGCGGATACGCCGTTGGCCACATCGACAAGGTGACGGGTATCGGCCGGTTCGCAGAAATGCTTGTGTCCGGAATCGCCGTAGCACAGATGGATGCCGGCCTCGACGCCGGCCGGCACGAGGTCGACCAGCCCGGCCAGCCGGTCCGCGATCCCGCCTGCCATGTCGTCGCCCAGATGGCTCGGGAACAGCCCTTCGAGCAACGCGAACTCGACCGCCGCCTCCCACTGGACGGCCAGCTTCGCCGCCGGGACCGAGGCCAGGATCCGTTCGAGCTCCCCGCCCAGCGCGCGGGCATAGGCGGTCTCGAAACGATCGCGGGACGCGGGCACGACATAGGCGCCCGCCACCGAAAGCGGCGTGGGCAGCCCGACCTGGAAGCGCGTATCGGGCGGAACGACGCCCTCTTCCGTCAGCTCCCGGAAGGTTCCGAACGACTCGATCGCCGCCTTGGCATAGCCGAGATCGGGCAATTCGATCTCTTCGGCCGGAGTCGCGCCCTCGACCAGCTCGTAGGGCGGCACCGGCACGTAGATGGGATCGACCTTCGCGAGGCGGAACTGCGGGCTCCGGCCGATGCGCGCGTGCTGCCATTTGATCCAGCTGTCCCGCTCGCCGACCTCGCCGTCGGGCAGGCGTTTCAGACGCGACCCGAGATGCCGGGCGGCGACGCGAAACATCTCTTCGGCGGTGGCGAAGGGAGCGCTGCCGACAAGGTGAACGTTCCGCATTTCGCCGGCTCCTCTCATGGATAGGTCAGGGCGCCGCGGCCGAGCAGCGTTTCGGACTTCAGCGCATCGAAGATCGTTTCCACTTCGGTGAACGGCACCCGCATGCCGATCACGGGTTCCACCGCGCCGCGCGCCATCATCTCCATGGTCTCGATCGTCTCGGCGCGGGTCGAATGGCGCGAGCCGGTGACGATCCGCTCGGTCCTGACCAACACGGTCGGATCGAAGCGCGCTTCGCCGGTTCCGACGCCGATCACCACCGCCCGGCCCGACGTCGCGAGACTGTCGATCGCCGCCGTGAAGGTCTCGCCGTGACCGACATAATCGACCGCGGCGTCGACGCCCCTGCCGCCGGTCAGGCGCCGCGCCTCCTCCGCCACGTCGTCGACCGCGCGCACGTTTATCGTCTCCTCCGCGCCCCAGCGCCGCGCGAGATCGAGCTTTTCGTCCGAGACATCCGCCGCGATCACCCGCGCGCCGAACAGCTTCGCCACCTGCACGCCGTGAACGCCGACGCCGCCGCCCGCCCCGATCAGCAGGATCGCGTCGTCGGGTCCGATCCGCGCGCGTTCGCGCATGCAATGCCAGTTGGTGTTGACGGCATCCGCCGCGACCGCCGCCGCCTCGTCGCTCAAGCCCTCCGGGATCGGCAGGAAGTTTTCGGCGGGGAGACAGACATATTCGGCGAAACCGCCATCCCGGTGACCGCCGACATAGCCCGCGAAATTTTCGCACAGCGTCTCGCGCCCGCCGCGGCACCAGCGGCAACGTCCGCATGTGAGGTAGAAATAGACCGCGCACCGGTCGCCGGCCGAAATCGCTGTCACGCCTTCCCCGGTCTCGACGATCTCTCCCGCCAGCTCGTGGCCCATCACGCGCGGCAGGGAGCCGCCCATCCGCCCGAGGCGCATGTTGACCAGCGTGAGCCCGACCCCGGCCGCGCGGACCCGCATCACCGCCTCGCCCGGGCCGGGGTGGGGATCGGGGCGCTCTTCCAGCCGGAACGGCTTTTCCCGGTCGTACAGGACCATCGCTTTCATCGTCGTTCCTTCAAGACCGGCCCAACCGGGCCGCCGCCCGTTCGACCGCGGCCTCGCGCTCGGCCTGTCGCGCCGCCGAAGCCTCGCGCGTGGCCGCCACCAGCGACGCGTCCGCCCGCGCGGGCGAGCCGGCATCGTAGGGCGGCCGGGGATCGTATTCGAGCGCGAGCTGGATCCGTTGGGCGGTTTCCGGCCCGAACAGTTCTCCAGCAACCCTGAGGGCGAAATCGATCCCCGCGGTCACTCCGCCGCCGGTTATCGTGTCGCCGTCGACGACGACGCGCTCCGCCACCGGCTCGCAGCCGAAGGCGGCAAGCATCGGCAGCGACATCCAATGCGTCGTCGCCCGCTTGCCGCCGAGCAGCCCCGCCGCGCCGAGCACCAGGGAACCGGTGCACACCGAGGTGACGTAACGCGCCCCCTCCGCCTGCCGGCGCACGAAGCCGAGCGTCTCCTCGTCGTTCAGGAGCGGATTCATCCCCGCGCCGCCCGGCACGCAGATCAGGTCGAGCCGCGGACAGGTGGCGAAATCCGCGGTCGGCAACAGCCGCATCCCGCCGGCGGCGGTGACCGGATCCAGCGTCTTCCAGACCAGATGCACGTCCGTTTCCGGGAACTTGGTGAAGACCTCATAGGGCCCCGTCAGATCCAGCTGGGTGATATCCGGGAAGAGCAGGAGACCGATCTGGAACCGCATCGAATCGCTCCTTGGGCGTTC